>DIXH01000038.1 GCA_002428605.1 Clostridiaceae bacterium UBA6085
TTGCAAGCTGCGAACCTGAAAGAGGTAAGTCGCTGGCTTTCAGATGCTCTACTATTTTTCTTCTTCTATCTTCTCCATTCATATCAAGGTATCCTTTCAAGGTTCTTTAATGATAAGTCCAGTATAGACGAAGAATAGGTGAGTGCGCCAGAGGAAATGAAATCAACTCCAAGATTAATGAGGTTTGGTATGTTTTCCTCTTTAAGGTTGCCGGAGCATTCGATGAGTGCCCGGCCATTTATGATCCCAACTGCCTTTTTCATGTCACCGGGGCTCATGTTGTCAAGCATTATGATGTCAGCTCCTGCTTCAAGGGCCTCTTCAAGCATTTCGAAGTTTTCGACCTCAACCTCTATCCTGTGGACAAAGGATGCGTATTCCCTTGCCATTTCAACAGCTTTCTTAACTCCGCCTGCGGCTGCGATGTGGTTGTCCTTGAGCATTACACCGTCTGAAAGGCTGAACCTGTGGTTATAGCCTCCGCCTACCTTCACGGCATATTTCTCGAAGATCCTGTTATTGGGAGTGGTCTTTCTCGTATCAAGAAGCCTTATCCCGCTTCCATTGAGAAGGTCAGCTACCTTTCTTGTATGGGTAGCGATCCCGCTCATCCTCTGAAGGTAGTTAAGGGCAGTCCTTTCACCGGAAAGTATGACCCTTATATCTCCCTCGACTTCTCCCAGGGTCTGCCCCTTGCTGACCCTGTCTCCGTCCTTAACTGTGAATCTGCACCTTGTGGTACCGTCAAGCAGCATGAAGACCTTCTCGAAAACCGAAAGCCCAGCGATGATCCCATCCTGCTTGCAGATAAGTGAGGCTCGGCCTCTTGTGTACTTCCTTATGACTGAATTTGTTGAAATATCCTCGGAGGGCATGTCCTCCTTAAGGGCTGAGAGTATAAGGTCATCAATGTTCTTCTGCATCTTCCTCTTCCTTTCGTATCTCCTCTAGTATCATCCTTTTATCATCCTCTGCCATCTTGTCCTTTTCAGGGTACTCCGGCTCAGGGAACACAGGGTGGTCTTTTTTCTCCCAGGCGTTCTCGATATCAAGTGCCGCTCTCTTGCTGAATACAAGGCTTTCAAGAAGCGAATTGCTGGCAAGGCGGTTTCTCCCGTGAACGCCGTTGCAGCTGGTCTCGCCTACGGCGTAGAGGTTTGACATGGATGTCCGTGACATGAGGTCGACCTCAAGCCCGCCCATGAAGTAATGCTGTGCAGGGACCACGGGGATGCATTCCTTTGTTATGTCGTAGCCTTCCTTGAGGCAGTGCTGGTATATGTTCGGGAACCGCTCCCTTATGTCTGCCCTGACATGGTCCTTCAGGCACAGCCTGACATAGGGCATGTCATCCTTCTCCATCTGCTCCAGTATCTTCCTTGTGACAACATCCCTTGGCTGAAGCTCATCCGTAAAGCGTTCCCCGTTCCTGTCCAGGAGGACCGCACCTTCACCCCTGACGGATTCCGAGATGAGGAAGGCCCTGCCCGGTTTGTCCGTATAGAGGGCGGTAGGGTGGATCTGTATGTAGTCTATATCCTTTACCCGGATACCATGCTTAAGTGCGATTGCAACGGCGTCTCCCGTAAGGTGGGGATAGTTGGTGGACTTCTTGAAAAGACCTCCTATTCCACCTGTAGCAAGGATCGTGACCTGCGCATATATGTTCCTGAGGGATTGGTCAGGCATTCTCGCGACTATGCCGAAACACCTTCCGTCCTTAGCCAGTATGTCAACAAGTGTAGTGTCTTCAAGTATATCAACATTTTTCATGTCAATTACCCTGTCAAGCAGGGTGCTGTTGATCTCTCTTCCAGTGGTATCCTTGCAGTGGAGTATCCTGGCCCTGCTGTGGGCTCCTTCCCTGGTATAGGAATACTCTCCGTTCTCCCTGTCAAACCTTACTCCAAAGCCTTCAAGATCACTTATCACATCCCTTGACCCCTTTATCATAACGTCCACAGCCTCCCGGCTGTTCTCATAGTGACCTGCCTTAAGGGTATCTTCCATGAAGCTGTCGTGATCCTCTTCGTCCAGCTGTACGCAGATGCCTCCCTGAGCCAGGTTGGAGTCGCTCTGGTCAAGCTTTCCTTTCGTTATGATCAGTATCTTCCTTTCAGCTGAAAGGTTCAGCGCAGCGAACAGGCCGGATACACCCGTGCCGACTATTATGACGTCATACTCTTTCATTTTTCTTGGAACCTGCAAGCTTCAGCATCAGCTCAAGGGGCTGAAGCCCTTTCTTCATGAGGACTTCATCCATCTTAAGCTCATTGTCCAGCGTTTCAAGGGCGTGAAGCAGCTTTTCCAGGGTATTAAGCTTCATGTCCGCACAAACTTGGCTTCCTGAAACCGCATGGAACCTTTTGCCCTTGCCTATCCTTTCGAGCTCGTGGAATATTCCGGTCTCTGTGCATATGAGGAAATCCTCTGCATCTGTCTTTTCAACATACTTTATGATATCTGAGGTGCTTCCGACGAAGTCTGAGAGCTCAAGTATCTCCTCTCTGCATTCTGGATGGACTGCTACCTTTGCTTCCGGCAGCTCTGCCTTCTTCTTCAGCAGGTCATGCTTCTTTATCGAAGTATGGACATGGCAATGGCCATCGTTGAATATGAAGTTCTTCTCAGGGACAAGCCTTGAGATGTATCTTCCAAGGTTCTGGTCAGGTATGAAATAGATGTTCTTCTGTGGAAGGGCACTTACGACAGACAGGGCGTTCGAGGATGTGACGCATACATCCGAATGGGCCTTGATCTCTGCGGTTGAATTGATGTAGCAGACAACAGCCAGGTCCTCATGCTTTCTTCTTGCAGCCTCGATGCCTTCAACTGTTGCCATGTGTGCCATGGGACAATCCGCCTTCAGGTCAGGCATGATCACCTTCTTATGAGGATTAAGCATCTTTGCGCTCTCTCCCATGAAATAGACTCCGCAGAACACTATAACGCTTTCCTTCGCTTCCGCTGCAACCTTGCTGAGGTAATACGAGTCTCCGATGAAGTCTGCGACCTCCTGGACATCCCCTGGCACATAGTAGTGGGCGAGGATCACTGCATCCTTTTCAGCCTTTAGCTTCAGTATCTTTTCCCTTATGGTCATTTTTTTGCTCCTTTTCGTCAATGATATGACAATAGATTAAGACTTTGATTGACAGCTGTCAACACAGGTGTAAAGACATAAGGAATAATTAATAATAATTGTGTGATCATGCCAGGTTAATAAAGATTTCACCCTTTGTTTCCAGTACATTGAAAGCTTTATGAGAAGATGAGGTGAGGGGTGATGGCAATGAGGTTCATTGAATTTGGGGATTTAAGAAATCCAGGGCTTCTTCTAATACACGGCGCAGGCACTTCGTGGAACCTTAAGTATGCGACCGTCATTGATCCTCTGTCTGAGAAGTACAGGCTGATAATCCCTGTCCTTGACGGGCATGACCCGGAGGTCAGGTCAGAATTCGCCTCGCTTGAAGAGGAAGCAAAAAAGATAGAGGAGTATATCATTCAAAACCATGAAGGCAGGGTAAAGTTCGCACATGGCGGCTCGATGGGTGGAAACATACTTATCGTGTTGCTTGCAAGGGGAAGGGTAAGGGTGAGCAAGGCTGTCCTGGAATCACCATACTGCGTGCCGATGGGGATATTCGCACAGGTGACTTCGAGGATGCTTACGGCTCAGGTAACTGCAATGAAGAAGGGTGGAAACATACCTTTAATGAAGAGGATAACCGGGATAAGGGATTCAACCTCCAAGGTGCTGTTTGACGGGATAACGGGAAAAAGCATGAGAAAAAGCATACTTGAATGCCACAGGTTCAGGATACCTCCAAGAATACTCATGACGGATGCTGAGGTAATCTTCTGGCAGGGAAGCGAGGAACCGTTTGCCTATAGGTCAGCAAAGAACCTGGGACGGTATCTTCCGGACATGAAGATAAGGGTGTTCGAGTCATCCGGGCATGGCCAGCTTATGCATACACAGCCTGAAAAGTGGCTTAGGGAGCTGAACATGGAGTTTAAATGACAACAAGGTCATTTCAGCGCCTCATGGTGAAGAGTACCTTTCAGCCAAAATAACGCCAGGTTCATTTCAATAATCACTCATTTGGTGTAAAGTTAATATAAGGACATAATCGAACACTATCGGGAGGGGTCGCTATGACAGAATCACTCTTAAGGAACTGCGAGCTATTTGTAAAGAACAGGGACATCCTGAAGGTAAACTTCAAGTGGGACAGTTCACAGATGCATCCTCTATGCGCATCACTTTGCGCAGAGAGGGATATCGAGGCTGACCATGATAAGATAAGGGAATGCAAGGAGATCATAAAGGAGAATACGGGGCTTCTGTCCGAATTCAAGGGGACGGTGCTTCTGGCTCTGGCTACCATACTATCATTTGAAGCGGACCCTGAGAGTAAGTTCCATCAGGTAACTGAAAGCTATGCAGCTCTCAGGAAGGAATTCCATTCTTCTCCATACCTTCCACTTTCGGCGTTCATGATTGCGGACATGGCTGACAGCTTCAGCTATGAGATGATCGTTGAAAAGTCGAAAAGGATATACAAAAAAATGAAGGAAAAGCATCCGTTCCTCACATCCAGCGAGGATGCCGGCTTTGCTGTGCTGTTTGCGCTGTCAGGTATAGATGAGGATGAAGCCATAGGAAGGGCTGAGGAATGCTTTACGCTTCTCAAGGGCAGATTCTTCTCAGGGGACTCGGTTCAGGCGCTGAGCCATGCCCTTGCGATGGGTGCAGACTCAAGCGAAGAGAAGGCTGCGAGGACTCTTGAGATATACGAGAAGCTGAAGGAAAGGGGCTTAAAGTACGGGACCGGTCCGGAGCTTGCAACTCTTGGGATGCTCTCCCTGTCCGGGACTGATGTGGATACGATAGTTGAAGACGTGGCGGAGCTTGACCAGCATCTTTCGTCAATAAAGGGCTTCGGAACCTTCGGAACGGGAAAAGCCCAGAGGCTTATGTATGCCAGCTTCCTGACTGCGAACTCATACAAGAAGAATGGCCTTTCGACTGTAATCAAGGCATCGCTCGTAAACAGCGTGACAAGCCTCATCATAGCCCAACAGGTGGCGGTGATAGCAATAATCGCAGCAACCTCGGCATCATCAAGCACAAGCAGTTGAAAATGCTTAAGCTTAAATGAAGGAATCTGACTTTGCATCAAAGTGATGCGAATGTGAATGCTATTTGAATTGAAGATTAAGGCTGCAGCTATTGGTATATTTTAGCTTCCAATGGCTGCAGCCTTCTTTTATTCAGGTCTTTCTTTTATTTCCACACTTGAAATAGCTGATATCCTGTCACTTATAGGAGGATGGGAATAGGATGTCATGACAACCAGCGGGTGAGGTGTAAGGTTTGAGAAGTTTTCCTTTGCAAGGACCTTCAGGGCATTTGTCATTGGCTCTTTCCCTGTTGTTTCGGCCGAGAACCTGTCCGCCCTGTACTCGGCTCTCCTGGAGATAGCCGAAAGAGGGATACCGAGGATTATCCCAAGCGGCTCCATAAGGATACCGAAAAGGATCATGGCGAATCCAAGGTGTATATCTGAAAAGCCAAATGACCTTGAAAAGTCACCGGATGACAAGAAGTAGGTAAGGAGTGCCAGATAAAAAGCAGTCTGGACAGCTGAAAGAAGAAAATTCTTCAGAACATCCCTGTGTCTTGCATGCCCTATCTCATGGGCAAGGACCGCTGTTGTCTCATCTGCGGTAAGCTTTTCGATGAGAGTGTCGAAGAGGACAATCTGCTTGAACCTGCCAAAGCCTGAGAAGAACGCATTGAGCCTGGAAGACCTCTTTGAAGCATCCATGACGCTTATGCTTCTGACCTCATAGCCTGTCTTTCTGGCAAGATCTTCTATCTTTTCCTTGAGCTCCCCGTCAGGGAGAGGGGTGAGCTTGTTGAACAGCCTGATGAACACCTTGGTGTACAGCAGATTGATGATCAGGGAAAGTGACATGAACAGCAGCCAGGCGTAGAGTATGAACTCATTGCCCATTCCAAGGTACATGGAAAGGAGAAGATATCCCAGAGGACCTCCAAGGATGACCGCAAGGAACAGTGACTTAACCTGGTCAAGGATAAATGTCTTCACAGTAGATTTGTTGAAGCCATACCTCTCCTCAATGCTGAAGGTCTGGTATATCCTGAAGCCGATCCCCAAAATATAGCTGACAGCCATATATATGCCGAAGAAGGCAAGGGTCTGAAGCTTTCTGTCAGGGGTGACTGAAGATGCCAGGCCTGCGATGTATGGAAAGAAGCCAAAAAGAAGGAACGCGATGAGGATCGCAGTATCTGCTACTCTCGCGAGCATTGAAAGCCTGTGGCTCTCCATGGTGTAGTCAAGCCATTTCCTGTATTCCTCCTTGTCATAGACATCCTTGACGTTCTCTGGGACCGGCTTAAGCCTGTTCCTGTAATTGAGGGCTGAAAGTGTCACTTCAAGCAAAAAGACCGATATTATGATTCCAATAGTTATCTGCTGCATGGTTCCTCCTAAGACTGTCTGCCAGTTATATCGCTATTTCAATATTAACACCTGATGAGAGTATAAGTCGAATGGATCGTTTTAAAGCTGATGGAACCTGGTAAGGCGACTATCACCGCACACCAAATGTCGGGTAAAATAAAGATGTATCCTGTATGATTTTCATTAGAGGGAGGTGATGGTAGTGGATAACATAGGTCTTATGAATGGTGCCATGAGGTATATCGAGGAAAACCTTGCAGGAACTATAGACTTTGGAAGGATGGCAAGGATAGCCGGATGCTCCGAGTATCATTTCAGAAGGATGTTCTCATTCCTTTCAGGGATGTCACTTGGTGAATACATACGGAGAAGGCGGCTGAGCATTGCCGGTACCATGCTTAGGACAAGCTAATTTAAGGTCGTTGACATCGCATTGGAACTTGGTTATGAGTCTCCGGATGCTTTTTCCAGGGCATTCTTGAGTGTTCATGGAATTACTCCGTCTCAAGCCAGGCGAGGGGATATGCCTTTGAAGTCATTCTCACCCATGACCTTCCAACTAAGAATTCAAGGAGGATCAGAAATGGACATAAGGATCGTAGAAAAGGAAGCATTCAGCATTATCGGTATAAAAAAGAGGATAACCCTTGTCTACAATGGGGTGAACAGAGGGATGGACTCAATGTGGGCAAGCCTCACCATGGATGACATCCTGGAGCTGAAGAGATTATCTGATGCAGAGCCCAAGGGCATAATACTGGCTTCAGCAAACTTTTCGGATGACAGGGCAGAGGGGTCTGAGCTGGACCAGTACATCGGTGTTGCGACAACACTGAAAGAGGCAGGAAAATGGACAATGCTGCCGGTGAAGGCATCAACCTGGGCTGTATTTACAGCTATAGGTGAATTTCCTTCAGCATTGCAGGAGGTCTGGGGCAAGATATATGCAGAATGGTTTCCTGGCTCAGGATATGAGGTTAAAGAAGGTCCGGAGATCCTGTGGAACGAAAGCCCTGACACAAGCAAAAAGGACTACAGGAGCGAAATATGGATACCAATAAAGAAGGTTAAGTGACCCCATATATTGAAGGAGCAGCGATATGGACGATGAAAATTGCGACCTGATAAAGCCAGGTGGAGTAAAAGAAAAGAAGATTGAAGTCATTGACGGATTTACGATCAAGTACCATGCCAGTGGTAGGACTATCTGGTCTAAAGGAAGAATGGTCAATGGCAAGCCAGAAGGGTACTGGGAGTGGTATCGGCCTGACGGGACCATAAAGCGGTCAGGGCATTTTGAAAATGGGAATCCAGTCGGTGAGTGGATTACCTATGACAGTGAGGGAAAGAGGTACAAGACAACAAACAGGTGATCCAAAAGGCAGACCTATTCATTTGTGGTACGTTCAAAAGATGGCCTGTCTCCCTTTTTTATTTCCCATATTCAATACTTGCCGAAAAGATGAGATAATCTTATAAATTAGATATGACAGGAGAGTTTTTATGCTTATAGGTGAAGTCAGGGATGTTCTGAAGAAATACAAAGAAGAGGACCTTCGGCTTATCATATCTGAAATGTACAAGGCTATGCCCAAGAAGCTTAAGGAAGAGAAGAACGTGGACGAAATGCTGAAGGACATCCAGGGGTTTACGAAGCAATCGAAGGCGGAGAAAAAGGTTGAGAGACCGGAAATGGGTGTACTGAAACCTGAGATCTTAAGGTTCATACAGTATGCATATAACCAGTTCTACTTTGCACCAAACAGCTTTGTCCACAAGAAGGACAGGCCCAAATGGAGATTTCTCGTAAAGGACTATATAGCTGCCCTGCAGAGCTTCCCATTTGACGGAGAGGACGGAGCAGAGGCGACGGAGCTTATGGAGAAGCTTTTTCAAATGCTGTCCTACGGAAGCGGTTACTATATATTCAACACTGACAATCCGTTCAGGTCAATTGGAATAAGCCAGCTTAACCTTCTTGACACCATACTTGCGAGGAAATTCCATAAGGGTTTCAGCACTGAAAACATAAGATCCGCAATCATTTTTGTTACAGATAGCCAATTGGACAGCGGAATGTTTGATTCTGCAATCATGGAGCGGCTTAGGGGCAAGTTTGTGACTGCAGATTCAAAGCTTATGGCAATAGAGCAGGGGAATCTTCTTAGGATGGAACTGAGCCTTCGGTTCTCGAAACAAGCAAAAAATGCCAGTCCCTCTAGCATGGAACAGTACAGGAAGAATGAGGCCATAAGTATTCTTGTTGACATGATCTTCTGGCTTAACATTGAACTTGGAGAATATGATGATGCGATAAGGTACTACAAAACAAACAACAGCGAGGGGAATCAAGAACTTGCCTTAAACACGTTGCTTTCGAGGTTATACAGGTCTGGGCTCAAGGACAGGTGGATAAGGGAATATGAGGATGCGGTAAGGAAGAAGGTAAAGCCAAGGGAACCGTTGCAGAGGATGTATGCGTTCATAAAGGCACATGATTCGCTGCCTGATGAGATTGAGATGAAAGAGCTGAACAAAAGGTAGTCGCTATAACCATTTATATGCTTTTGAGGATAAAGTACGTAAGTTCCAGGAGGATTGAATGACTAAGCAGATGACTATGACAGAACTGAAGAAGAAGCTTAAGGGTATGGAGCAAGCTGAACTTATAGAGCTGATTTCAAGCCTTTACAAGGCAGATGGAATGGTAAAGGAAATCCTGAACAGCCGGTTCGCGGGTGAAGGATATCAGGCTGAGGTGCTCGAAGCCTACAAAAAGAAATTAAAGAACGAGTTTTTCCCGAAAAGCATGAGGAAGATGCCATCATTGAAGGCTGCAAAATCCTATGTGTCTGATTTCAAGAAGATCGGGCCTGTCGATATGGTCATGGACCTGACACTATACTATGTGGAATGCGGAACTGAATTCACCAATGCCTTTGGGGATATGGACGCACAGTTCTATCAAGACATGGTAAGAATGTTTGAGGAGTTTGCACACCAGCTTAATGTGAAGGGCACGAAAGAGCACTATGAGACCTTGAAGAAAAGGATAAGAAAGCTTGTTCACGTTGCTTCAGGAATTGGCTGGGGCTACAGTGAAGCAATCTATGAGATATATGCTGATATATATAAATATGATGATGACGAAGATGACTGAAAATCAGTGCCAGAAAACTCGCTGGGAGTTTGTCAATTGGAACGGTACTGTTTCTTGCAAGTGTATTGCTGGCTGTGAATTGAAGCTCGATAAGGCCCAGCCTTTCGGGCTTTTTCAATGCTGAAAAAAATAATCGTGACATCCAGGATAAGGATATTTGACAGTGGAAAGCTTATAAACACTGGTGGTATATGTTAAGATGAAATGAGATTTGTGCGAATATTATAACAGCTACCTATTGAATTTATCCGATAGCTTTTAGGATTTATGGCGGAGGTGAAGGGATTGACTGATACTGGAAGAATGCCGGCTAGCCTGAACTGCATAACCGGAGGGGATGACCACCTGTATGGAAGGCTCAGGGAGTCAATCTCAAAGTCGTCAAAGATAAGCATCATCGTCTCTTTTCTCATGGAGTCGGGAGTAAGGATGCTGACTGACGACCTTAAGGGGGCCGCAGAGCGTGGCGTGAACATCAGGATACTCTGCAGCAACTACCTTAACATAACTCAGCCGCAGGCCCTGTACCTTCTCAAGGATGCATTGGGCGACAGGGTGGATCTGAGGTTTTACGATGTGGAAAGGAAATCCTTCCATCCTAAAGCATATATCTTTGAGAATGCTGGAAAAGGTGAGATTTTCGTTGGATCATCCAATATTTCAAGGACTGCACTCACTGACGGGATTGAGTGGAACTACAGGTTGGATTCTCGTGATGATCCTGACGACTTCAGGTATTTTAAAAATACCTTTGAGGACCTTTTCCTGAACCGGTCCCGGATAATTGATGATGATGAACTGAAGAGGTACTCAAGGCAATGGAAGAGACCTAAGGTATTTGAAGACATTGAAAAGTTCGGAGACAAGAGGGATGCTTCTTTTGACGCAGCAGTCGTGGAATTCCCGAGCCCTGTCGGAGCACAGATCGAAGCTCTGTATGAGCTGAGGAGATCAAGGCAGGATGGCTGGGACAAGGGGCTGGTGGTAGCAGCTACAGGCCTTGGGAAGACTTACCTTGCAGCCTTCGATTCAAGGGAATTCAGGAAGGTGCTCTTCGTGGCTCACAGGGAAGAGATCCTCTCTCAGTCCGAGAGGACCTTCAGTAATGTCAGGCCTGATGCTGCAACAGGATTTTTCAAGGGCGACACCAAGTACAGGGACTGCGACATACTTTTTGCTTCCGTGCAGACGCTTGGAAAGAAGGAGTACCTGACAGACAGCCTCTTCAGTGAGACAGAGTTTGACTACATTGTCATAGATGAATTCCATCATGCCGTTTCTGAGAACTACCTGAATATAATAAGCTATTTCAAGCCGAAATTCCTTCTTGGACTTACAGCGACACCTGAGAGGCTGGACAACCAGGATGTGTTTGCACTCTGCGACTATAATGTGATCTACGAGGCAAGGCTCAGGGAGGCCATCAACAAAGGCTGGCTGTCACCTTTCAGGTATTACGGGATATTCGATGACACGGACTATTCAGCTATTCTGTACAGGCAGGGAAAGTATGACGAAAGGCAGCTTGAGGAAGCTCTCAGCATAAGCAAGAGGGCTGACCTTGTCATGGAAAACTATGGCATGTACCGGAGCAAGAGGGCGCTTGGCTTCTGTGCAGGAAGAAAGCACGCCATATATATGGCAGGCTACTTCAGTGAGCATGGGATAAAGGCTTGCGCCGTCGTTAGCGGGGATACAGGCCTATCAAAGGACACAATGGAGCGTGGGGAAGCTATACAAAGATTCAGGAAAGGTGAGATCAACGTTCTGTTCTCAGTGGACATGTTCAATGAAGGTCTGGATGTTCCGGATGTTGACATGGTCATGCTGCTAAGGCCTACGGAATCACCCACTGTCTTTCTCCAGCAGCTTGGAAGAGGGCTCAGGAAAAGCATCGGGAAGAAATACGTAAATGTCCTGGATTTCATCGGTAATTACAGGAAAGCCAATCTTGTACCGTTTTTCCTTACAGGTAACGGCGAAGCAGGTGAAATAAGGCTGCGGAAGAATGTAGTACCTGAAGAGGAGGATTACCCGGAGGGATGCCTTGTAAACTTTGACCTAAGGCTCATAGACCTTTTCAGGAAGCTTGAAGAGCAGAAGAAGGATGCCTATGGCAGGATAACCGATGAGTACTTCAGGATAAAGGAACATGTAGGAGAGCGTCCGTCAAGGCTCCAGATGTACACTTATCTGGATGAACCTATAAGCTCCCTCATAAGGTCAAGAAAAGAGCTTAATATCTTCAGGGACTATCTTGCGTTCCTGGACAGGATCGGCGAGATTTCTGATGAAGGCAGGGTCCTTCTTGATACCAAGGCCCATCGGTTCATAAGGGAGATCGAAAACACAAGCATGTCCAAGTTATACAAGATGCCTGTGCTTCTTGCCTTCTGCAATGGAGGGAAGATAAAGGCGAAAATAACTGATGACGACCTTTATGAGAGCTTCAGGGAATTCTACTCCCACGGAGCCAACAAGGTGGATATGCTTAGGGATAAGGGAACTGAAGGATTCATGGATTGGGAGAGGAAAGAATATGTCGATCTTGCAAGAAGGAATCCACTTCACTTCCTGCAGAAGACTTCAGGTGAATTCTTTGAATTCTGTGATGATGGATTCTGCCTCAACAAGGACCTGTGGCAATATCTTGAAGATGGTGAATTCGTAAGGCAATTCCATGACGTTGTAAGCTACAGGACAAGGAAATTCTACAGGGAGAGGCTTGAAAAGATAGAAAAAGCTATGGAGGATAACAGGAATGGGTATAAGGACGATCAGATATGACAAGCTGGTGAGGGACAGGATCCCTGAGATAATAGAGTCGGACGGGAAGACTGCAGAAATAGAGATATTGGACGACAGGGAATACAGGAGATGCCTCGACGAAAAGCTTGGCGAGGAACTTAATGAGTACCTTGAGAGCGGAAAGCTGGAGGAGCTTGCAGATATCATGGAGGTAATATACGCCCTTGTTGACCTGGAAGGTACGAGTCGTGATGAATTTGAAAGGATCAGGGCTGAAAAGGAAGCTGACAGGGGAGGATTCAGTAAGAGGTTTTTCCTGAAGGAAGTCAGGATCGAAGACAAATGAGCGAACCATATAAGTTGGAGTGGAAAGGAATCATAAGGTCCATTCAGCCAAGGACAAGGGTATGGAGATATTTGACAGACAACAGGACCCATTATCACATTGGCTACAATATTTTTCTTGAAGGTGAATGCGAGGAAGGACTTAATGCATTTTCTGTTGCCATATCAGCCAGGCAGCAGCAAAAAGGCATGTTTAGGATAGGCGACATTGTGCAGGGTACGGCCTGGACTAAGAAATATCCGCAGCGGGAATTTGCAGACTATTACAAGGCCGGTGAAATTAGAGTAATTGAAAGGAACATCCAGGCAATGGATTCCATATGTCCATGGACAGGGTGCATTCCTTCCATGGAAGTCTATGAGGAACGCGGAGCAAGAATGCTCAGCATGAGCTTGTGGAAGGGCAAATGTTTCAAATGCTACTACGCTGCAATGGCGAATGTGGAGATTCAATGGGATTTTGACAGGAATATCAGGAAGTACCGCTTTGAATCATTCTGTTATGGCCCCAAAACCTGCAAGAAATACAAACCGGGAAAGTTCAGGGCCGTCCCGTATAAAAACAGGGATTCTGCTCTGGACCAGGGCTGGCTGGATGAGATCTGCACTGGAAACAGAGGCTGGGATGACTGATGAAAGGAAGATTCCTGGCGATATCATCATCAGCCGTTTAAGGACCTGTCAGTAATCAGGCAATCGGGGGCACTGGAAAGCTTATGAAATCAGAGGGCTATGGTACGATACAAACCGTCAGCATTAAACAATTGTTTACACATTAGTCTCATGATTGATACCTCGAAGGTGTAACATTATCACGAGGGGGCGATAAGGTCAACTAACCCTCGACTGAAG
>DIXH01000084.1 GCA_002428605.1 Clostridiaceae bacterium UBA6085
CATTATTCAGTAGCCATTAATTATTATAACAACTGGTGAGGTGGTTTGTAGATGAGCTACGAGGTAATACAGAAGGTTGGCCAGTATCAATACATTTATTTGGCTGATGGTTATCGCAACAAGGACGGTCAGGTAAGACAAAAACGCCGACCTATTGGAAAAATCGACCCCAAGACCGGTCGGAAGGTTTATAAGCCTGAATACCTTGAAGAATTACACCTTTCAGGCAAGGCTACAGAGATCCTTCCAACTGAGAAGGTCTTCTCAATCGAAGATATTCGAAAATCATCGATTCGCTCATATGGACAGTTTCACCTTTATCGTTCCATAGCTGAAAAAACTGGGCTGACAGCTGCCCTAAAGCAATCCATTCCAGATTTATGGCAGGAAGTGTTCATGCTGGCTTGCTTTATGATTTCCACCAGTGATCCGCTGATGTACTGCTCTGAGTGGATTTCAGGTGCGGAATCCTACCCGGTAGGTTCAATGACTTCTCAACGAATCAGTGAACTACTGATTTCAGTTACTGATAAGCAAAAGAATGACTTTTACCAACACTGGTATGCCGTCAATTCAGAGAATGAATGCCTGGCATTGGATATAACATCAGCTTCGTCTTATTCAGAACTGGTCGATGATGTGGAGTGGGGATACAATAGCGACCATGATAATCTCCCTCAGGTTAATATCTGCATGCTGATGGGTGAAAGCAGGAGATTGCCCATCTACCAATCAATGTACAGTGGAAGCCAAAAGGATGTCCATACGCTGACTAACACGCTGACTCAGTTTGAGGCTATCACTGGAAATCGAGCAATCACAGTGGTGATGGACAAGGGGTTCTTCAGTACACGAAACATAAACTATATGCTGAAGGACACCGGAAACGGACCTGTACGGTTCTTGATATCCGTGCCATTCACTTCTGCCTTCGCGAAGAAGCAGGTTGAGGGTGAGCGAAAGGATATCGACAGTGTTGAGAACACAATAGTCATAAATGGCAATTCGATGAGGGCGGTCACCAAGGAACGTTCCTGGGATACTCAAAATAAGTTGTATACACACATTTACTATAGTGCTAAAAAGGCATTAGGCATTCGTGAGGACCTATATGCAACTGTTGCTGATCTTCGTCAGAAGGCAACTGAGGATCCTGAAAAAAGCCTGGATGATGAGGAATGCCAGAAATATCTGTTAATACGCAAATCTGACAAGCAGGACAATGGATATACAGTAAACATTCGAACAGATGTGATTGAAAAATGTCTTCAAACTGCAGGGTGGGTAGTACTAATCAGCAACGACATCAGTGATGCGAAAAAAGCGATGAGCATCTATAGAGATAAGGACGTGGTTGAAAAGGGATTCCTTCGTTTGAAGAACAGTATTGATCTGGGAAGACTTCGTGTCCATAGTGATAAAGCAGTCCAGGGCAAGTTTTTTATTGGCTTTGTTGCATCAGTCATAATGTCTAGTATCAACAAGGTCATGACTGACAAAGACCTGTACAGAAAATACACCATGAAGGAACTTCTTCGAACACTTACTAAGCTGCGTATCCAGGAAATCAACGATCATAGCATCATTACGCCGTTAACTAAAGAGCAGCGAATGATATTTGAATCATTCGGTATATCAATGACAGAGTGATTGTTGTTATAAATTTTGACGGGATTTCAGGGTATTTTATTTCGCTGATGGGCTTCAGGTTTCTTGCTTCCATTGATCCTCCATTACTTCAAATACATTTTATATTAGTATATCATATCATCTCCATACATTATATTACTCCTATCCAAAGCAAGTCCCTTACTCAGAAAAGAAGTCGCAATGAAATCCCCGCAAATATGAAAATCTTAATGTGTAAATGGCATAATTCAATTATATCCATTCAATTCCCAATTGCTTTTTTCTCTGCTGATCATTCTGATACACTTTACGTTTATTGTTATTCTACGTATATTTTTAGCTGAATTTTACGTTATATTTTACGTTGAATTTTACATTGAATTGGATTACAATTATTTGAGAGGTGATAGTAATGCCAAACATTAAGCCAGTTTCTGATTTACGGAATTACAACGAAGTCTTGAAGAATATCTCTGTAGGATCCCCCGTATTTCTTACCAAGAACGGACGCGGAAGATTTGCTATTGTGGACATTGACGAGTACGAAAAGAACCAGGCAACAATCATACTATTATCCAAGCTCTTGGAGGCTGCAAATCGAATCAAGAGTGAGGATGATTGGATGAGTGAGGAACAAGTGAGGGAGAAGCTGGGGTTCTGATATGTACAAACTGAGAATCAATCCTCAAGCCACTGAAGATTTGTTGCAGATCAAGGAATACATTTCAAACGAATTTCAAAATCCAGAATCTGCAGAGGATATTGTGTTAAAAATTATTGAGAGTTATGAGCGGCTTAAGCAATTCCCTAACATTGGAATAGATTTGTCTTCTAAAGTTAATGTCAAGACTGACTTTAAATATCTTATATCAGGTAACTATATAGTATTTTATCATCTGAAAAATCGATACATCTTGATAGAACGGATTCTCTATGCAGGCAGTGATTATCTTAAAACCCTGTTTCCATAGGGAGAGAGTCTAAATCCGCATATTTCGGAAACATGGTTTTCTTTATAATCCAGGCGTCATTTCCCTTGAATCAGATTCAGAACACTCATTACGGCACTTCAATTTTGAGGTGCCGTTTTCGAGCAATTAACAATTGCAAATCGGCAAGATACCGCTGGAAACCTTAGTTTGCACCTTGGTCATTCCCATGACATTATTGTAGCGGTTGACCCGTTTCATTATTTTACCATTACCCAATGAAAGCAATATTCGATGTCCCAACTTCATTCAATGTCAAACGGGCAGCCCCTAAAAGGGGCTAATCTTTTTTGCCCTTCTTTACTGCCCCACCCGTAAACGGGTCCATGTATTCATTCATACTTATCTGATCTTCTACTACATCCTCTTGTAGTTGATTCTTGATGTACTGCTGAATGGCATTCTTATTTCTGCCTACTGTGTCAACATAATAGCCTCGGCACCAGAATTTCCTGTTGCCGTATTTGTACTTCATATTTGCGTGTCTGTCGAATATCATTAGTGAGCTTTTTCCATTCAAAAATCCCATGAAGGCCGAGACACTCAGTTTGGGTGGAATACTGACCAACATGTGGATGTGATCCACACATACGTTTGCCTCAATAATTTCTACGCCCTTCTGATCACATAGTTTTCGTAGTATTACACCAATATCTGTCTTGATCTGGCCATATATGAGTTGCCTTCTGTACTTCGGTGCAAAAACAATGTGATACTTACAATTCCAAGTTGTATGTGCTAAACTACCTCTATCCATATGGAAACTCTCCTTTGATTATAGATTTGGTTGGCGAACCTCATTCTATTTTATTAAAGGAGTTTATTTTTTTGACCCCACGCTAGAAGCTTTTTTAGACCACTTGTAGAACAAGTGGTTTTGTAGATACAAAAAAAGGGAGCTGTTAAGCTCCCCCAGGTTAATGGAACGGATATTTAGTTTCATTTGCATTATGCCGTTCCATCTTTACTCCTATACAGTTTCCGGCAGTATCCCGGAAAATATCTCATCAATTACCTTCTGGAGGTTTTCCTTTGTAAGTGCAGAATAGAACAGAACCTTTTCTTCGGAGAGACCAAGTGTCTCTCTTATTATATTCTCGCTCTTCCTGATGTCGTTCCTCTTGAGCTTGTCAAGCTTCGTGGCAACGACGATCACTTCTATGGAATAATGCCTCAGGTACTCGATCATGAGGACATCGTCCTCAGTGGGCTTGTGCCTTGCATCCACAAGAAGGACGACCTTCTTCAGGTCAGGCCTGTTCATCAGGTATTCCTCGATGATCTTTCCCCAGGCCTGCTTCTCGGATTTTGATATCTTTGCGTATCCGTAGCCAGGCAGGTCTACCAGGGAGCATGTGTTGTCAATCATGAAGAAATTGACAAGCCTTGTCCTTCCGGGAGTGTTCGACACCTTTGCCAGCTTCCTTCTGTTCGTAAGGGAGTTTATGATCGTGGACTTGCCGACATTGGACCTTCCTACGAAAGCCACCTCAGGAAAGCCACCCTCAGGGTACTGTTCCTTCTTGACTGCAGATGTCATGAACTCGGAATTCTTGATGGTTATCATTCTACTCCTCCACAAGAGACTTGCTTATGACTTCGCTGATCTCCTTCACAGGAATGAAAGTCAGCTTTCCTCTTACGCTTTCAGGCACCTTTTCAAGGTCCGGCACATTCTTCTCCGGTATGATCACCGTATCTATGCCGGCCCTGCTTGCCGCAAGCGACTTTTCCTTGAGTCCTCCGATAGGGAGCACCCTGCCGGTTAACGTTATCTCTCCGGTCATCGCCACGTTGTGCCTGGATTTTCTGCCAGACAGGGCTGATACCATGGCAGTCGCCATGGTCACGCCTGCCGACGGTCCATCCTTAGGTACAGCGCCTTCAGGCACATGTATGTGTATGTCCTTGGTCTTGTAGAAGTCGCCGTTTATCCCGAAGTCTCCGGAATGGCTCCTTATGTAGGAATATGCAGCCTTCGCCGACTCCTTCATCACGTCACCAAGCTGTCCGGTAAGCTCAAGCTTTCCGGTCCCCTCCATGACCATTACCTCTATGGGCAGAATGTCTCCGCCTGCAGGGGTCCATGCAAGGCCTGTAACAACGCCAAGCCTGTCCTCCTTCTCAGCCGTCTCGTACCTGAACCTGGGATGACCCAGGAACTTCTCGATCAGCTGAGGAGTCAGAGTGATGCTCTTCTTCTTGTTCTCAAGCAGGTAGGATATCGACTTCCTGGCAAGGCTTGAAAGAGCCCTCTCCAGATTCCTGACTCCTGATTCTATCGTATATCCGTCTATCAGGAACTTTATTGCCTTGTCGGACATCTTGAAGCTTCCGGGTTCCATGGAATGTTCCTTCAGAACCTTTGGCAGAAGGTGCCTCTTGGCGATATTGAGCTTTTCCTCATATGTATAGCCTGAAACCTCTATGACCTCCATCCTGTCAAGGAGCGGTCTCGGAACTGTTTCAAGCGTATTTGCGGTAGTTATGAACATTACCTTTGAAAGGTCCATCTCAAGCTCAAGGTAGTGGTCCCTGAAGCTGAAGTTCTGCTCGGCATCAAGCACCTCAAGCAGCGCATCAGCCGGGTCTCCCCTGAAGTCGTTCGACATCTTGTCTATCTCGTCCAGAAGGAACAGAGGATTCATGCTCTTCGCCTGCCTCATACCATAGACTATCCTGCCCGGTATGGAGCCTACATAGGTCCTTCTGTGTCCTCTTATTTCGGCCTCATCCCTGACACCGCCAAGTGACATCCTGACATAGTTCCTGCCAAGTGCCCTCGCGACCGATTTTGCAATGGAGGTCTTTCCTGTTCCGGGAGGACCGACAAGGCATATTATCGGGCCCTTGAGTGACTTTGACATGGTCTTCACGGCAAGATACTCAACTATCCTGTCCTTGACGTCCTTCAGTCCGTAATGGTCTGCCTCAAGGATCTCCCTTGCCTTTATGATATCGGTTGAATCCTCGGTCTCTGTTCCCCACGGAAGGTCAAGTATCCAGTCAAGGTAAGTCCTTATGACTCCGCCCTCAGCGGAATAGCTTCCTGAATTCCTAAGCCTCTCAACTTCGTAGAGCGCCTTTTCCCTCGCTTCCTTCGGAAGGTTCTTCGCTTCGATCTTTTCCTTGTAGCTGTTTATCTCCTTGGTGTCCTCGTCATAATCGCCGAGCTCTTCCTGTATGGCCTTAAGCTGTTCACGGAGATAGTATTCCTTCTGAACCTTGTCTATGTTGGTCTTTATCTTTGAGCCTATCTTCTTTTCGATCTTGGCTATCTCGAGTTCCTTGTTGATGATCTCAAGAAGCTTCTCGAGCCTGTCTGTAATGTTCAGCGCTTCAAGCAGGGACTGCTTGTCCTCAGGCTTCAGGATAAGGTATGAGCTCACGGTATCCGCGAACCTTCCCGCCTCCTCGATATCCTCAAGTGTAGTAAGAGCCTCCTGCGGCATCATTCCGGTGTGCCTTACGTAGGTGTCAAGGGTTTCCTTGACGCTCCTTATCAGAGCCTCCTCCTGGATGTCCTGTATGCCCGTATCGGTTACCACGTCCTCCAGCACCTCTACCGTTGCTACATAGCTTGGCTCTGTCTGCTTGAGGTTTACGATCCTCGCCCTCGAGATACCTTCCACAAGGACCCTCACGGTATTTCCCGGAAGCTTGAGGAGCTGCCTGATGACACAGAGCGTGCCTATCTGGTACATGTCCTCCAGGGCAGGGTCTTCAACCTTGCCATCCCTCTGGGGTACAAGGAATATCTCCTGATTCTTCAGCATCGCCTCGTCAAGGGATGCAATTGATTTCTCCCTGCCCACATCAAAATGCAGGACCATATAAGGGAATATTGTTATTCCTCTAAGGGGTATAAGGGGGAGGGTCCTCCTCTTCCTTTTCATTGATTTCCTCTCTCTCTCAAAATGGACAAACCTTGCGGCCTGTCCATTTCAATTGTATTATGCTGATTCTATGTTCTCTGCCTTCTTGTATGTGATGATCGGCTGTTTGCTTGATACCGTCTCGTCAGTTACAAGCACCTTCTCGATCGTATCGTCCGAAGGTACGCTGAACATGATCTCTTTCATTATGTCCTCGATTATGGACCTTAAACCTCTGGCTCCGGTATTTCTCTTGATCGCCTCTTCGGCAATCCTCAAAAGAGCTTCCCTGGTGAACTCGAGCTCAACGCCATCCATCTCGAACAGCTTGGTGTACTGCTTGACGAGAGCGTTCTTGGGTTCGCTAAGGATCTCGACCAGAGCGTCCTTGTCAAGGCTGTTCAGTGTGACAACTATAGGAACCCTGCCTACGAATTCAGGTATGAGCCCGAACTTAAGAAGGTCTCCCGGAAGTATGTCCTTAAGTGTCTCACCCACGTTCCTCTGTGATTTCGATGCGATTTCGGCACCGAATCCAATTGATGATTTCTGGGTCCTCTTCTCTATGATCTTCTCTATGCCGTCGAAGGCTCCTCCGACGATGAAGAGAATGTTTGTCGTGTTGATCTGTATGAGCTCCTGATGAGGATGCTTCCTTCCACCCTGCGGCGGAACCGATGCGACAGTTCCCTCAAGGATCTTAAGAAGCGCCTGCTGCACTCCTTCACCTGATACGTCCCTTGTTATCGAAGGGTTTTCAGACTTCCTCGCGATCTTGTCGATCTCGTCGATATAGACTATTCCCCTCTCAGCCTTCTCCACGTCGTAGTCGGCGTTCTGGATGAGCTTCAGGAGTATGTTCTCGACATCTTCACCTACATATCCAGCCTCAGTCAATGTAGTCGCATCCGCTATGGCGAACGGTACCTGAAGGAACTTGGCCAGAGTCTGAGCAAGAAGCGTCTTGCCTGAGCCGGTAGGTCCAAGGAGCAGGACATTTGACTTGGAAAGCTCGATGTCACCGTTCTTGACCGGGAAGTTTATTCTCTTGTAGTGGTTGTAGACTGCAACGGCCAGGGACTTCTTTGCATCGTCCTGTCCTATTACATACTGGTCAAGATGGTTCTTTATCTCCTGCGGTTTCGGAAGACTCGAAATGTCCACCTGGTTCTTTTCTTCGAGCTCCTCCGCGATTATCTCGGAACACAGCTCTATGCACTCGTCACAGATATAGACCCCGGGCCCTGCTATAAGCCTTCTGACCTGGTCCTGGCTCTTTCCGCAGAATGAGCATTTCAAAGCGTTCTTGTCATCATATTTGGCCATATTATCACCTCTAGTGGCTGAAGGAGCGCCTACTCCCTAACCTTTTCGTGTTTCTCCATGATGCTGTCTATCAGGCCATATTCCTTGGCCTGCTCAGCTCCCATGAAGTTATCCCTCTCGACGTCGTTCTGGATCTTATCCAGCGGCTGCCCGGTCTTTTCTGATAGTATCCTGTTCATCGTATCCTTTATCTGAAGTATCCTCTTCGCATGTATCTCGATGTCAGTAGCCTGTCCCTGGTATCCTCCAAGCGGCTGGTGTATCATGACCTCGCTGTTCGGAAGAGCGAATCTCTTCCCCTTGGCACCAGATGCCAGGAGGAACGCTCCCATTGATGCGGCCATGCCTATGCAGATCGTAGCCACATCGGGCTTTATGTAGTTCATTGTGTCGTAGATTGCCATTCCTGCAGTGATCGATCCACCTGGGCTGTTGATATACAGGAAAATGTCCTTGTCAGGATCTTCACTTTCCAGGAAAATCAGCTGTGCGACCACAAGGTTCGCGGTAACGTCGGATATTTCTCCCGACAGCATTATTATCCTGTCCTTGAGGAGCCTTGAGAAGATGTCATATGACCTCTCTCCTCTGTTGGTCTGCTCAACGACCATTGGTACTAAACTCATTGTAGACCTCCTGATTTAAAAAGATTTCTTTGTATATTATACCCTAAAAATCTTAACTGCAACTAAAATGCATTATAAACAATGTATTAACGCCTGCAAAACCTCGATCCAAGGTCATTTGAAGGCAGAAATTGCCAGAGGAGAGCACTCTTCTGGCAATCTGGTCTTGCTTATTCTGCGTCTTTGGCTGCAAGAGTCTCAAGGAGCGCAAACGCCTTTTCTGTCTTTATCTCCATTTCAAGGTCAGGTCTGTTCGATCCAAGCAGGATCTCCATGAACTTCTCCTTGCTTTCTCCGTACTGTCCGGCTATCTCTTCAGCCTTTGCAGTCACTTCTTCATCTGTTGCAAGAAGGCCTTCCTTCTCGATTATCTTGGAGAGGACAAGGTCGTTCTTGACTATCTTCTGTGCGTTTTCCTTGAACATGTCCCTGAGTCCGTTGTCGTTCGAGCCAGTCATCTCCATGTACATCTTCTTGTCAACGCCCTGGTATGCAAGCCTCTGCTCGAAGTCCTGGACAAGCCTGTCGACCTGTGTCTCCACCATTGACTCCGGAATGTCTATCTCAGTCTTCTCAACTACAGCCGCAAGAAGGCTGTTCCTGTACTCGGACTCTTCCTTCTTCTTTCCTGCTTCCCTGAGCTTAGCTGCTATGCTTTCCTTCAGCTCGGCAAGTGTCTCGAACTCGGATACCTCTGAAGCGAACTCGTCGTCAATCTCAGGATACTCCTTTGCCTTGATGTCAAGGACCTTTACCTCGAAATCGGCGACCTTGCCGTTAAGGCTCTCAACGCCGTAGCTCTCTGGGAAGGTTACTGTTACTACCTTCTCGTCCCCAGCCTTGAGGCCCTTGAGCTGCTCCTCGAAGTTGTCTATGAATGTGCCTGAACCGATCTCAAGCTCGAAGCTTTCGCCCTTGCCGCCCTCGAATTCAACTCCGTCTACCTTGCCAAGAAAATCGATGACTGCAGTGTCCTTGTCCTCGATCACACTGCCTTCAGCCTTCGATACAAGCCTTGCATTCTTTTCCCTGAGGCCTTCGATCTCCTTCTCTACCTCTGCTTCATCAGCAGGATAGGATGGCTTTGCTACGCTCAGTCCCTTGTACTCAGCTACCTCGAACTCAGGATATACATCAACTGTCGCCTTGTAAAGGAAGTCCTTTCCTTCTTCAATCTGTGTTATGTCGATATCAGGATAGCCTACCGGGCTGATTTCTGTCTGTGCCACAGCCTGAGGATATGTCTCGTTCAGAAGCGCATTGCTCGCATCATCGAACAGAACCTCCACTCCGTAGAATCTCTTTACCATATGGAATGGTGCTTTTCCTGGCCTGAATCCCTGTACCCTGAAATTTCCTGCATTCTTCTTGAAAGCCTTCTGCAGGGCTTCATCGAACTTCTTGCTTTCTACTGCAACTTCAAGCAGTACCTTGCTCGAGCTGAGCTTCTCCAATTTGACATCCATAATATAAATTCCTCCTATACCCTTTCGGGTCTCTTTTCAAATACTAACCAATATATTATATATGAACTTTAACGTATTTTCAATGCTGTCATAAAAGTCCTGCAAGCAGCCTACGGCTCCTGGCAAGGTCCTCCACCGTATCATAGTTGTCCCTGTATACCTCTATGATTCCTGGACCCCTGTAGCCGGCCCTTCCAAGACGTTCCTTCAGCTCGTTGTAATCGAAGGTTCCCTTTCCGGGCAGAAGGCAGGTGTGGTCCCTGTCATTGTCGTTAAGGTGCAGGTTCACAAGGTCCGTGCCGTATATGTCAAGATAATCATAGGGAGACCTTCCAGCCTTCACAGCCTGCTTGATGTCAAGGGTGAACTTCAGGGGACCCCTGACTCCATCCTTCAGCCGCTTCAGATATTCAATGTCACCTGACAGGCACCACGACACATTCTCCTGCCCTATGGACATGCCCTGTTCACCCGCAGCATCTATCATCTTCTCATAGACATAGATGATGTCCTTCATCTGGATCTTGTTTCCATGGTTCGAAACGAGGCCGTGGAACGTATAGACCTTAGCACCCATTATATTCCCGAACCTTACGAAATCCTTGAATATCCTGAAGAAGTCATCCCGTCTTCTCTCATACCTGTCAAACAGATATGGTTCAAATGCAGAGCTTACTGTGTGTATTGAGCTCACCTTGAAATCATTGTTTTTAGCGATGTCAGCAAGCATATGCCCATAGTCCTCGGTGAACTCCGAGAAGCTGTTGGCGAATATTTCGCCTGTCCTGAACCCCTTGGACGCAACAAGCCTTATCGCATCCTCGGTGGTCTCGTCAGGATAGAATATTGCGGTTGATACCCCTATGTCCACATCACCACTCCTCTATGTACTTCTACTCAGGAGTGGTTCACACCACTCCTCTATACTTCTACTCATGAGTGGTTCACACCACTCCTCTATGTACTTCTAATCAGGAGTGATTCAGATCACTCCTTTACCACCTTCAGCTCCGGAGTAAGGTAACTGACCTTTCCATCCATTGTCACCATGAGCCCCTTGTCTGTCAGCTCACCGAAAATGACTTCACTTCCCTTTATGCTCTGAAAGCTCCTGTGTGTCTTTTCAGTGATGTCGTATACATACATGTACCTTTCATCAGCTTTGAACCACGGAAGCATAGACATGAAAACAACCTGGGTGTCCGAAAGGAACCTGGGCTCCTCTGACCAGATGAAACCATCTATCCTTGCCATTATGCTTTCCTTAGATTCTGTATAGCCCCTGCTGTTCTTGTATACCCTGTAGGTTATGTCAGTCTGTATCCCAGTCTCATCAACAAGGACCATTTCCTGAGCTGCCTTGTCAAATACCACTGCAAGCTTCTTTGAAGGAGATATGTCACCTGACCAGAATTCGGTATCATCTACCGGGAGAAAGCTTATGGCACCCTCCTTCATCTCATAGAAGACCTCAGCTTCATTTCCGGAAGGAAGCATAACCTTGTATGACTCAGGCACCGGCACCTCCGGCTTTTCTTCAGCTGCCGGGACAGTCGGGATGACTGTCGGGTTCTCCTTCAGGTACTTTTCCTCCGCTATCCTCTGCCTTACCTGTTCAACCTTGTTCATCAGCGGCTTGTATACTATCAGTGCGATCACCAGTATCACCGCTGTTCCAATTGCCAGGTTCTTCAGGAACGCCTTTCTTTTTCTTCTCTTTTCATACTTGCTGCTGAATATGCTCGTCTTGGCCATAAGTCTCACTCCTTGATGTCAGTCGGGCCTTTTTTCAGCATCCCGTCGTTTATCGAATTGCCATTGCCGCATCTGCAGCCGCCTTCCTTGCAGCATGAGCCTTCACGCTCGAAATTATCAGTATAGTCCTCATAGCCGTGTTCCGGCTTTTCCTTCAGGAATTCATTCACAGGTCAAACACCTCCCTGCCTTCCACAGCCCTTTCTACAAGGGCTTCAACGTCAAGGGCCTGTTCATGGGCCTTTATGATCTTGAGCTTTGGTTTGGTCACCGGATGCTTCGGTACAAATATGGTGCAGCAATCCTCATATGGAAGTATCGAGGTCTCGAACGTCCCTATTTCCTCAGCTATCTTAATGATGTCAGTCTTGTCCATTGCGACCAGCGGCCTGAATACCGGCCTGTCACCTGCATCATCTGAAACCACAAGGCTCTCCATTGTCTGTGAGGCTACCTGGCCTATGCTCTCGCCTGTGGTAACGGAATGGATACCAAGCTTTTCAGCCAGATTGCAAGCGCACATCATCATGAACCTTCTCATGATTATGGTAAGCTCATCCTCAGGGCATTTCTCCATGATGGACATCTGAATTTCCGTGAAAGGAACCACATGAAGCCTTATGGCTCCAGTGTAGCCCGACAGGATCCTGGCAAGCTCCTTGACCTTGTCCTTGGCCCTCTCTGATGTGTAGGGATGGCTGTGATAGTAGATTGCATGGACTTCGATCCCTCTCTTTGCCATCATATATCCAGCAACCGGTGAATCTATTCCACCTGAAAGCATGAGCATGGTGCTGCCGTTCATTCCATATGGCATTCCCTGAACAGCCCTTACCCTCTTGAGATAAACATAGGCCTTGTCCCTTATCTCAACGTTCACTGTTATGTCAGGCTTCCTGACATCCACCGTATAACCATCAAGGGCGTCAAGAATCCTTCCTCCCAGTTCCATGCTGATTTCCATGGAATTCATGGGGAACCGCTTGTCAGCCCTCTTGGTCTCCACCTTGAAGGTGCTTCCCCTGGGATAAGACGCGACTACCTGAATAGCCAGCTCCGCCATTCCTTCCATGGTCCTTTCAGTCTCCTTTACAAGGCATACCTCGGAGACCCCGAAGACCCTCGAGGTCTTCTCAAGCAGCCTTTCAGCCTCAGGTCCCCTGATGAACCATCTGTTCTGGTCCGTCACGAACTCGTACTCCTCACCCTTCAGGACATTCTTTATGTTCGACCTGAGCTTCTGCTCGAACTTCCCCCGGTTAAGACCCTTAAGGAATATTTCCGGAGCATATTTTACAAGTATCAATTCATTCAAAGCTTTATTTCCTCCCGAGGAAGCTGAAGGCTTCCTTCATCGCTTCCAGCGCATGATCAACTTCATCATCTGACGTAAATGCCGACAGGGACAGCCTTATGCTTCCCTTTATTTCCTTCTGGGACATACCCATTGCTGAAAGCACATGGCTGTCCTTAGTGCTGTTTGACGAACATGCGGATCCAGTTGAGACGCATACCCCTTTTTCACTGAGATACCTGAGAAGCACCTCACCTCTCAAAAATGGTGCGGAGATGCTCAGTATGTACGGTGATGTGGTCTCAAGCGGCGAGTTGAAGACAATTCCATCAACCCTTGAGAGCTCCTCGATGAGCCTGCCTTTCAGAGAATAAACCCTGCTGTAGTGCTCATTTATCTTATTCCCCATCTCCCTGATGCTCTCAGCGAATCCGAGGATACCTGATACATTAAGGGTACCGGCCCTCATACCCATCTCATGGCTTCCGCCGTGGACAAGTGATTCAAGCTTCAGGCCCTTCCTGACAAACAGCATTCCGACGCCCTTCGGTCCATGGACCTTGTGCGCAGATGCTGTCATGAAGTCGATCCCTTCTTTCCTTACATCCACAGGCAGCTTCATGAGTCCCTGCACAGCGTCTACATGGAGCCTCGCCCTGGAGCCTGATCCCCTTATTATTGAAGCTACCTCACCAATAGGATTGATGGCTCCGGTCTCATTGTTGACCATCATCACGGATACCAGGGATGTGTTCTTCCTGAGCGAGCCACGAAGCTCATCCAGGTCAAAGCTGCCGAACCTGTCCGATTTCAGCCTTGTGACCTCTACACCGGACCTTTCAGCGTATTCCATTGACCTCATCACGCTTGGATGCTCTGTGGAAGTAGTTATAAAATGCGCCCCTTCCCTTATGAAGGATTTTATCACCTGGTTGTTGCCCTCAGACGCGGAGGCATTGAAGATGATCTCCTCTTTCTGTGCGCCGATTGCAGATGCAATTGTCGCCCTTGCTTCGGAGACCGCATCATCGGCAGCCATTCCGACCCTGTGCAGAGAGCTGGTGTTTCCCCATAGCTCGCCCAGCGATGAACAGACCTTTTCTATTACAGCCCTTGAAGGCCTTGTCGTTGCAGCATTGTCAAGGTATGCTTCCATATTATTCTCCTGACCTCAAAAATTAACTAAAGCTAAATGTACCACAAGACAGTTCAAACCTCAAGCCTGAGAAGGGCTTCATATATTCTTGATATGAAACCGCGAAGCTCAGCCTCGTCCTTCAGATACCCCTGAGCCATTGACCGTCCTCCGCCTCCCCTGAAGTCGAAGCCTGCCTTGGCCTCAGAAAAGAGCTTCCCGGCATGGGCCTTTTCTCCGGTGAACGCGTATACCCTGAAATCTTCCTCCCGATAGAGCACTGCGACCTTGCCCCTTTTGGCAAGTGCTTCACCGATCTTCCTTATGACCTCGGGATCGAACCTTAATGAGGCTACCACGAAATCTTCTCCAAACGTGTCCGCCACAGCCTCAGCAAGATGGTCCGAGAGCTCTTCATTCTTCTTCTCGAGAACCTCCTTATCCTGGATCAGACTCACAACCCTGAAAGGCAGCTCGTCATTTCCGGCCATCAGTTCCCTTCTGAGAGTCTTCAGTATTTCTTCTGCCTCCAATATATAGTCATAAGCCCGCTTCCCGGCATAAAAATATATCCTTGAGCCTTCCTTATATCTTTCGGCCTTTGCGATCCTCAGTATAAGCAGCCTACCCAGCATATCGACATGGGTTCCGCCGCAGGCCGACGAATCTATGTCCCCGATCCTTATTATCCTGATTCCGGAGGACAGGCTGGTCTCCTTCCTGAGCGCAATGTCCCTGAGACCTCCAAGGTCAGTCACAAAATCGTTGACCTTTAGATTCTCCATGATAAGCCTGTTGGCCTTCTCTTCGGCAAGTCTCAGCTCCTCCTCGGAAATAAGCCTGTCAGTATCTATCGTGGAATGCTTTGCTCCAAGATGGAAGCTTAAGGTGTTTGCACCGAAGCCATCCGACAATACCGCCGAAAGAAGGTGCTGGGCGGTATGCTGGGTGCTGTGGTCCTCCCGGGTGCTGCGGTCTATTTCACATGAAACCGGCATGTTGATTGTAAGTCCTGCATATTCTGCAAGCTCATGGAAGACCTCCCCGTCTTTCCTTGCTACTGACAATACTTCCCTTCCATTGATAGTACCCTTGTCGGAAGGCTGACCTCCTCCTTCAGGATAGAACCAGCTCTCATGGAGGGTCAGAAATACCTTCCCGTCCTCAACGCTGATGCTTTTGATCCTGGTTTCGAACGACAGCTTGTCCCTGTCCCTGTGGTAAAGCTCCATTTAATGCACCCCTTCTGCTATGTTTCAGCTACATTTTACCAGATGAACGGCGATAGCGCCATTTCATCGCATGGATCGGTCACCGGTTAATCCAACTTGCCATATAGCCTGAAGGGAGGTAAAGGGGGGTTCAAGCAGATTTCCCTGCAGAGATGTTAAAACACATGTTTTAATTTTCACATGTATTTTAATTTGGTTTTAACGATGAGCCCATATAATCAAGGTGTAGTAAAGGAGTGGAATGCAAATGGACAGAAAATTATGCAAGAATAGAGATAGAAGGATGCTTAGCGGAGTGCTGGCAGGATTCTCTGATTACCTTGGCATCGATGTTACGATCCTAAGGATCGGCTTCGTTATAGTTGCAATATTCACAGAACTCTTCCCGCTTCTTATCCTGTACGTCATCCTTGCGGTCCTGATGCCTGACTGCGACAAGGTATACGGAAATGAGAGCCAGAACAGGTCTTACGGTCCTGAAGTCAAGGCAGACCCATGGGCGAAGCAGGAGCATTCCGAAGGCCCCAGGGTCGAGAGGAAGCCCGAAGGCCCTGCCTACAGGAAAGCCGGCGGAAGCTATGTGCCAAAAGATGATGGTTACGGCCCTGAAGGCTACCGTGAAGTCAAGGAAGACGACAAGGTCCAGTAGGCGCAGGTATTGCCAGAGCAGCCTGGAATACCAAGAGATGATCAAGTGAAAAAGAAATGGAAGGAGGTAACCCCTCCTTCCATTTCTTTTTCATGTAGCTGATAGTCCGCCTGCCATATGGCAGTCTCTTGATCACACGCTGGGTATCAGAGCGCAGACACACTCATTGACAGATACTTTATGGCTTCCTGCTTGTTGCCCATCTGGTAGTATATCTTTCCCAGGTCCTTGTACCTATCTGACAGTTCCTTGGATCTGCCCTTCTTCATCAGGAGGTCCAAAGAGACGCTCATGTAGGTTTCAGCCTGGTCATACTTTCCTTTCCTGCCGAGAAGCATTCCCTTGTAGTAGTATGCCTTCTGCATGAAGTCAGTGTCTCCGTTCTCTATTGCGGAATTGACCAGCATGTCGATGTACTTGTCAGCTTCGTCATAAAGCTTGTTCTCTGCAAATATCTCCATGGCTGACATCAGCAGCTCTGTGCTTTCCCCGAGCTTTTCCTTAGGGAATATTTCAGCGGCCTTTTCAAGTTCCCTGTATCCTTCCCTGTTCTTTCCGCTCTCGATCATGTTTATCGCCAGGATGAACTTTGCAGTTGCGAGCTGCTCAGGATAGTCCTCGAGATACTTGTTGACCTTCGAATAGTCTGCAGCCGCATCGCTTTCCAGCTCCCCGGTCGTGCTCAGTATGTAGAACAGGAGATGTATCTCTCCCAGAATCACCTTGCTGTTTGTCTTTTCCATGAGAGCCTTCACGCTCGCTGCATACTTCGATGCCCTTTCGTATTGGCGTGTGTACACGTAGCACTGCATGAGCATGTACGGTATCTGCAGCTTCACATCATCGGTCATCGATACCGGCAGCTCATTGAAATGGTCCATGAGGTTCTGGAGATATACTGCTGCATTGTAGTATTCCCTCGTATATATGAGATACTTCGCCATCGTATAGATGTAGAGGTAAAGTATCTCCTTGTTCACTACCCTGATGAGTGTCTTGTAGAGGTTGGAGATCTCAACGGTAAGCAGCTCGGTCTTGTTCTTTGCCATAAAGTAGTCTATGAGCTGCAGCCTTGCCATGAAGGCCTGGGAATAAAGTCCGTTCTGGTTTGCTATCGATATAAGGTCCCTGACCTCATCCTCGTAGGTGCCTGAAGCCCTTTTGGAGTCAAGTCTCTTAAGCTCGTCAGATATTTCCTGGACCATGTCCTTCTTGAGATACTCCACATCGAGGTTAAGCCTTTTGGCTATAAGCTTGAGTATCCACTCTTCAGCCTGGACCTTGCTGTTCTCTATGGTACTTAGCTTTGAGACTGAAATCTCCTTGCCGCATAGGTCCTTGAGAGTCATGTCCTTCTGAATTCTTGCCCTTTTGATCTTTTCACCTGTCGTCAGTATATCCATATTATCTATCCCCGCTTATCTCATTAAGGATGCCAACGGACTCATCGAGGAAGCCTTCCGCTTCTTCGTTCTTTCCGCGCTCCAGATAGTACTTGGAAAGGAGGATCAGAACCTCGGCTTCCTCGTCCTTGTAGCCCTTGCTCTTTGCAAGCTGAGCTGCAAGTATAAGGTTGTTAAGCGCCTCACGGTGGTTCTTCATCATTCCCTGCACCTTGGCCTTGAGCCTGTATAGATTAAGGTTCCCCAGACTGTCCTCCTCTTCAAATATCTTTTCAAGGAATTTCATGGTATCAAGGCTGTCCGCATGCCTTCCAAGGTATGCCTGGCATTCGACTATCGAGAGGAGTATGTCATTGTATCTCCTGTCAGAGGTCATCGAATATATATCCTTCGCCCTCATGAAATGTGCAAGAGCCTCGTCATAGTCCTCGAAGCCCATGTAGAGGTCCCCAAGGTTCTGCTCCATCATCGCATATTCCTTTTCTGAATCGTAGTCCCTGAACAGGTCCAGAGCCATGGAGGAGTAGGTGAGGGCCTCCTTAAGGTTGCCTTTGGCCTCGTAATCCTCAGCAAGAGCTGTAAGCAGGTTTCCATAGCCTATCCTGTCGCTTAGCTTCTCAAACTTATCACTGCAGAGCTTAGTGTATTCCTTCGCCTTCTCAAGCTTTCCAGTCTTCTGGTATCCGATCGCAAGGTAGAAGTAGACCTTGCCGAGCAGAAACTCGTCTGTTATGATCTCTTCCTTGAACAGCGATTCGGACTTGTGGAAATAGCTTAAGGCCAGAGGGATCGAATTTGAGTCCAGGAAGCTTTTCCCTGCGAACATGAAATTCTCGAGGAATCCCTCATAATAATTGATTGATGAATAAATGAGGTTGCAATTGAAGAGGTAGTCATACGCCTCTTCATACTCCTTCAGGCATGTCTTGTAAATGCTGCGAAGAAACAGGTTCCTGGCCTTCGCAAGGCTCAGGTTGTACTTGTCCACGAACTTGTCAGCCTTGTCTATGAACGACAGCGCCTTATCTATGTCGCCATGGGTAAGGTTTATCTCCGCCATCCTGTTGTAGTACTTGCAGATGGTCTCTGCCTGCGTTACCTCTGATTCCATGAAGTATTCAACCGAAACATCCAGGGTTGCAGCCAGATATTCGAGCAGATCCATGGAGGGGTTTGATTTTCCGGACTCAACAAGGCTGATCTGGCCAGGGGTGACCCTGTCGCCTGCCACATCCTTCAGCGTCATGTCCAGTTCTTTTCTCCGTTTCTTGATTTTCTCCCCTAAAGACAATACTTCCATAACAATTATCTCCCAACACAAATAGAATCTGTTTTCATTATAACATATAAACAGATTCAAAAAATACTAGAAATTAATCGAAATATAGAATTCTTTAATATGATTCATGGTACAGACCAAAAAAACTCATTTTTTACGTATTTGACAATACATTGTCAGGACACACTCAGCGTCTTTTTCGGATTAAGCAGGCCTGCAATTCAATCAGATAATATTTTTGTGCAGAACACAGTATTTGACGGTAAGAAAAGAGGAAGCACTTCGCTATGCTCCCTCATTTCCTGAATGCCATTTTCGCCATTTCATCTGCCCGGTCGTTGAACCTGTTGCCGCTATGCCCCTTCACCTTGTGGAAAATAACCTTCAGGTCACCTGAAAGCTTCCTGTAGTGCTCGTGATATCCCATGGTGAGCGCATTGTTCCGCTTCCACGTTCCAATTGCCCATGACTCGATGCCCTGGTAGTCAAAATAAAGGTGCAGCTTACTGTGTCCGTTCCTTATGGCATATTCCATCGCCTTTATCGCGCCAAGGACCTCACCGGCAACGTTCCTCATGGAGCTGAACTCGCCCTTCATCGCATAGCCCTCTGAATGTATCTCCTCGGTGCCTGATACCACGACCATTCCGTATGCGTATCTACCGGTCTCGAGCTCGAAGCTGCCGTCCACATAGATCGTGAGGCCGTCATCATCAGCCTCCGTATCCTTATTCATCCCTATGAACTCCTCGGCTTCGGCTAAAGTCAGAAAGCCCTTGTAAAGAGCACCCTTTGCTCCTGTAACTTCCTTCTTCGCCTCGCTCCACTCCGTGAATATCCTTGGCTCCTTTGAATGTCCGTTGATCACTCCGTAAAACTTTCCCAAATTACCACCTCAAAGGGCCGTGGATGCATTCCACGGCCCGGATTCATTCTAGACAATGTTACTATACGTCCTTCATTTCCGCAAGCTTCTGCGGAACTCCCGGATCCTCGCCTATCACCTTCCTGAATATGGGCTCAAGGTCGATGGTCTTCACTTCGCCTTCAGGAGTAAGATAAGCCTCATCGGCAAGATATGACTTCCTTGTCTGTTCAAGCTTGGCATCAACTATCCCATATGCCTTGTCCAGCGTCTTGCCCGGTGTGAAGGACATCACTGTCGGTACGTTGTCCCTTATGAGCTTCAGTGTCTTAAGGTCTCCCTGCCAGTGCTGGACTATTATGGGGATCGGGATCCTCGTCATGATGTGGTTGACTCCAAAGGTTATGAGCGCGATGTCGTCAACCGCCCCAAGAAGCGGGATCCTGTCAGGCAGTATGTCAAACGGTAGCAGAGGATAGCCAAGTGTTATTGATATCAGGACCTTGTCCTTCTTTGATACCCTCTTGTCCTTCAGCAGCCTGTAGGAAAGGGCGTAAATGTCAGGAAGCGCCATTGCATATTTGAAATATTTCCTCGCACCCTCCGGTGTCTTCCTGTGAAGGGTATCCCTGAAGTCAGTATAGCTGTCCTTGGTCCTTTCCATGACCGAAAGCCTTCTGTTGAATTCTGCGATCCTCTTCTCTTCCTTCTCCCTTGCGGCCCTTTCCTCAGCTTCCTTGTCCCTGTTCGCTTCAGCCTGCATTGCGTCGATGTCTGCAGATATGTCCGCAATGGAAAGTGAAAGGAGGCCATCCTGCATTATGATATGGTCTACCGTCAGACCAACATGCGGAACTGTAGACAGGATGCTGGATATGTTGGCCTTCAGGGCTCCATCCTTGTACTCTATCCCCATTTCCTTTGCCTTGCCAGCGGCAGTCTTGGAAGCTATCGAAAGGATGAATTTCGGTATCCCTATCTTAAGGACCTTTACCTGGGCTATCTTAAGGGTGATCACATTGTCAGATACATCAAGTATCTTTATCTTCCCAAGGAAAGGTATGCTTATCCCGTACTTGTAGCTGCCCTTGACAAGTATCGAGCTGTCCTCAAGCTCCACTGTTTCAAATGCAAGACCGGGCACCTTGGGCTCCACCATGACCCGCAGATCGTGGAGAAGGTCTTCAGCCCGCATGGTAGTTGTAACTGACGTGACTTTCATAATCTTCACTCCTAACTCGCTTTAGGGCCCCTTCCGGCTAGCACAAGCGATGACGCCATGCCCCCGAGGAGACCTCCTATATGCCCGAAATTATCTATTACACCGCTTCCGGCAAAACCGATCATAAGGTTTATGCCTAATATGAACAATATGTTTGGCAGCGCCCTTTTCATCGCCTTCTCCCTGCTCTTGAGGGCAAGCACAAGGAATGCTCCCAGAAGCCCGAATATGGCACCTGACGCACCCACGGAAACGCTTGGTGTCATGAAGTAGCTGAGAAGTCCCGAGGTGATGGCCGAGATGAAGTAAATGGCTGTAAACCTTAACTTGCCCAGCCTCATCTCAAGGAACGGCCCCAGGTTGTAAAGGGCGTACATGTTGAATAGTATGTGCATCAGGTTCCCATGCAGGAAGGCCGAAGTCACGAGCCTCCACCACTCCCCTTGCTCGATCAGCAGGTTGAACTTTGCTCCCAGGTACACAAGGACATATACGTTGATCTCGGTGGACTGTGAAAGGAACGCAGATGCCGCGAATACCATGATATTGACCGCAATGAGCCCCATGGTGACCGGTGCCGAAGCTGCCATGCCCGCCAGCGTCATGGGCCTTGTTCCCTTTTTCTCCTCAGTAAAGAGAGAAAGCGATTCCTCATCCGGCAGCCTTAAGTTCCCTTCCGCGTCAATGGTCCCTTCGTGGTATCCCGGACGGGTTATGCCCGAACCCTGGTAGCCTCTCTCTGCAAACACAAGGTTCACCACATCGAAGCTTATTCCCCTGAAGGCCGCGAATTCATCGAACGACAAAAGCTGCTCGTCCTCCTCGCCTTCACGGGAGAATATGACAGCCTTCATGTAGCCTCCTCTTTCCCTGTATGCAAAATAACCAAGGTCCCTGTCATATGCCGGAAAGACATCAAGGCTGAAGCCTTTACTGTCAACCAGCCGGTCCAGTACCGCTTTCATAAATCCTACACTCATATCGTTACTCCTGTATATATTCTATATTAGCCTATAAAACACTGCTAATAAACAAGGAAAGGGCCGATAGGCCCTTTCTTTTCAGTAAATTCATATTTAGGACACAACTTCCTCAAGCATGTCGAGAAGCTCTGCAAACCTCTTGACTGTCGCCTCCAGAGGTGACTTTGAGGTCATGTCAACGCCGGCAGCCTTAAGCACATCAACCGGATAGCCGCTTCCGCCCGCCTTGAGGAACCCAAGGTACTTTTCAACAGCACCTTCCCTGCCCTCAAGTATCATGTCGCAGAATGCGCTCGCTGCAGCATACCCAGTTGCATACTGGTATACGTAGAAATCGCTGTAGAAATGAGGGATCCTCGACCATTCGCTCTCGATCTCTTTATCAAGGACTATGCCCTCTCCGAAATACCTTCGGTTGAGGTCAAGCCATATCCTGTTAAGGTCGTCCCCAGTCAGCGGCGTACCCCCTATGAGCGACTCATGCGTGACCTTCTCGAACTCAGCGAACATAAGCTGCCTGAAAACCGTTGTCCTTATCTGCTCAAGCTCCTGGTTGATAAGGTAAAGCTTTCTCTTCTCATCGGTCTCAGTCTCGATCTGGTGGTGGATAAGAAGCTTCTCGTTTGTAGTGGATGCAACCTCAGCCACGAATATTGTGTAGCCTGCATATATGTAAGGCTGCGTCTTCCTTGAATAATAGGAGTGTATGGAGTGCCCCATCTCGTGTACCAGAGTTGAGACATCCCTCAGGTCGTCATGGTAGTTGAGTAGTATGTACGGAAGCGTGTCAAAGCAGCCGGATGAATACGCTCCGCTCCTCTTCCCCTTGTTCTCGTATATGTCTATCCAGCCGCCCTCGATGCCTTCACTGAATATTGACAGGTACTCCTCTCCAAGCGGCTTAAGGCCTTCAAGGGACATGGCGACACCTTCCTCGAAGGATATCTTCTTTTCCGGGATGTCTATGACCGGCACGTACAAGTCATACATATGGATCTCATCAAGCCCGAGAAGCTTCTTCTTGATGTCAACGTACCTGTGCAGCTCCTTGAGTCCCTCGTTTATGGTTCCTATGCTGTTATGGAACACGGCTTCAGGTATGTTGTTGGGTGAAAGCGCCCTTTCAACCGGTGAGGAATATTTCCTGAGCTTCGAGTCGATGTTGAACACCTTCATGCTCGCGGTCAGCGTCTGCGCAAGTGTGTTCTTGTACTTTCCGTATGTTGTGAACAGCTCAAGGAATGAGTTCTTGCGAAGGGTCCTGTCCTTCGACTGTATGAAGTTCCTGTATTTCTCCTCTGTAAGCTGATGCTCGTTTCCTTCCGAATCACTGACATTTCCAAATGTCAGGTCCGCATTGGAGAACATGTTGTATATCTTCTCAGGTGCGCTCAGGGAATCCCCGAGGCTCGCAAGGAGCTCCTCCCTTTCCTTTGAGAGCACATGAGGCTTGTCCTTGGCTATGGACTCTATGTGGAACCTGTAGAGTTCAAGGTCCGGGTCGGTAAGGTACTCATTCAGCCTCTCATCAGGAAGTGCGAGTATCTCAGGAACGAACCATGAGGTAAGCGCCATCAGTTCAGAATAATATTCGGATACCTTTGCAAGCAGCACCTGCTGTTCCCCGTTAGTCGTATCCTCGTCCGATTTCATGTGCGCATATGAATAAAGCTTCTCAAGCCTTCTCCCATAGGTCTCATAGTCCTTCAGGTATCCAAGAAGCGCCTCCTTGTCCCCGAGCCTGTCCTTGTAGCTTGAAAGCACTCCTGCTTCGGCCTTGACTGCCTTAAGCTCTTCCTCAAAATCCGCATTTGATGCGAAAATGAGGTCGAGTCTCCATTTGTGCCTGTCGTCCACTTCATTCCTTGACGGTATCTTTTCCAAATTCCAGACCTCCCTGTGTTTTTGTTAATACTTGTATATAACCATTGACATTAATTATATCAATATGGGGAGGGGAATACAATTCCCCTCCCCATATCTCATTTTCCTCATATTTCCCTTCAGGCTATTCCATGCTCTTAAGTATCTTGTCGTAATTATCCTTCATTGTCTGAAGAAGGTCCCCTTCGCTCTCGAGAGGATTGAGCGTCTCCGTCACAGCTCCAACTTCTTTGGCAAGAGTCTCCGATACCTTCGGAGATGCCTGCTCTTCAAGGAAAATGGTCTTTATTCCATTCTCTTTGGCAAAGTTAATCAGCTCTTCCATCTTCTTTGGAGTAGGCTCACCCTCCTGGAAAGGCCCTTCGACTGACATCTGGACAAGTCCCAGCTCCCTGCACATGTAACCGAAGGCCGCATGGCCTGTCACGAAGGCTTTTCCCTGATACTCCTCGAACTTCGGAAGGTACTCTTCCTTCAGTGCAATGGCTTCCTTCCTGAATTCGTCGAGATTCTTCCTGAAGTACTCGGCATTTTCAGGGCTTGCGGCGCTAAGTGCCTTCTCAGCATTCTCAGCCATTCTTATCATTCCGTCCAGGCTCAGCCATACATGAGGGTCATAGTCCCCGTGTTCCTCCTCTTCCCCTTCCTCATGGTCCTCCTCGCCAAGAGGGATAAGGTCCATTCCGTCCGACAGAACTGCCGTTACAAGGTCCTTGGCCCCAGTGGTCTCTTTAGCCTTATCAGCCCAGGGCTCCATGCCGAGTCCGGATATGAATAGGATCTTGGACTTGGATAGAGTCTCCATGTCCCTTATTGTAGGCTCGAAGTCATGTGCCTCGCTTCCTGCAGGCACCATCCTCGATACCTCGACCTTGTCGCCCCCGATCATCGTAACTATCTGGTGTACCGGATTTATCGTGGTTGAGACTGCTATCTTTCCGTCTGCATCGCCTTTTTCACCAGAGCACGCTGTAAATACCATCATTGCAGCTATTGCCGCTGCAGCTATCTTAAACTTTCTTTTCAAAATTAACCTCCATGAGTTGCAAATGATTCGCATCAATGAATATAATATAAGCATGGATGCCTGTTGTCAAGAAGCACTCAAATCTTTGTGCGCAGGCATTCAAATCTTTATAATCATATCCGGAGGATCTCATGATAGAAGCTAAGGGGCTTTCCTTCTCATATTCGGGGGAAGAGCCATATCTCATAAAGGACCTTGACCTTAAGATACCAAAAGGGAAACTAACATCAATAATAGGAGAGAACGGCTCAGCAAAGTCCACCTTCGTGAAGCTTGCGCTGGGACTCCTTAAGCCGACCGAGGGTTCCATAGGTATAAGCACCGACAGGATCGGCTACGTCCCGCAGCGGATGGAAAGCTTCAACTCCCAGTTCCCGATAACAGTCGAGGAGGTGTACAGGATCCATCTTCATGCCCTGGGCCAGAAGGACAGGTCAGGTATAGACAAGGCACTTGATGACGTATCAATGCTGGAGAAGAAGCACTCCCTCATCGGCGACCTTTCAGGAGGTCAGCAGCAGAGGGTATTCATAGGAAGGGCACTTCTCGGAAATCCTGAAGTCATAGTGCTCGATGAGCCTTCCACCGGCATGGACATAAGAAGCCAGAAGGAGGTCAGGGAAATACTCAAGAAGCTCAGGGACAGAGGAGTCACCATCGTTGCCGTTGAGCACAACATATCTGCCGCGATCCACAACTCCGACTACATCCTTAGGATGGGCGAACAGAAAGGTGCGATCTACGACATTGCAACCTTCAAGAGGAACATACAGCACGAGGACGTTGACAACATGCTGTTCTTCAGCAAGGAGGTGCTGTGATGCTTTCACTTCCATTCATGCAGAACGCCCTCATGGCAGGCTTCCTGATCGCCCTGCTTTGCCCGATAATAGGAATATTCCTTGTGCTCAGGAGATTTTCGATGATAGGCGACACACTCGCACACTCATCCTTCGCAGGAGTCGCAATTGGCCTCGTCATAGGCATACATCCTACAATAACATCCGTGATCTTCACGACCCTCGCTGCTGTTATGATCGAATACATGCGTGACTCCTTCAAGAGGTATTCCGAGATACTCATGTCTGTCGTCATGACACTGAGCGTCGGTATCGCGATAATCCTTGTTTCAAGCGGAAGCGCCAGCGCAAGCATCACCCAGTATCTCTTCGGAAGCATACTTACCGTTACCGGTGATGACCTGATCCTGGTGCTCGCAGTTACAATAGCCTCAGCGCTTCTTGTTGCAAGATTCTACAACGAGCTCATTTACTCAACCTTCGACGAGGACGGAGCCAAGGTTTCCGGAATAAGGGTAAAGACTGTAAACTACATCTTCGCCCTCCTCATGGGAGCTTCAATTTCAGCATCCATAAGGATAACAGGAATACTTGTAATATCTTCGCTTATCGTACTCCCTGTAGCATCAGCAATGCAGTTCAGGAAAGGCTTCACAAGGACACTCGCAATTGCCATAGCTGTAAGTATTGTAGATGTCCTTGCAGGACTTGTCCTCTCGTACTACCTTGACAGCGCTCCCGGTGGAGCGATCGCTATAATGAGCGTCATCACGATGGTAATCTCACTTGTCATGAATCCCATGGGAAAGTAGGAATTTCCCTTTCTAACCAAAGTTTCACGATATAAAAGTAAGAATTGCACGGCATCAGCCTTTGAGGCTCTGATGCCGTGCAATTATCTTCTATCTTGCAAGCCAACCATAATCCTGTCTGCAATCCAGTATAAAGTCAACATATACTGTCTTATCCTTGATCTGATACAGCACAAGATACCATTTTTCTACGAACATCTTGTGATACTTATTACGGGGCACAAATTCGGTATCCAGAAATGGATAGCGTTCGGGAATTTGCTTAAGGGAAATGACAGCACCAATAATGTCAGTTTTCATTTTACGGGCAGCAATAGGATTTTTTTGAGCCAGAAACATGACGTGACCCGCCAGCATCTGACGGGCACGGTCTGAGACAATCACTTCATACTGAGGCTTCTTTTCCATTTTCCACCCCAGCGATTATACTTTCCAGGTAGACTTCAAGTTCCTCCGGCGTAATACCTACCCGTCCGGCAATTCGATCTTCCTCGACGGAAAGCAAATCTTCTCGAAGCTTAAGCATTTTCTCACGGCGAACAAAGGAGGCTATATCCATAACCACGAGATCTCCTTCTCCATTTTTAGTCAGATAAACCGGTTCACCTGAAGACTTGCACAAAGAGGCTATTTCGTTATAATTCTGCCTGATGCTTGCAGACGGCTTTATAAGCATGATATCAGCTCCTGATAGTAGTATTTTACCCATATTATACCCCCTTCATGCTATATTATCAAATATAGAGTCTTGTCCCGTATTCCAATCCAACATTTCAAATTGAATTTAACATTGGTAATGTCTGTTGATTTTATTGCATTCCGCATGATTCTCATATATATTATGCTGTTCGTTGGCAACCTTATTCACAGAGCAGATATTTTAATCTTTCAAAAACTCGTACCCAAAAGGTCATTTGATGAAAAAGCTTGCGCAAACTCGTGACTTCAGTCGTGAGTTAGCAAGCGAAGTAAAGAAATAAACAGAACATAGAACATTGGCATATATCAAGCAATGATTTTACCTCAAAGCACCTTGAACAATTGTTAGCATTATTCAAATGTTAATAGGACATGAGGTATTCTTATGTCTAGAATATGTTATGAACGTGGATATTTCTACATAATCCAGTATCATATTGTCCGGTATGTAGTTTATCGGCACGATAATCATATCCTGATTAGACAGGTGGATAAATATGTGAAGGATTTGTTAAATCTGATTGCTGATGACAAAGCTTTGTATATTTTGGATGTTGAAACGCATAATGATTATGTGCATCTGCAGATTGAAAACACCGACGAGTAAATCCGCAGGTGCATACAGAGTCAGAAAAAGAAATGATACAGTTCAAGCTTTGACATCTCTGGAGGTGAGTGCATTGCTGCAGCATAAAGCCTATGAATACCGTATCTATCCAGATAAAAAACAGGAAACACTGATTGCCAAGACGATAGGCAGTTCAAGGTATGTATACAACCATTTCCTGGAACTTTGGAACAAGGAATATGAGGAGACCGGAAAAGGTCTGACTTATTTCGCATGCTCCAAACTTCTGACCAAAATGA
>DIXH01000085.1:0-16487 GCA_002428605.1 Clostridiaceae bacterium UBA6085
AAAGTCGAGCTGTCTACTCGACTTGAATTGATAAAAGGTAAGAAAATGCTTGTTTTCAGTGCACACGCAGGTGATTTCGTCTGGAGAGCCGGAGGAACAATTGCCAAGTATATTTCCGAAGGTGCGGAAGTGAACCTAGTTGTTTTCAGCTTCGGTGTAAGAGGTGAATCCAATGACCTGTGGAAGGCGGAGGGTCAGATTACTGAAAATGTTAAGAGGATAAGGGAAAAGGAGGCTCTCGAAGCTGCAGACATACTTGGTCTGAAGGACGTTGAATTCTGGGATTTTGAAGATTATCCAATCTATTTTGACAGGGAGAGGTTGGACCGGATAATAGTGAAAATCAGAGAGTTCAGACCGGATATCATATTGACCCATGACTCAAGGGATGCATTCAACCCTGATCATGACAATACAAACAAGGCCGTGTTTCAGGCAAGCGTAGCAGCAAATTCAGCAGGAGCTTTATATGATGGACTGAAGAGCACCAAGCAGATGAGATTATTTGGATTTGAACCTCATCAGACAGAAATAAGTGGATATGTTCCAGGATCATTTATAGACATTACCTCGACATATGACCAGAAGGTAAGAGCAATGAAATGCTTCCAGGCGCAGCAGCACCTGATTGAATACTATACTCAAAGAGCCTTCATGAGAGGCAATCACGCGAGAAGGATATCTGGAGTCAATGCTTACAAGTATGCAGAATCTTTTTCCAATTTCTTCCCGGTTGTAGGAGAGGAGCTATATTGATGAAAAGGTACGTGGTAAGGAATATCCCAAGACCTGAGCAAGACATAACTGATGAATTTGCAAGACTTGGGGCTGCAACTGTTTATGAGGCTCAGGGCAAGACTGGGCTTATGAGCGACAGCCTTAAGCCAATCGACAGGAACTACTCAGTTTGCGGACCAGCGGTTACAGTCATCTGTCAGGCTGGAGACAACCTCATGGTACATGCAGCTGTAGAGGTATGCAAGCCCGGAGACGTTGTGGTGATCACGACAATAGGCGAATCGAACAAGCATGGAATGATAGGAGACCTTATAACCAGTTCCTTCATAAAGAAGGGTGTACGTGCGATTATCGTAGATGCTGGAGTCAGAGATACAAAGACGTTAAGGGAACTTGGAATCCCGGTTTGGTCTTCTTCGGTCATTTGTACTGGAACCAACAAGCATCAGAGCGGTTGGGTGAATGCAGCTGCAGTTTGTGGTAACACGGTTGTCGAACCAGGGGACCTGATTGTAGCGGATGACGACGGAATTGTAGTTGTAAAGAAGTCGGAAATCGAATCTTCTCTAAAAAAAGCTAAGGCAAGAGAAGAAAAGGAAGCTAAAACAAGGGAGAAGATTGAAGCAGGAGAACTCGGTGTAGATTTCTATGGCTATAGGAAGGTAATCGAGGATTTAGGAATAGTGTATTACGATAATCTTAGCGATGTTCAATAATTTATCTGGGGGGATAACAGTGAAAAAATCAGCAATACTTATGTTAGTCATGGCCGTGGGACTTACAGTGGCGGCATGTTCACAGAAACCAACGGAGGAGAGCAAGCCAGCGTTGGATTATCCTAAAAGAGCCATAGAAATAGTCGTTCCATTCGGACCTGGAGGTTCAGCGGATATCATGACTCGTCAGGTAGCAAATCTTATGGGTAACTACGTTGACAAGCCGGTAAACGTTGTAAACAAGGCTGGTGGCGGTGGTGTTGATGGAATGGTATACGTTGCACAGGCACCTGCAGATGGATATACTATACTCCAGATTACCCCATCACATGCTATTGCAGAAGCACTGAGCAGGCCAAATGCCAACCTAAGCGGTGACTTCGAACCAATTGCGAACTTCCAGAAGGACATACAGGTTTTTGGAGTTGCTAAGGACAGTCCAATCAATACTCTGGAGGATCTCATAGCGTATGCCAAGGCAAATCCTGGCAAATTAAAAATAGGCGGCACTTCTCCTGGAGGACTTGATGATTATATGGCCAACGGATTCGCTGAAGCTGCTGGAATAGAGCTTACGTATGTTCCATACAATTCAGCTTCAGAAACAAAGGCTGCAGCACTTGGCGGAGAGATAGACATATATCAGGATAAGGTAATTTCATTCCTGACTATGGTTCAGAGTGGGGAGATCAAGCCCATCGTAGTGCTTCACGATGTAAAGCTCTCAATGATCCCTGAGCTTAAGGATACTCCATGCACTGTTGAAAAGAATATCGACTTCACACAGGGATCATGGAGAGGATTCGCGGTAAAGAAGGGTACACCACAGGAAGTGAAGGACTACCTTACAGAAGTGATAGAGAAAGTATACAATTCAACAGAATATGTTGATGCCTCAAAGAAGGATATGTCCAACATTATTCCTGGATATATCGGACAGAAAGAATACGGCGAAATGTGGGTAAAAGAGATAGCAAAGTTCAAGGCTATTCTCGCGAAATAAGGACATCATGAAGATTTAAGTGTTCCGTAACAGGAACACTTAAATTTAAAAGGAGAAAGAAATGGAATACATATTCAATATATTCCTGGCTTTGATTTTAATAGTATTCTTCGTCGTATCCCTGGGATTTGGCGGCATGACCATTTCTACTGATAAGATAGGTCCTCAGGGTTTCCCACAAATGGTTATTTTAATCAGCGCTGTTTTTCTGATAGCAATAACAGTCAGAATGATAATGAACAAGGAGAAAACTGAGAAGATAAACTTTAATGACAAAGGCTTCAGGATTATGCTCCTAAATATCGCAATATTTGCTGCGTACATTTTTGGGATGAATTACATTGGCTTTGTAATTTCCACTTTGATATTTTCAATGGTTGCAATCTTTGCAATGGGATACAGAAGTGGTGGCAAGGCTTTTATCTTCACATTGATACTCACAGTAGGAATTACCTTGATTTTCGGAAGACTTTTCTTCGTATCTCTTCCAAGAGGAATTGGGATATTCAGAGAGCTAAGTTATTTCTTGTACTAGCAGGAGGGAATCATGACAGCATTTTTAGAATCATTAACAATAGTATTCAGTCCGGTTTCACTTATATTCATGGTTATCGCTACAGCGTTCGGAATAATATGTGGTGCCCTGCCTGGTCTTGGACCCTCCATGGCAATAATTCTGCTGCTTCCATTCACTTACGGGATGGATCCGATAGTAGGTATTATCGTACTAGTCGCAGTTAACGTTGGGGCGCAGGCAGGTGGAAGCATTTCAGCCATCCTGCTCAGGGTACCGGGAACTTCAAGCGCCATAGCAACTACATTTGATGGATATCCCATGGCATTGAAAGGAAAGGCAGGAAGGGCACTGGGGCTTGCCATGACTGCATCTGCATTTGGAAGCATATTTTCAGCTATTGCAATGCTGGTCTCGGCGCCTCTTTTGGCAAGGTTCGCACTTAAATTCCAAAGCGCAGAATATTTCGCTTTGGCACTTCTGGGCCTCAGCTGCATATCAAGCCTTGGTTCGAAGAATCAGCTGAAAGCCCTGCTATCAGCATGTCTTGGACTTCTTCTTTCAACTATAGGATTGGATGCAATCAATGGAGTCGAGAGATTCACCTTCGGTCAATCTTTCCTGTTCAGCGGAGTGGACTATATACCTGTAATGATCGGGGCATATGCGGTTGCTGAAGTGTACAAGAACATCTCAGACAAATGTGGTGATAAGGTCCAGGTAGCGAAAGTTGACAAGGATGCTGGATTTGAGTTTATAAAAATCAAGGATGTAATGTCAAAATGGTGGCTATATGTCAAATCTTCAATAATCGGTACAATTGTTGGTATCATACCTGCTGCTGGCGGATCGATTGCGGCATTCATTGCATACAGTGAAGCTGTTAGGTCAAGTAAGACTCCTGAACTCTTCGGGACAGGAATTGAGGATGGGGTCATCGCACCTGAAGCATCTAACAACGGAGCCGTAGGTGGCTCCATGGTTCCGACACTTACTCTTGGAATTCCTGGCAGCCCTACAGCTGCGATAATCATGGCTGCATTTATGCTCCATGGCTTGACACCAGGACCACTTCTCTTCAAGCAACAGCCTGCGATGCTTAACAGCATATTCCTGGGTATAATAGTATCTTCCTTGCTTCTCCTTATCCTTGGCAAATACATATCCAAGGAGTTCGCCAAGATATTGGACTTGCCATATCCTCTGCTTGCAGTCCTGATAATGGTGCTTGGCGTAGTCGGAGCATATTCTTTGAGGAATAACTTCGTAGATGTTTTTGTAGTATTTGCCTTCAGTTTTGTCGGATATTTGTTCAATAAGTTTCACTACTCTACCTCTGCTTTCGTATTAGGCCTCATATTGGGTAAGATTGCAGAGAATGCAATGCGAAAACAGCTCATAGTAAGTGATGGAAACTGGCTGAGCTTTTTTACAAGACCAATCTCGTTGATTGTAATAGTTATCTCCCTGGTCGCTTTTTTTACCCCGATGTTCAATCAGAAAAAAATGAAAAAAATCAATCCGGAATAACCGTTAGGAGGTAGATATATTGGAAAATCTGGTTACATTCATCGGGTTTGGCGAAGCTTCGTATCATATAGCAAAAGGTCTGAAGGCAGAAGGGCTGAATGGTATTGTAGCTTATGATGTATTCAGCGAACACCCTGAAAAGGGAATTATAATTAACAACAGGGCTAAAGAGATCGGAATCAAACTAGTGCCTGACTTGGAAACAGCGATACGAGCCTCAAGGTTCATCGTTTCAGCCACGAGTGCAAAAATTGCATTGCCAATTGCAGAATCTGTATTTAAATACATGGAGGCAGGTCAGGTATTCGTTGACATTAATGCGGCTTCACCAATGACCATGAAGGCTATATCAGAAATCGACAGACAAGAGAGTGTCATGTTCTGTGATGCTGCAGTAATGGGTGTAGTGCCTTCAGAAGGTCATAGGGTGCCAATGCTGCTTTCAGGAGATGGAGCAGGAACCTTCAAGTCTGAGTTTTCAAAATACGGGATGCAGCTGACTGACCTGAATACAGCTGCAGGGGGTTCATCAGCGATTAAGATGTTCAGAAGCGTATTCATGAAGGGATTGACCCAACTGTTGATAGAGTCTCTTAGTGCTTCATCGAAATTCGGTGTTTTAGATACTATAGTTGAATCTCTGACTGAGAGCTTACAGGGCAAGTCTATAGAAGACCTATCAAATCAGCTGATACCGAGAACGGTCGTTCATGCTGAGAGAAGGGTATCTGAGATGAAAGAAGTGATCTCTACGTTAAGTGATATGGGTATAGATTATTCGATGTCTAAAAGCACAAAGGAGAAACTTGAACTAATATCAGCCTCAGAAAAGTCAAAAGCCCTGTCTGGTGTTCCGCCAAAGGACTACAGGGAAGCTATAGAAGTGCTCATTGATATTCTTTGATACTATATTTTAAACGATATCAATATAGTATAATTAATTTAATAGAACGTTGATGGAAGGCAGGTCATTAATATGGCAGCTCAAGGTGAAAGGGTATATGAGATAATCAGGCAGAGGATAATTGACCAGGTATATGTGCCATCGCAGACACTTGTCGAATCAACACTTGCCGAAGAATTAGGCGTAAGCAGGAATACTGTGAAGAAGGCTCTGATGCAGCTGGTAAACGAAAAGCTGGTAGATATCAAGGCTAATAAAAGCGCTATAGTTAAGTCACTAAGCATCGATGAAGCAGTTCATTTGCTTGAAATAAGGGAAAGGCTGGAAGGACTGATAGCTTACTGTGCAGCTCAGGCAATAACTGACAAGGAAATTGAGATAATAAGGTCAAGCCTTGCTGAAATGAAAAAGTATATCAAGGATAGTAAGTTTAAAGAATACTCTGCAACCAATGATTTGATCCATCATGTCATATATGAGATTTGTCCCAATAGAGAGGCAGTTGAAATGATAGAATCTATCAGGCTGCAGCTGAGAAGATACAATAAAAGAACAATTCTAATTTCTGGCAGAAGCATTGACTCCTATAACGAGCATGAGGCAATTTTCAACGCGCTGGAAGCCCGGGATCCTGAAAGAGCAGAGATCGCGATGAGGAAGCATGTATCCAATGTAAGAAATGTCCTGAAAGAAAATTATAGTGTCCTCTTCTGATTATGATGTGGACAGTAAAAGCCCGGAACCTTGATTCCGGGCTTTGTCATTGGCCTTTTGGGCCATCATCTGTTATTTCAGCGCTTCAAGGATAGCATCCTTGTTAAGGCCGTATATCTTCTGAGTTATTTTGCCTTCCTTTGTGACTACTGCGGCTGGAACGCTTTCAAGCTCGAGCTTCAGGGCCAGTCCGTTGGACTTGTAGGTGTCGATCCTTGATACTGCAAGGGATCCTTCTGCTGACTTTTCGATTGCTTCAACCTCTGCGAGGAAGTTTCTGGCATCACAGTCTATCGCATTGTAGACATATATTAAGCCTGGCTTTTCCTTCTGCATTACCTGGTTGTCGAAGATGTTCTTCTCAGCTATGTATCTTTCAGCTGCGGTTCCTGCAACGGCTCCGTCGCCTACAGCAGTAGCTATCTGCTTCAGGTACTTGTCGGTTATGTCGCCTACTGCGAATACGCCTTCGATTCCTGTCTCCATCTTGTTGTTGACAGTTATGTACTTCTGCCTTGTAAGGGGCAGCTGGGTCTCGAACAGCTCTGAGTTAGGAAGATATCCTATGAACTCGAAGCAGTTGTCGCAGTCAACAGGGATCAGCTCGCCTGTCTTTACGTTTCTCATGACTACAGTCTTAAGGTGTCCGTCGCCTTCAAAGCCGTCTACCACTGTATTCCATACGAATGCCATCTTAGGGTTCGCGAGGGCTGCTGCCTTGGCTATCTCGTTGCAGTCCATCTTTCCTTCTTCATGCATTACGGATACTGTAACCTTTGAAGCGAACTTTGTAAGGAACATTCCTTCCTCTATGGCTGCGTCTCCTGAACCGATTACCACTACGTGCTTTCCTGTGTTTGAAGCAGCGTCGCAGGTAGCGCAGAAGCTTATGCCCTTGTCGAAGAGGTAGTTCTCCTCGTTCTTTCCGCCGGTTGTCCTTGGTCTTCCGCCTGTAGCGATGATGATAACCTTAGCAAGGAACTTGTTCCTGAAGGTCTCGACTACTTTTTCCTCACCCTTGAGGTCAACGCTTGTTACAGCTGTGAGCTTGAAGGTGACTCCCAGGTTCTTCGCCTGATTCTTCATAAGGTCTGTGATCGTCTCACCCTTAGGATTGTCAGGGAATCCCGGATAGTTAGCTATCTCGTTGGTATATGTCGCAAGTCCGCCTACAAGTGCCTTCTCGAGGAGAAGTGTCTTGAGCCTTGCTCTTCCTGCATATATTGCGGCTGAAAGTCCTGCCGGACCTCCGCCGATTATGACTACGTCATAATTTTCTACAACCTTTTCTCTTCCCATATCGTTTGCCTCACCTTCCCATATTACATGAAGTACTTGACGAGCAGCTTGCTTCCTACTATTGCACCACCGAACATGCCTATCGCGAATACCCAGCCTGAAAGCGACAGGGAAGCGATTCCTCCGTAGAGGGCTCCGATGTTGCAGCCGAATGCCAGTCTTGCGCCGTAGCCCATGAGGGTGCCGCCGAGAACAGCCGCTATCACCTGCCTGTAGGACTTGATCTTCTTGAGCTTGAAGCCTGATGCGAGAAGTGTCGCAGCAAGTGCTCCGGTTATGATTCCAAAGTTCCTCCAGGATTCAGGGTGGTTAAGGATGCCGTTATTCAGGGTGCTCTGCATCCCTTCGGATGCGAAGTAGTACCATTTGTCAACGCTTCCGCCTACTGCCTCATATATCCATGCTCCCCATACCGCAAAGGCTCCTGAGACTCCCCAGGGATTCTTTGTGGCTGCAAGGGACACAATCTGGAACAGGGACAGAAGGACTGCGGCTGTGACATAGGTGAAAGGCTCCTTGAGCCACTTGATGTAGTACTCGTTAGACTTCATCTGGTCAAAGAATTTCTTCTTTTCTTTTTCCTTTTCCAATTCCACACCTCCGCCTGGTGCTATTTATTCTTCTCGATTATTACTTCCCACTCGCCGTCGTCAACTTCCTCGACTTCGACATTGTATCCTTCTTTCCTAGCCCACTCAGGTACGTTCTTCATTGCGCAGCTGTGGTCTATCTGGACTATAAGCACATCGCCGATCTCGAGTTCCTTCAATTTGTTCTGAGCCTTTACGAGTGGAACCGGGCAAGCCTCTCCAAAGCAATCAAGCATAACTTCTTTCATTTCAATTTCCTCCATTATTTTAAATTTATTTTGTTTTGTTTTTAACACGATTTCTGTATATTTGGAACAATTTGCAAGCTTCTAGTGGCTTGCTTTTTTCTTTTCCCACTTGTCTGCCGCTATGTATAGAAGCAGAAGCACGATAAGCTGAACTACTACCGCTCCGACCCATCCGAATACATCCGGAAGGAATACTGTCGGTCCGCCTGATATGAATTTCTCTTTCCAGAAGCCAAAGTCATGGGCACCCCACAGGGATCCGACTATGAAGAACAGGAAAGCGATAGAATTCATTACGAAGCCTTCTCCAACCCTCATGAGGGTTCCTGATGCACATCCGCCTGCTATTACCATGCCGACTCCGAATATGAATGCGCCGATCACTGTAGCCGCACTTATCGGTACGACATAGCTCTGGCCTGGTATTGGAAGCCCTGCGGCATGATAGCCGTACTTTATTGCGGTGAATCCTATGGTTGTCACTGCAAAGGCTATGATCACCGCTCTTGTTATGGATGTTGATCCTGTCAGATATGGGTCCCTCATTGATGCCGTGAAACAGAACCTTCCTTTTTGCAGTATGAATCCGAAGATATTACCTATCATCCAGAAGAAGGACACTGTCGGGTTCTGCGAATAGAGCAGAAGACCTACGACAACTATCAGGGCTACTGTAAGAAATCCGTACGGTATCTGATTCTTCTTCGGCTTTCTTGGTGCTGAAGAGCGTCTTGATGATGCGCCGGTTCTTTCAGCCATTTGTTCACTCTCCTTCAAAATAAGTTTGCTATACTCTTAACAATCTCACAACCACATGTTACCATATTATCAATGTTAACGTATAACTTGTTTGACGAACCAGTATAAGAAAAACAGATGGCAAAAAATTAACGATGCTATATAATAGGAGTTGAGGTGACTTTAAATGAATCTTACATCCCTTGAATTCTTCCGGGAAGTCATAGAAACTAAGAGCATATCGAAGGTGGCAGGGAGCAAGCATATCTCCCAGTCAGCGCTCAGCCAGACCATCCAGAAACTGGAGGACGAGCTGGGCTACAAGCTGCTTGAGAGAAGCAACAAGGGTGTTGAGCCCACTGAGGCAGGAAAGATCCTTTTCAAGCACTCAGGCACCATGCTAAGGATCCATGACAAGATGAAGGAAGAACTTGACATGCTTGACGCTAACGCCGAGAACATAAGGATAAACGGATACCTGTCCCTTGTTGACTATTCGCTTCCATGCGTGCTTTACAGGGTCAAGAAGAAGTATCCGAGCTACAGCTTCGCCATGTCTGCAAAGAATACCGCTGATTCACTTAACGACCTTCACAACGACCTGACTGACCTCTGCTTCATAACGGAAGAACCGGTAGATTCAGAACTTGACTTCGCTAGGATAGGTAGTGAAAAGATTGTGCTGGTAGCAAACGCTGAATCAAACATCCCTGATGTCATTGATGTAAGCTACCTGGAAAAATGCGAGCTGATACTCCTTGATGACGATACCCTTACGATTTCCAGGTCTCTCAAGAAGAGGATTGAGCCTAAGGCCATGACCATGGATAAGATAAACATCATGTTCAAGGTTGATTCGGTTCCTGCAGCAAAATCGTCAGTGAACAATAACCTCGGTGTCTGCTTCCTTCCATACATGTCGGTGAAGAAGGAGCTCTACGAGAAGAAGTACAAGCTTATTGAGGTCAGGGATTTCGAGATGGATTTTCCCATATACCTTGTTACAAGGAAGAAGTGCGACAGGACCGGAGCCATTTCCGAGGTGTACAAGTACTTCAGGGAAAACGGGGAGAAGCATTTCTGCTAAATAAAAAAGGAGCCCGACAGGGCTCCTGACATATACATATTCGATTATAATTTGGATACTGTGACTTCCCATACCCCGTTCATGACTTCATCGATATTCCAGTCAAGGTCCTCCTTCTTAAGGACTTCACGCATGTGCTCGATGGCGCAGCTGTGGTCCACGACCATCATGAAGGATTCGCCTTGAGTGATGTTTGAGATCCTATGCTGAAGCTTGATTACAGGTACCGGGCATATGTCCCCGAAACAGTCGATCTTGTCCAAGTTTTTCAGTCCTTCCATGGGTATAGTCACACAATTGAAGTATAGCATCCAAAGAGGTTCTGCTCAACCTTGAAAGGAGAGTGCTGCTTGGACTATTCAGTTATAGTTCCTGTATACAACAGCAAAGGGACATTAAAAGCCTTAATAGAAGAGATAGACGGTTTCTTCAAAGTAAACGGGTTCACATATGAGCTCATCATGGTCGATGATGGTTCGATGGACGGAAGCTTTGAAAAAATCAGGGAGCTCACAGAGTCAAATCCTAACTTAAAGGGGATACACATAAAGTCCAACATGGGACAGCAGAGGGCACTACTCACCGGAATGCTCATGGCGAAGGGTGACTGGGCCATAACGATTGATGACGACCTTCAGCATGACATAAGCGATGCCTCAAGGATGATCTCCCTTGCAGCGGATGGCTGTGACATAGTATTCGGAGTGTATGAGGACTATGGAACTAGAGGGATTCGTGCTCTTGGTTCGAAGCTTGTAGGATTGTTTTTCAGGCTGAGGTACGGAAACCTTCATGGCCTCAGGGTCTCAAGCTTCAGGCTTGTTTCAAGAAGAGTGTACAGGCACCTTGCGGAGCCTGGCAACAGGTTCGTGTACTTAAGCGCCGAGCTTCTGCCTCATGCAGCTCTTGTTGGCAATGTCGAGGTTTCAAGGCGTGAGAGGATATACGGGAAATCCGGTTATGACCTGAAGAAATGCGTCATATTGTGTTCCAGGCTCTGGTTCAACTATGGATTGAAAAGTCTTGTATTCGGCGAAAGGAAGAGGCACGATGAAGAGGATACTGATGGTTGGAGCGGGCAGCTGCCAGAGGAGCGCAATTTCGAGGATAAAGTCTCTGGGATATGAGGCAATAGCTGCTGACTACAATGAATGGACAGAGGCTAAAGAATTGGCAGACTACATGGTCCTGGCCGATGCCTTCAGCCCTGAGGATATTTTAAGATGTGCAGAAGAATACAGGGTGGACGGTGTCATGACTTCAGGCACCGACCAGCCTGTTCTTTCAGTTACGCTGACTGCAAACAAACTGGGCATCCCATCATTCCTAAGTGACGAAACGGCTCTCCTTGTGACCAACAAGAAGCACATGAAGGCGAAATTCAAGGAGAAGGGGATTCCTACAGCAGATTTCAGGATAGTAGGCAGAGGCTTCAGTGATTCAGAGCTTGGTGGAATGATCCCGCCATTTGTGATAAAGCCCCTGGATTCACAGGGACAGAGAGGTATATTCAAGGTTCAGACTATAGAAGAAGTAAGTATTAAGCTTGATAGTGTCCTGAAGCACTCGAGGAGCAGCGAAATCCTTGTGGAGGAGTTCTACAAGAATGATGAAATCACCATAAGCGGATGGGTGGACAGTGGAAGGGTGCACATTCTCACAATAACAGACCGGGTGACATTTTCTCCTGACGAGCATATTGGTGTATGCACCTCCCATGAGAATCCTACAAAGCACATTGAAAAGCATGGCGCTGAGCTGAAGGAACTTACTAAGAAGATATGCAAAGACTTCGGGATTTATGAAGGCCCCATCTACTTCCAGTTTCTTATTGGAGATGAAGGCATTAAGGTAAATGAGATTGCCTGCAGGCTTGGAGGAGCCTACGAGGACATGACCATTCCATATGCGACCGGAGCTGATGTCCTTCGGATGAACATAGAGGGCTGCCTCGACAGGGACTATGACAAGGGCGATCTGAAAAATGCTCTTGAGGCAGAAGGATCCAGACCATTCTCGACCAGGCTCTTCTTCTGCGGTGAGGGTAAGGTTCAATATATGACTCCGCTTGAGGATTTGAGGAAACTGCCTTATATACTTGATGCAGGCTACAACATTCATATTGGAGACCTTCTTCCGCCGATAGAGAATGCATCCCAGAGAGCGGGCTATGTCATAGTTAAGGGGGCTACAAGGCAGGAGGTTGAAGATAACCTCAGTGACCTGAGAGGGAAGATGAAGGTTCTTGACAATGATGGAAACAACCTGATAAGGACATTATAGGATTGGAGGATAAGAAGATGATCTGCCCATACTGCAGCAGCATAATGGAAAAGGGACACATATACGGAGACAGGTACAGGCTGAAGTGGCTGTCAGCTTTTAAGAAGCCTCTCCTTGGCATTTTTATAGCAGGGGGAGAAAATATCGGTAAATCGGGATTCTTTGGAAGACCAAGGGTAACTGCATACAAATGCGGCGTTTGCTCAAAGCTTACCATAGACCTTCTTGACCAGGAGGACTGAGCATGAACTACTTCACCAAGGAATGGTATAGGACCATGCATCTATCAGGTCTTCATTTCGGCGTCAGCAGATCGAAGAAGGCAGAAGTATACTCTGATGAATACTTTAACAAGCTATATGCAAGCAAGCTTAATGAATATCTTACAAGAGAGATGGCTTTCGCCAGAATGGACTCAATGCAGCCAATAGAGGATTATCCCCATCCTGATTCTGAAGAGTTCATGGATTTCCTGGCATCAGACTATGGAAGGGATGAAAAGGTTATTGTATTCCCTTTTGGAGATGAGCCATATGACTTTTCGGCAAGTGACGATGAGGATGCATCTGAAGACGTGGAGGAGCAATTCGCTTTCGACAAGGAAGCTTATGAAGAAAGGTTCAGTGTAGACTTTGAGAATAGGCTCAAATGGTACGGAGAGAATATCCCCGAGGAGATCAGGTCTGAGATCGCAGACCTCAGGGTATATGCTCTTGGCAAGGTGTCTGCAAGGGCATATAAGCTTCTTGAAGAATTCTCTGCTGCAAACTTCATAAAGGCAGATATTGTAGCGTTTGACTATGAGAGATACCTGAAGCAAAAGAGTGGGATACGAAAGCAATACAGGAAATGCCTGGATTTCAACGACTGCATAATTACGGAAGTAAATAGGGAAGCAGGCAAGCTTATACTGACCTTTGACAATTACAAAAGCCTTACAGATGTTGAAAAGCTTGTTCTGATGGAGCCTGATATAACGATCCAGGAGAGTGAACTTACTGGTTCAACCTGGCTTTTTGAGGAGATCTACCTTAATAACGGAAGGCATGAGATTAAGGTGCTCATGAAAGACTATAATGACAAACTGGCATATTTCGCAGTGACTTTCAGCACTCTGCTGATGGTACATGATGAAAAGGACTGGGAGGATTTTGAATAAACAGTAAAGGATATGATTCTGAAGTTTCTTCAGGTCATATCCTTTTTCGTTTCTGGCTATTTAATAACTTCTGGGTGTGCTCAGACAGAAAGTGACTTCTTGCTGTGGGAGAGGATATTTGAAGCAAGCTGCACAATGAACAGTCCGATAATTAGACTGCCTTGAGAACAGTACTGATAGGAAAATCGCTATAAGAAGCAGATTGTTCATTACTCCTAAAAGGAAATAAAAGGATTCAAACATGTCAATCATCCCTTTGGAATTAATATGTCATATGATAATAAGGTTTATTCTGATATTCCCGCTAGTAAGGTCATTGTAGTACAAATACCTATAGTCAGGAGTTACGAAGAGGTAAAGGAGAGCTGTCAGGAAACCTATAAGTCGGTTTGCTTGAAAGTTTTCATGGCTGACAATATGATCAATGTTACGTTTAAAAAACATTACAACAATTTTGCACATAAGATTTTAATTATTTCGAGATTAATGTTATAAATGCGAAACATTTAAGATTGCTATTAAAGTCAATTATGTTAAAATTGAGTTGAGAGGGTGTGATTAAATGAATGCGATTCTGGGAGCAAGAATCAGAACACTAAGAGAAGAAGTGAAATTGACTCAAGAGCAGGTTTCTGAAAAATTGTCGTGGACCCGCCAGAAATATGCAAGGCTTGAGAAGGGAATGGTAGATATTTCCTACTCCAGTCTTGTAAATATTGCAAAAATATTAAATGTAGCCGTAGATGATATAACTAAGTCTCTTGATGGATCTAATAGCTACTCACCTTTTTTCAGGTCAAATGGCAGTGTAGTTGGGGAAGCAAAGTTTGAATACGTCATTGAAATGATTGATACTTTCTATGAACACAAGAACCTCTATAACAGTGTTAAGAAGGTTGATAGTGATGAACAGGAGTAGGCGTCATGAGATTGAAAAACTTGCAGATAGTTTAAGGGAAAAATGCAGTGTGATTGACTATGGATTCCAAAATATCTTTGAATCTGCAGAAAAGGCAGGTTTTGTTGTAATCAGATACCCGGTTGGCCTGGAGAGTTTTTTGGGTTTTGCAATGATTAAAGATGGTGACAGGATAGTATTCTCGAATTCTTCTCAGATTTTGTCCAGGGAAATATTTTCGATAGCTCACGAAATTGGACACCATTGTCTTCACCTTGCATCAACAGGCAAAATTTTGATTAAGGATGATAATTTTCAAAATAGCGATGAGCAGGAAACTGAAGCAAATTACTTTGCAGGATGTTTGTTGGTACCTCAGGATAAGCTGGAGAAATACATAAGGCTCGAGCTAAACGATATTGACCCAAATTCATTTAACGGCCTGCATATTGCGAAAATCCAAAACGCCTTCAATTCAAGCTTTGATACGGTCCTGATTAGGATGAAGGATCTGAGACTAATAGATTCCAGAAAGTATGAAGAATTAAAAGCAGAAAAGGCAGCTACAACTGTAACCAGATTTCTTAATGTAATAAATGGAAATTTGGATTTAAATAGAATATCCGAGTCCAAAAAAATTCCTCCTGTATTTCTTGAATGGGTCATTTCAAACTATCAGCAAAAGCTGATTCCTAAAAGTAGTTTGGAAAGAGCATTAAGATATGTTGACTTGACAGCCGATGATTTTGGAAATGAGTCAATTGAGGATGAAGTTGATGAGGAATTTGATGAGTTGTTTCGGAGAATGGAATAATGGAGGCATCGCTGGATACAAATATAATTATACATCTCTATAATGCTAACCTACAGGAATTGCTTTTCAATCGTTTCACGAGGCTTGTTGCTTATGAGTTCATTAGGAATCATGAGCTGAAAAACCATGCGGATAATAAAATTCTATCTATGTTTGATCAGGATGTTGTATCAGGGAAAATTCACATCGTTACTGATAAGGAATTAAGGGCCAAGAAGATATTGAAAATATTTGAGAGTCATGTTTACAATCAAAGAATTCTGTATGATAGCACAGACTTAGGAGAAGTATACGCAATTTCTCTAGCAAAGACTTTAGGATGCATCAGTCTGGTAACCGATGACATTAAGATACGTGGTCCACACTATACGTTAATGAGAACTCCTGATTCCGATGTTATGCCATTTGCTTTTCATGAGCTTCTGCTGCTGGATTATCTTGAGGGAGTATTAGACATTAATGGATTTGTGAATTGCTTCCAAAAAATTAATGAAGTATCAGGCTTAAATTGGAATACCACTTCAAAGCTGAAAAACTTCATGAAGAGGTTTTGGATAGAGCCATTTAGTAATAAAGAGGAAGAGTGGATGAGACGCTTTTGCGATGACAGAAAAATCGAAGCTAAGACCAAACTGTTTGAACTTAAAGAGTATATCACTAAAAACTTGACAAATGAATGAACTTCTTGAAAAGCATACCGTGTAACGCTCCTAAGGCTTTACACGGTATATTCTTGTCTTCCATGGATATGTACCTGAATATCTTGATATTCTCATCGCATAAAGTGGGTTCTCAAATTCACCTATGAGCTCTGTATTTTCCGAAATATACCTGAACAAATCGTCCATGTAGCTGCTTCCGTAAAGGAAGTCCCAGGTAGGGGAGGTGTTCCTGATGTATTCCATTTCCTCGTGGATCAGGATTAAAGTTATACCTCTTTCTTTTATATAGTCTCCAATGGTTATCCCGTTTTCCTCAAGGAAGGCAAGGTTCCGTATGTCATAGAACCTTTGACCTTTGAAGGCCTCGATCGTATTGAGGTTACCAAGGACAACATCTGTGTCAGCTGTCATCCCACCCACAACTTCAACCATATCCTCATATCCAAGCTTATATGGTCTTGCCTCGCTGTAATCTTCGAGTCCGCTGTAAAGCCTGAAGGGTACAGAGAATAGTAGGATAAGTGCAAATGCCCATGTCAGATTTTTCTTTCCAATATTTCCAAGAACGATGCCTGCAGCTGTAAAGAGTG
>DIXH01000085.1:16548-51412 GCA_002428605.1 Clostridiaceae bacterium UBA6085
TCGAACAGGTCATAAGTTCCGCCTATCCTCTCATATAGCTTGTACCAGAACCAGTAGAAGCCTTCAATTCTTCCGACAGGATCTCCTTCTATTCCGAGGCTTTCTCCGAACTTAAGGTAGCCTGAAAGAAATCCCGGATTCAAAAGGTTTCCGATAGCTATATATCCGATGAAGCCTGCTCCCGTCATCATGATATATGAGACAAGATCCTTGAGCCTTATTTCCTTCATGGTTAGTCTTACCAATAGAACGGCAGCAACTGTCATTCCTATGAGAAAGCTGTTCGGATGGACCCCCATTCCAAGAAGTGTAATAAGTGCGAGGACAAGAGATTCCCGTCTGGTTTTCAGGATATGTCCTGATGCTATGCCATAGGCCGTCAGAAGAAGCAGCAGTATCAAGCTGTCCTGCCTTCCGAACCTTGAGGAGTAAAGGAACTGAATGCTCAGTGCAAGGGTAAAGGTGCCTGTAAATGGCAATAGGCTCCCTGTATTGGACAGNNAATGTTGAGGCAACCAGTGAAAGTATCCTTGCTGATGCTGCAGAGCTTCCCAGGACTTTGAAGACCAAGGCTTCAAGGCTGTGATAGAGCCATCTGAAGGGGTGCACGACTCTTGGATAAAGGTCGAAGAAGGGCTCTGTAACTGCAAAGGACTTCTGCCCTACCATCTCGTCTGTAATTCCCTTTAGCCACAGCTCATCTGAGTGTACTGTGGGAAATTCCATGATTGTCATAAGGTTTGCAATGAAATATATGAGGAGAGAAACTCCGGTTATTGTTTTTTTAGTAAGTTTTTCCACTATTTTCCTCCTGAAGCTTCGTGGTTTCAAAAGCCGATACATTTACATTATATCTCCAATGTCAATAAAGTGAGAAGTATCTGAACCTTCTCCTCATTTAGTACTGTAAGGGTATTTTAGCTTTACTTTCAGTCTGAAGATTAATTGAAAGACATGATGGATTTTCGATATGAGCATGTGGCCTTTTTCAAGTCGGATAAGTTAAGGCTGTTAATACCGGCAGGTAAGAAAGGTGATCAATGCGCATTTTTGGATATAGTTACAAGTACATAGTAAAAAGACTTGGTTCTTGGGGCGCACCTTTAAAATTAAGGGAAATGGGGTTCTGATTGAGTAATGAATACTATTGTGATGATTGGGCTAATTATTAAAATAAAGGAGCATTTGGAACCGAGCAGAAAAACCTGAAGCATTCTAAACAATCATTTGAACGAAATTGGAACACTAAGTAAAAATGCATTCCCGGTGAAAGTACAAAAAATAGTGAAAATATGATATTATTAAAAAAATTGATGAAGAGAGTTGTGTCATGGCAAATATTAAAGATGTAGCTAAGGAAGCGGGACTTGCAGTTGCAACAGTCTCCAGAGTACTAAATAATCGAGGTTATATTAGTGATTTAACTAGAAACAAAGTATATGATGCTATGGAGCGTCTGAACTACAAGCCTAATGAGATTGCAAGGTCATTGTTCAGGCGTAAGTCCAATATCATTGGTGTCATAGTGCCCCGGGTTTCACATCCGTTTTTTTCAGAACTCGTCAATCATATAGAATCTTTTGCTTATGAAGCCGGATATAAGGTGCTGATATGCAATTCCTATGCTGACAGCGCAAAAGAACGGGACTATCTCGAGATGATTAGGAGCAACCAGGTCGATGGATTTATTGCATCGATCTATACCTCAGATACAAGTGACTACATTGAGCCGGGCATGCCTTTGGTAATATTGGACCGTAACATAATGGGGATTCCTTACATAGCATCCGACCATTACACAGGCGGTCTTTTGGCAACCAACCTGCTGATAGAGAAGGGATGCAGGAAGATCGCCCATATTAGCGGTGAGCTGGGAGTAGACATTTTGGCGAATAACCGAAGCCAGGCCTTCATTGACGTGGCAAGGGAAAAGAACATTGATTTTGTCATCGAACAATCAAGACTTTCAGGATTTGAGGATTACAAGAAGGTTGTCACCAAGGTATTTCAAGATCATCCGGATATTGACGGGATATTTGCAGGAAGTGACATCATAGCAGCTTCGATAATACATGTGTCCAGCCTACTTGGGAAATCTGTTCCAAGGGACCTCAAGATTGTTGGATATGATGATATTGATATGGCTGCAATGACAGTACCACCTTTGACAACCATCAGGCAGGACATTGAAAAGATAGGTCAGATGGCCGTTAAGACCTTGCTGGATAGAATAGATGAAAAAGAAGTGTCAATGGAGAATGTGCTTCCCGTTAACCTGGTGGTAAGGGGTACTGCATAGCTGTTTAATAAACTTTAAATATCATAACAAGTGCTCTGGGAATCAGTTTCCTGGGGCATTTTTTTCGTCGGGAAAACTGAAAAAATAATTTTACAATAAAATATGTTAACCGATTGACATACGTGTGTAAAACGGTTAACATAAACGTGTAAACATTTAGATTATGGAGGGGCATAAAATGAAATTATTTACCAGGTCAGAAGATCCTAATGCATCACTCGGTATTGCAGAGAGAAGTGCCTATTTGATTGGCAACGCAGGTACGGCACTCATTAATACCGTGGTCGCATCCTTCATCATGTTCTATTACACTGATGTGCTGATATTGAATGCGGGAATAATTGGTACGATTCTATTGGTGTCACGAATGCTGGACGGAGTAACAGACATAATTATGGGTTTTATAGTGGATCGGACACACTCAAAACATGGAAATGCCAGAGTCTGGATCATAAGAACCTGCATACCATTTGCAATAAGCGGCATCCTGCTGATTACTGTTCCCAGCGGAGCGACAGACTTGATTAAGTATGTCTATGTTTTTATAACATATAACCTTTTCAATTCCATATTCCTGACAGCGCTGTATGTCCCTTATAACGCGATGGTGGTCAATATCACCAGCAATCCCTATGAGAGAGGTCTTCTCGGGATCTTCGCGATGGGTGGTGCGGTAGTAGGAACTTTGGCAGTGCAGTCCACAATCGACAGTGCGACAAAGTCTTTGGGCGGTGGAACGGATGCTTGGCAGAAGGTCATAGCTGTCTATGCGCTTTGCGGATTGATTGCCCATCTCATCTGCTTCTTCTTTACAAGGGAGCGAACTGGTATTGCTAAGAAGATGTCAGGTTCAGGACACAAGGTTGATACTCGACTTGAATTGAAAGCGCTCTTTTCAAACAAATACTGGCTTATCTCAGTTGGAACTGTTTTTCTCGCACTGTTTTCAACAAGCATGCTTGGAGGCAGCGGCATGTATTTCGCAAAAGGAGTGCTTGGTGATACAGCTTATTATGCCCAGTTCGCAAATGCCATGGCAATCACCCAGATGATAGTTCTTTTTGTATCATTCGTTTTCATCAAGAGATTCGGGAAGAGAAATACGATGATGGCTGGTTTGGGCCTCATTTCGTTGGCTTGCCTCGTTCAGGGCTTTGCTGGCGGGAATCTGACGGTCATAATCGGCTGCAGCATAGTGAAGGGTATAGGTGGCGGATTGGCAGCAGGTGGCTTGTATGGTCTTGTAGCTGATACCATTGATTACGGCGAATGGAAGACAGGCATGAAATCTGAAGGAGTGGGGATGGCAGCTGTAACATTTGCCACAAAGGTATCTCAAGGTTTGTCCATTGTCCTGATAGGATGGATAATACAAATCGGGCAGTATGACGCATTAGCTGCGGTACAGTCGCAGAGGGCCGTCAGCGCGATAAATATCGCTTTCAATTTTGTGCCAATGCTTTGCTGTGCGCTTGCCTGCCTGTTGCTGTGGTTCTATAAGCTGGATAGGATATTCCCGCAGATCCAAAAGGAATTGACTGAAAGAAGACTGCAGGCTGCCAATTGACATGGGCATTTCCTTACTGAGAAGCTGATTACTCAATCGCGGGCTAGGCCTAAGCACTTTATGAGGATTCGGTCCTTTTAGCCGAAAAAGCCGTAGTTGAAGCGAATTATCAGGTCTGAAAGCACATTAAATGCGTTTTTGCAGACAGCAATGATCTTACCTTAAGGAATTCAGTTAGTTAACGAAATTGGAATTTTATAAGAGGCAAATATGGGTTGCCTTGATTAATCAGGCATCTTACTTCTGGCATTAAAGAATCAGTATTGCTATGATTTGATTGAGAGCAGGGATAGCCTGAAGTTACATACTGATTCTTGAAGTAATTTATAGGATACAGGGTAAATTGTTCGCGGATGCACATTGTGCCATGGTCAGATGTGAATATCCGCGAACTGCAAAATATTATACAGGCAAAGGTGACAAAGGATGAATAATTTATTACCATATCAGCTTGAAAACAGGGCGATCCATAGCACGGCACTAGCTTTCAACAGGCAGATGCCGCTAAGCGTGAGGCGTATGACTGTGTTGGATATAGACTCGGATGAAATGCCGCCAGGCGTGGTTGTTACTGATGACGGGAGCTTGATGGTTTCATTCTACGGACCATACGCTAATGCAGTTGATGTTTGGCTTGATAACATACGGACTCAGCTGAAGAAAGATGAAAAGGGAATATGGAGTGGCAGGATCCCGTTTTCAAGTGCCGGCCATAAACCCATAAGGTTTTCAATCGATGGGACAGATGTCCTGAATCCACTGGCTCCAATCGGGTTTGGTGCCTCAAAACCTATGAACTGCATTGACATACCTGAGACTGAGTGTGATTTCTACTACCTGAAGGATGTAGAGCACGGAACTGTGTGTAGTGAGATATTCAAATCTACGGTAACGGGTGAGTTTGAGGAATGCCTGGTCTATACTCCACCAGGATACATGAGGGGCAATGAAGCGTTCCCAATACTATATTTACAGCACGGACACGGCGAGAATGAAAAATGCTGGCTATATCAGGGAAAGATAAACTTTATAATGGACAACCTGATATCCGAAGGAAATGGCACACCATGCCTGATTGTGATGTGCAATGGCATGGTACAGTCAAAGGACAGGGCAGGCGAATGCATTGTCGATCCTTATGTTTTTGAGCAGGTCCTTCTGGACGACGTTATTCCATTCGTGGAAAATCGTTACAGGGTGAAGCAAGGCAAGGTGAACAGAGCGCTGGCTGGGCTATCGATGGGGTCGATGCAGACGAGCATTATTGCTTTCAGGCATCCGGATTTGTTTGCCTGGGCAGGATTATTCAGCGGGTTTTTACGAAATAAGCTCGGTGATGATGACGGCCATCTTGAAATCCTGAATGAGCCCGAGAGGTTAAGCCGTGAATTCAGTCTGATATTCAGAGCAATGGGAATTGAAGATGAATATTTGGGGGATTTCCTCGAGGATGACTTGATGCTGAAGGAAAAAGGCTTCCTATCTGAGACAAGCGGGCCTTTTGTCAGGAAGACCTACAGCGGAGCTCATGAATGGCAGGTATGGCGCAAGTGTGCACATGATTTCCTGAAAATTATATTTAAGTAGGTGATGGGACTGTTCGGTTTAGAAGATAAGATAATATTTGAGGACAAGAAGAATGATGTTCTTTCTGTGGGAGAACTTATCATAGACATGGTTGCGACAGATTACAGTGATGATTTCAGTTGCGGTACATATGAACGACTGTTTGGCGGAGCTCCTGCCAATATTGCGATGAATGTCAGGAGACTAGGTGCAAGGTCTATGATAGCTTCAGCTGTCGGAAAGGATGGGATGGGACATTTCCTGATAAGTAAGGTTGAAGATGCAGGACTGGATCCAAGTTTAATCGAGCGGGTAGATAACTCGACAAGCATGGTATTGGTATCGAGGAGCAGAAATACGCCAGTTCCCATATTTTATAGGGACGCGGATTACCATCTTTCATTTGGAGAAAAGCTTGAGAAGGCAGTAAGGGACTCGAAGATAGTTCATTTTTCATGCTGGCCTTTATCGAGGATGCCTGCTAGAAAGACGATAGAGAGGGTGATCACAGCAGCGAAAGAAAATGGTTGCCTTGTATGTTTTGACCCGAATTATCACGACATGCTCTGGGAGAAGGGCGAGGATGGAGTTTCATATGTAAAATCCATCATACGAGAGGTGGATGTGATAAAACCATCGGAAGTCGATGCCGAGAGACTTTTTGGACAGAACACCAGTGAAAATCAAGTTAAGAAGTTTCTCGACCTTGGTGCTAAGCTAGTAATAATGACATTGGGAGGTGAAGGAGCTATAGTCTCTAATGGCAAAGAAACCATCAGATTCAATACCCTGGCTTCTGAAATAGCGGATACCACAGGTGCGGGAGATGCCTTCTGGTCTGGGTTCTACACTGCTGCGATCAAAGGATACAGAATAAAGGATTCTCTGGAACTGGGATTTGCAGTCAGTGCATTTAAGCTTAAGCATGTCGGGGCATTGGTTAATCTGCCTGAGCTTGAAGCGATAGGGGAAATGTACGGTCTTATAGGGACCGATCATCTGGAAAAATTAGATTTTTACAGGAGTAATGATAAATGAGATATTTTTTAAGGGAATCGCCAGAAAAACACGGCATTAATTCGGTGGATATCATAAGATTTCTTAATGATGTCGAAGTAATTAAAAGCAATTTGCACACTTTTATGCTTTTGAAGGGAGGGGTCGTTGTTGCTGAAGGATACAGATATCCATACGAAGCAAGTCAGCTTAGGCTGCTCCACTCGGGCAGCAAAACCTTCACAGCGACAGCGATTGGGATTGCAGTTCGTGAAAAACTGCTGGATCTGGAGGACAATGTAATAAGCTTTTTTCCGGAGTATGATAGCTGTGAAATGGACAGACGATTTAAAAATATGACAGTGAAGAACTTGCTTACCATGTCTACTGGACATTCTGAAGACTCCATTTCAGTCATCACTACGAAGCAAAATTGGGTTGAGGAATTCATAAAGATGCCGCTTCAGTACGAACCGGGAGAAAAGTTCCTCTACGACTCGGGTGCCACTTTCATGCTGTCTGCGATATTAACCAGGGTAACTGGAGTCTCCCTTGAAAAGTACCTGAAAACAAGGCTCTTTGAACCACTGGGAATAACAGGATATGAATGGGACCATAAAGACGGAATTACAACCGGAGGTTGGGGCCTTATGCTCAAGCCTGAAGATTTTGCCAAGCTGGGAGTGCTTTTTCTAGGGAAAGGTGAATTTGAAGGCAAAAGGATATTTGATCCATCGTGGGCTGATATGGCATCGTCTAAACAGATAGACACTTCCGAAATAGAGGTGAGGGATGACTGGTCAAAGGGATATTGCTTCCAGATGTGGAGAGGAAGTGAGAACACCTTTAGGGCAGATGGTGCCTTCGGTCAATTCTGCATCATAGCTCCCGACAAGGATATTGTTGCAGTGATCACTTCCGAAGACGGGGATTCACAGGAATTGCTTTCACTGTTCTACAGTAAGGTACTTTCCAAAGCAAAGGACAAGATGGTATTCCCAGATTGCAGCAAGCAGATCGAGCTGTCAAGAATGCTGTGTAATATGTCCAAACCCATTGTTTTTGATGCCACTTCATCCTATCTGGAAGAGAGATTAAGCGGAAGGAAGTATCTGGTAGGATTTGATGGCATGGAACTGGAGATAAGCTTTGATTTTCATAATGATAGGGCTCAAATTGCCATAGGTGAAAAGCAGGTCATAGACAGTTCCAAGGTAACATTCATTAGCGGAGTGATGCAGTGTGAAATTGCCCCAGCAACATTCATAGAGTTTTTTGATAACCTGAACAGAAGCTGGAGATACTCAGCTCATCATTCTTGGGTCAATTACAATACTCTGCTTATTGACGTCTACTATACTGAAACTGCACACAGCCATCAGATCGAAGTCATTTTCGACGAAGATTCAATTGATATGAGGATAATTACCAGCATCAGAAAATATTTGGAAGTGAATGGAATAACAAGCGCAAGGCCTATAGCTTACAAGGATATCAGATTACATGGGTCAGTGGTTCAATGATTTGCCAGCCTTCTGCTGGTTGAGGAGGAGAAATAATGAGCAACTTTGAAGTATATGAGATAGACCAGCATACATGGAGAATCGAGGATCCAATAAAAGTCTACATGTACCTGGTTGAAGGAGAGAACTCAGCGTTACTGATTGATACTGGAATGGGATTTGAAGGCCTGGACATAACTGTGAGAAGTCTTACAGACAAACCTGTTGAAGTGATTAATACTCATGGCCATCTGGACCATACAGGATCGGACCATCTGTTTGAGAATGTGAATATAATGGATCTGGAAAAGGATGTAGTGAAGGAGCATATGGGCCTTGAATACCGAAAGGTCCTCATACCTGGGCTTCTCGGGAGCATTGATTCTGACAGGATAAGGTCTGAGATAGAAAAACTCGTAAATATCCCGGAAAAGAAGGATATGAAGTATGTAGGAGAAGGCCACATATTTGACCTTGGAGGCAGACAACTGGAGGTAATATGGACTCCGGGACATACGCCCGGATCCATCTGCCTCCTGGATACAGAGAACCGTCAGCTGTTCAGCGGCGACAGCGTATGTTCCATGGGTGTACTGCTGCATCTTGACCACTCCATGTCCTTAAGCATTTACCGGGATTCAATGGAGAAGCTATATGGAATGAGGGACAGATTTGATTCAATCTACCCTGGACACCATGAGGTGCCTATCGATTCAGAATACATACAGGAGTATATGGGGTGCGCGGACAAGATACTTAGCGGAGAGGCGGCCACAGTCGAAATGCCCGACGAGGTACTCGGGGATGCCTTGCTTTCGACGCACAGGAGAATAGGGATAGTCCATAAGGGCATAATATAATTATTGATATGGAGTTGATGATAAGTGAATATACATTTTCTTAAAGCATACGCAAAAGTCCTCTGGCTCTTCATGATTCCTCCAACAAGAAAATTTGAAATTACCAATGAAGTGAAGGATATCAAGAACGTATCATATTCGGGTAAATGGGGAAAACATAACACTCTCGATGTTCATTATCCCAAGAATGCTTCAGGACCTTTGCCCATAGTGGCTTATGTTCATGGCGGCGGATGGGCAGTAGGGGACAAGTTTATTGATACAGGCTACTGTAGAAGGCTTGCGGAATCAGGTTTTCTGGTTTTCAACCTGAACTACGGGCTTGGACCGAAGTACAATCATCCTGAGCCTCTGGTTCATCTTGCAAATGCAATTGAATGGATCAAGGCTAATTGTGCAAAGTATAACGGAGACAAGGACAGGTTCTTCCTTGCAGGCGATTCCGCGGGAGCGCATCTTGCAAGTCTCACTGCATGTATATGTACAAATAGAGATTTGGAAAAAAACATCGGAATCAAAGCTCCGCTATCTCCAGAACAGCTTAAAGGACTTGTTCTGTATTATGGAGCGTATGACCTGAATACAATTCTTGACACAACATTTCCTTTGATCAAAGAAAGCGTACTGGCATATACTGGCACAATTGACCTGAATAGATACGAACTCGCAGGACAGATTTCTCCGCTACATCACATTACTGATAGTTATCCTCCCGTTTTCCTGTCGTCAGGAGAAGTTGATGCTTTACATGAATCCCAAACTGTAGCGATGATAAGGAAGCTTGAAAGCATAGGGATAAAGCACGAGGAGCTTCTGTTTGACAAGTCTGTTTCTCTTGCTTCTCATGGTTTTCATGTATATGCAGAAAGGGAATGCGCAATGGAAGCATTGAATGGTGCAGTTCAATTCCTGAAAAATCACGCATAACGACGTGAACTGAAAGCTGTACCGGAATAGGAGTGATTTTTTTGTCAATAAGCAACAAATGGGACCCGTTGGATGAACGGTATGATGACAGTCCAATGCTTAATGCATATCCTGACAGCATTGGCGGATCGTTGAAGGCAATGGCTGAGTTCTTTTCTAAACCGGAGCTCGATGGTGTCTTCAAGTGCTTATACATACTGCCGAGCCTTTTCAATACCGACCTTGACAGGGGATTCTCAGTCATAGATTATGAACTGAACGAGATGCTCGCATCTTCAGCTGACCTGGAGAAGCTGAAGGAGTTCGGCCTGTCATTTAAATTTGACTTCATACTGAACCACGCATCGGTTCTCTCGAAGCAATTCCAGGATATCATTAAAAACGGTGAGAATTCAAAGTACAAGGACTTTTTCATCAATTGGAACAAATTCTGGGATGGGAAAGGTGAACTTACCACTGATGGATATATTCAACCTAATGAGGTGCTTATTAGAGAAATGCATCTCAGGAAGCCAGGATTGCCTATCCTTATGGTAAGGATGCCTGACGGTACTGAGATTCCGTATTGGAATACTTTTTATCAGGAAGTGAGATATAGAAAAGTTAGTCCGGAGGACCTTGTAATAGCGGCAGGAATGCAGTATTCTGCTGCCGCATTCTTAGCCTGCATTATCAATGAATCGCTGGATGCTAAGATAATGCCAAAGAATATGGATTTCGGCAAGTTGGACCAATACAGGGATATTGTAATCGAGTTTCTTGAAACAGGACGAAGATACCTAGGTCAAATGGACTTGAACATTAATTCGCCACTGGTATGGGACTTCTACGATGAGACACTTGGAAAATTGAAGGGTTATGGGGCTGAGATCGTGAGGTTGGATGCATTTGCATATGCACCGAAGGAGCCTGGGAAAAAGAACTTCCTCAATGATCCGGGAACCTTTGAACTGCTGGAGAAGGTAAGAAGCCTTTCTGACCGGCATGGTGTAGAGCTTCTACCGGAGATACATTCTAGATATGAAGAAGGGGTCCATGATAGACTATCTGAAAAAGGTTATCTAACCTATGATTTCTTTTTGCCCGGACTAATTATTGATGCTTTTGAAAGAAGCACAAACGAAAAGCTTGTTAAATGGATCAAGGATATAGTGAAGAATAAGATCAGGACAGTGAATATGCTGGGATGCCATGATGGAATTCCTTTGCTCGACTTGAAAGGATTGCTGTCTGAAGAGCAGATAGAACATCTCGTGGAAATAGTCGTGAACCGGGGTGGACATGTAAAGAATCTTCATGGTCGGAAAAACTTGTACTATCAGGTGAATTCGACATATTTCAGTGCATTGGGCGAAGATGCTGACAGGCTCCTTCTTGCGCGAGCGATACAGATGTTTATACCTGGTAAACCCCAGATTTGGTACCTTGACCTTTTTGCTGGCAGGAATAATCATGAGGCAGTAGAGAAAGCAGGTTCTGGCGGCCATAAGGAGATCAACAGAACAAATCTCACAGTGGAACAGGTGGAGGAAGGATTAAAAAATGAAGTTGTCACAAAACAGCTTGATTTGATAAGGTTCAGGAATACCTGCCAGGCCTTCGGACATGGAGCAAGACTGACCGTATTTGACTCAGAGCAGAATATACTGAAATTGCAATGGGAAAATAACGGATGGAAAGCTACTCTCGAAGCAGACCTGAAGACGTACAGATACAATATTGTCACTGAAGCTGCTGAAGCTGATTAGGTTCAACAATATGAAAAACAGCTTCGAGTATTGGCCTGGCGAATGAGGCTGAAGCAGCAATCAGTTAAGGCTATTCCCTTAATAGGGAATTGTATCCTGAAATGACACGAAAGCTTAACAATTGAAGGGTATAATCAGGGTATAAGGGATAGGATCGAGGTGTTGAAATGAGAAGAGTGCTGGCAGTCCTGATTGTCTTTACTATTATTCTTTCAGCTTGCACGACGGGTGGAGAAGCTCCGGAGGAGACGAAGAAGCCAGAAGAGACTCAGAAAGAGACTATAGTTGTCACTGAGAAGACGGTGCTTGAATTTAAAGAGAGCTTGAAAACAGCGGATGATCCTTTTGAGGTCAGGAAAAAACTGGATATCATCCTGGCAAGTGGCAGTGAAGAACAAAGCGATACTGTTCTCGCTGACTACATGAGATATCTCAGGACATATTCACATATGGGCATGTCAAAGGACTGGGATAAGCTTCAGGAGCTTGAGCCTTATTTCGATGCCACAGATAATATCGATCCTGAGTCGATAACTGATCCTTCACTTAAGGAGCTTTATAGCAGCCTCACAGGAGCCGGCTACAAATTCATTAGGGTAGAAGGATCGGTAGAGCCGATAGTTGACTATCGCTCGCTGGAGTCATACTCTGATTCGATATCGGATGAAATGAAGGATTACCTGAAGTTCAAGGCAATGGATTCGGATAAGGTATGGGCTATGGATGCAGGGATAGTAATCTCTATTAAAGAACTTGGTGAAAGGATAGCTGCTGCTGAAGAGTATATTAAGAAGTACCCTGATTCGGAGCTCAAGGGAGATGTCCTGAGGGATTTAAGGAATTACCTGAGCGGTTTTATTGGCGGCTTGGACAATACGCCTGTGGCAACTGATGGAGGTTACATTAAGGAATACCTTGATGCATACGGGGACTTTCTCCAAAAATATCCTGATACAGATTCTGCAGTTGCCCTGAAGAAATACTATGATGATATTAAGGCTAAGGGATTTGCCGCTCCATATAAGGAAGGTGATCCGGCAGGCAGGCTGGATTTCAAATGGCGTGTGGAAGCAATAGCTGACGGTATAGTTTCTAAATTTGGATCAGTAGCTGAGTACACGGAGCTACTTAAGACAACGGAGAACCTTGTCATAAGAAGTAGGCCTGATACTAAGGGTGAGCTGCTCTTTGTGATTCCAAAGGGCACGATCATAACAGCAGATTCTATTTGGAACGGGTGGGCTGCGGTTCATACTTCAGGCTGGAGCGGATACAGCTCAATGGATTACCTGGTTTCTGTCAAATATGATGCTTTGCATCACTATATGACCTTGTGGAATGTGAACCTGCGAGAAGGACCATCATCAGACAGCAAGATACTGACTCAGATACCAGCTCAGACTATCATATTCATTGATGAGGTCACTGGCGGCTGGGGGAAGACCAGCCATGTGGGAATTTCAGGGTATATTTCCATGTCCTATGTCAAGAAGCCATAGGATGAGGAAGCGTTCCCGACAACTTACTATGAGAGTTAATATGGCGCCCAGGAAGCAAGATGCCTGAGCGCCTGTTGTTTTGGCGTAGAAATCAGTAAAGATCAGTACAAAATATGGTTCAGATCTTAAAATTATTGTTAAGTTAATGTCATAACATTTAAGGATATTGCATAAGTAAATACGATAACCATTCATTACAACGATACCATATAATGAAAGAGGTCGATGTGTTGATTTTTGGACTACATAGTTTGATAATTAACAAAACACTCCTTAGCAATCTCACAAATTCGTTTAGGAGGAAAATATGGCGAAGAAACATAAGGCTGTCAGGATCGTATTCCTGGCTCTCGTACTGATGTTTTCACTTACCGCGTGTTCCGTCGACACGACTTACAAAGGAACCAAGAATATAGTTGAAGCTTCCCAGGTAGGCAAGGATTACCTCGCAGGAGGAAAGGTCATTGTCATTGATGCCAGGGAACCGGAAGCTTATGCCAAGGGACACCTTAAGGGTGCCGTCAGTCTGACTCCGACGGAGCTTTCTGTTGGAACACCGGTCCCGGGACTGCTTGCACCTAAATCTCAGATCGAGAGCGTGCTAAGTTCAAAGGGCATTTCAAACGACAGCATCATATATGTCTATGATGACAATGGCGGAGTATACTCCGGCAGGGTATGGTGGGTCCTCAAGGTATATGGTCATGAGAACGTCATGATCGTAAACGGCGGATCCAAGGCTCTCGTAAACGAGAAGCTTGAGCTGTCTGCTGATGCAGCGATTCTTCCTGCAACCACTTATACCGCTAAGGATGCCGACACAAGCATGATTGCTACCTTCGAGGATGTGAAGTCCCTTACGGAGACTCCGGTAGACGGTACTGTCATAGTGGATGTAAGGTCCCAGGCAGAGTATGATGCAGGCTACATTCCAACTGCAGTGCTTTATCCTCACACAAAGAACCTTTATTCAGACGGAACCTTCATGTCCTCAAGGGACCTGGGGCTGTTCTACAAAGATGCGGGCATAACCAAGGATGAGAACATAATACTCTACTGCAAGACCTCGTTCAGGGCCACCCAGACTGCTGCCCTGCTTCAGGAAGCTGGTTACACCAACATCAAGGTATATGACGGGGCCTGGGTCGAATGGGAGCAGAAGGGCACTGTTGCAGGACCGGATACTTCGGCACCTGTAGGACCATCAGACGGATCATAAACATCAAAGAGGGGATACGTAAATGAACAAAAAGATTTTGGCAATCATGATGTCAGCAATGCTTGTACTTTCTCTCGCCGCTTGCGGAAGCAAGGACGACGGAAACGGATCCATGACGGTTCCAACCACTGCTCCTACAGCTGCACCTACAACAGCTCCAACAGCAGCACCTGCTGCTGACATGTCAGCACTTGTAACCAAGTACTTCGCAGAGATGCCTGATAATGTGTACAAGATAGACAACAAGGAATTTGTTGCAAAGGTAATTGCTAAAGAGGCCATGACAGTAATTGACATAAGAAGTGCAGAAGACTATGCAAAGGGCCATGTCACTGGCGCGGTAAACATGCCATGGGGACCTGCAATAGCTGCAGGACTCAAGAGCATACCTACTGACAAGCCAATATACATATACTGCTACACAGGACAGACTGCCGGACAGGCTGTGACGACTCTCAACATCGCCGGAATACCTGCAAGAAGCGTACATCTTGGATGGAACCTCGGTATTTCAAAGGTAGAAGGCTATGAGGCGGCAACTTCAACTGAAGCTGCAACACTTACAGGCACACCTACAAAGATAGACGCTACAGTACAGAAGGCAATGGACGAGTACTACTCAGGACTTGCTGGCGTATCTGCAACCAAGTACAAGAACTACAAAATCTCCGAGGCTGACCTCAAGGCAATGGTCGATGCCAAGGATGCAGGAATGTACATACTTTCAGTAAGAAGCGCAGCTGACTATGCTGCAGGTCATATCGAAGGCGCAAGCAACATACCTTTCGCTAAGGGAATGGCTTCATCCTTCGGAACACTTCCAAAGGACAAGACAATAGTTGTTTACTGCTACACCGGACAGACTGCTGGACAGGTTGTCGCAGGACTCAGGCTCATGGGCTATGACGCAGTTTCGCTTAACGGTGGAATGGGCAATGCAGCCAATGCTCCTCAGGGTTGGGCAAATGCAGGATACCCTGTAGTAAAGTAATAAGAGCAGAATAGTAAAAAGGGTGCCTTTTCGTGATAAAATCATGGAAAGGCACTTATTTTCAAGACGCGGAGGCAGTAAGGATGGACTGGATAAGATTCAACGAACCATATGGTGATGAGGAGATTTTCAAAAGGGCGACGGATGTTTCAAGACGCAGCCTTTTTGAAAGTGACATCATTGAAGAGATGCTTCAGAGGAGGCTTTCTTCAATTGACCTTTACAGCGTTGAAAAATCGCCATTTTTCATGCAGTCCGGAACGGCAGCCCTTGAGGTCATGGCCCTTGCAATGGACTTTAGGCCTGGTGACGAAGTCATCATCCCATCCTTCACATATCCTGCAACTGCCAATGCTTTCCTGAGGGCAGGCGCGTCATTAGTCTTTGCTGACATTGAGCAGGACACTCTAAACCTCGATCCTAAATCAGTTGAAAGGGTCATTACTAAAAGGACAAGAGCAATAGTCCCCATACATTACGGTGGGGTGGCTGCAGACATGTCATCATTGCAGCAGCTGGCTGCAAGATGTGGAGCTGTCCTTCTTGAGGATGCTGCACATTGCATAGGTGCAAGCTATATGGGAAAAGCTTTGGGTACCTTTGGTGCTATGGGTGCTGTAAGCTTCCACTCATCTAAGAACGTAACATCTGCCGGACTTGGAGGATGCCTCTTCGTAAAGGATGAAAATCAAAGGTGCGATGTATCTGAGATAATATACCAGGGTACTGACAGGGTAGCCTATAGGCAAGGAAGGGTAAGCTCATACAGATGGAAGAGACCAGGCGGTGAGTACCAGATGCCTTCATTTTCAATGGCATACCTGGAAGCTTCGCTGGGAAGACTCCATGAGGTAACAAGAAGAAGACGTGAAATCTGGTACATGTACCATGACAGGCTAAGTAATCTTGAAGCAGAGGGTGACCTGAGGTTATGCAGGGTCCCCGATGGTGCAGATATAAACGGGCATGTATTCTATATCCTCCTTAATGACAGGAAAGAAAGAGACGGTCTCAAGGCTCATCTTCATGAAAGAAAGATAGAAGCCTTCACCCACTATGAACCGCTTCATGATACTGGCATCGGCAGAAAATCCGGCCGCTGCGAGGGCGACATGAACGTTACTAACAGCGTTGCCGGGAGGATTCTCAGGCTTCCGATGCAAATGGGACTATCAGATAAGGACGTGGAAAGGGTATGTAAGTCTATCTTTGGTTATTTCTGCAAGGATGATCAAAAAACAGAAATAAGTTAGGAAATGTTAAAGATCAGGTATCACATTATGCCTGGTCTTTTTTTATTTGCTGTGTCGTCATTCTTGGTGGAGATTTTACTAATACTGAACTGGATAGAGTATGTGTAAGGATAGCTGAATTACTTAGGACATAGAAAAATATACCTGAAATGATAATTTGGATTTGACGGATATAGGTTATCTGAATGGTTACTTGGCCGCTATAGTCGTTTGACAAAAAAGTGAATATCAATTGAACTAAGAATATCTCATGATAATTTAATGAACATTCATATTGATATGTAAACGTGACATTAAGTTATTACAGCAGCATTGTCATGTGAGCGAAACGGGCGGATAATGAGGTTATAAATATGCGGAGGGAATCCTCTGCAAAATAAGGTGGGTGTAAAGATGAAAAAGCGAGCAAGGAAGCTAATTGCTATGGTTGCTGCTACGTTCATGCTGTTCACCGTTATCTTCACTTCGACCTCTGTATCTGCAGATCCAATGACACTGCACTATATAGCCCTGGGGGATTCTGTTGCCTATGGAATGTCTGCGTACGCTCCTACATACCCTGAACCACTATACTATGGATATGCTGACATGCTTAAGGATGCTTTGGATGATTTTGGCCCTGTAGATTATGTCAACGCAGGCGTTCCCGGAATTGATTCTTACGGATTGTTCATCAGGGTGAAGTATTGCCCTTATAACAGACCTCTTGTCATGGACAGGGACCTGGTAACGATCAACATAGGTGGAAATAATCTGCTTAAGCCATTCATTGCAGGTATCTTCGCCGCATATGGTGTTGTAGTAGAAGATGAGGTTGGGAATGAAGAGATTGCTCAATTGGTTGAGGCGATAGGTGCAATGGATCCTGCTTCAGCCCTGGCTGTGTATTCAAGCTTAAGCGATCCCGACGGTCCGCTTGCAGCAGCATTCAAGTCGGGGATACAGAACTTCAAGAAGGAATTCCCGAGGATAATCGGAGCTGTAAGGCAGCTTGCGCCTGAATCAAGGATCATCGTAAACACCCTGTATAATCCACTGAAGCCGACGGATCCGCTTTATGCCTTTGTAGACAAGAGCGTAGGTCAGATCAACAAGACGATAATCAATCTGGCTGAAGATGGCAGATACGCTGTTGCTGATGTCTATAATGCCTTCAAATATTATGAGGGAGACATTGACCCTGTTATGTTTGATCCTGTTGCTGCAGTAGGCTATGCATTAGGCGGCAACATGGCGTATTTTGCATTGAGCATAGATCCGCATCCAAATACCATCGGACATATGATAATAGCGGGGCTTCAATTGGAGATCCTTACAAGTCCTTTCTGAATTTGAAGTTAATCTTACAATATTACTTTCCCCTATAAATAAAGGATATGCTGCGAATGAGGATGAAAATCCTTTATGGCATATCCTTTTTTGTTGTGAGAAAGCAAGTGTCCGTAATAGCTTAAAAGGGATATAATCAGGGGAGAAGATGCATGAGAAAGCCCTTCCGGGCTTCTTGAGCGATAGCATGTGAGAGACAAAATATGCCAGTGGAGGTGGAGCTGTGCCGCTTGAAATCATACGAAACGACATTACAAGGGTGATTGCAGATGCGATAGTAAACCCGACAAACGAGAAGCTTGACGGAGGTGGTGGTACTGACCTTGAAATACACAAGGCAGCAGGGCTGCTGCTTGCAGAGGAGTGCAAGTCTTTGGGAGTATTGCCAGTTGGGCAGGCAAGGATCACCAAGGGGTACGACCTTCCTGCAAGGTATGTCATCCATACTGCCGGACCAGTATGGAGGGGTGGAAATTCTGGCGAAGAAGGATTTCTCAGGGATTGCTACAGAAATTCACTTGAGCTTGCCAAAGAGAAAGGGCTTGAAAGCATTGCTTTTCCGCTTATTTCCTCAGGGAGCTTCGGGTACCCGAAGGACAGGGCTCTTGGTACGGCGATTTCTGCGATAGGCAATTTTCTGCTTGAACATGACATGACTGTCTATCTCGTGGTATACGACAAGCAATCCTTCATGCTTTCCAGCAAGCTTTACTCTTCAATCACCCAGTATATTGATGAAAGGTATGTCGAGGAAAAGCCAAAAGTTAGAAGACGCAGTGAAGTCATGCTTGAGGATGCGATGATGCCTCCCGTGGAGTCTCAGGCAATCTCAAGGAAGAGCAAAAGAAGCCTCGATGAGGTGCTCGGGCAGATGGATGAGACCTTCTCAAAAAGCCTCATAAGGCTCATTGATGAGAAGGACATCAAGGATAGCGTCGTATACAAGAAGGCGAATGTCGACAGGAAGCTTTTCTCGAAGATAAAGAACGATGTCTTCTATAAGCCGAGCAAGCCTACGGCCATTGCATTTGCAATCGCCCTGGAGCTGAACCTTGACGAGACCAGGGATCTTCTGATGAAGGCTGGGTATGCACTGTCAAACAGCAGCAAGTCAGACATCATAATCCAGTACTTCATTGAGCAAAATAACTACAACATCTATGAGATCAACGAGGTTCTGTTTGCTTTTGACCAGGCGACAATAGGGGTCTGAACAGAAAACAATTTCGAATAATTATTTGTCGCTTTACTGGCGACCTTCAGATCTTATGAAGATGGTAACCTTAGATCATAAAAGAATGATCTGGAGGTAATCGAAATGAAAAAGAATCTTACTGAGCTGGTATTCATCCTTGACAGAAGCGGATCGATGAGCGGACTTGAAAGCGACACAATAGGCGGATATAATGCGCTTCTTGATAAGCAAAGGAAGGAGCCAGGGGATGTCATCCTTACTACGGTGCTGTTTGACGACAGGTATGAGCTGCTCCATGACAGGATAAACCTTAAGGGTGTCGCTCCGATAACTGACAAGGAGTATTTCGTGAGAGGAAGCACTGCTCTCCTTGACGCCATAGGCAATACGGTGAACAAGATAGTGAATGTACAGAGGCATACAGCAGAGGATGAAAAGGCTGAGAACGTCATGTTCATCATAACCACCGACGGGATGGAGAATGCTAGCCGGGAGTTCACCTATGAGAAGATCAGGGAGATGATCGGGCGACAGAAGGAAAGGTACGGATGGGAGTTCATGTTCCTCGGAGCCAACATCGATGCAGTTGCGACTGCGGAGCGTTTTGGCATAGACAAGGACAGGGCGGCCAATTACAATGCCGACAGTCATGGTACTCAGCTGAACTATGAGGTAATAAGCGAGACTGTAAGCTGCATGAGGGCTGAAAGCAGCATCCCGAAGGACTGGAAGGACCGCATAGATGAGGACTTCAAGAAGCGAAGGGGGAACAGATGACCATGCTTGGTGCAATCATAGGTGATATAGCAGGATCGGTATACGAGTGGAACAACATTAAGACCAAGGACTTTCCTCTTATGACAAGAAGATGCTTCTTTACGGATGATTCGGTCATGACGGCTGCAGTTGCTGAGGCAATTGAAAATGGAGGAGACAAAGCTGACTTCGTATCCTCCATGAAGAAGCTTGGTAGACTGTACCCAAAAGCAGGATACGGTGGACGGTTCGGAAGCTGGTTATTTTCACATGATACAGCTCCCTATGGAAGCTTTGGAAACGGCTCAGCCATGAGGGTATCGCCTGTTGCCTGGGCGTATGAAGGCATCGGACAGGTAGAGGAAAAGGCCGCGCTCAGTGCAGAAGTGACCCACAACCATCCGGAAGGGATAAAGGGGGCACAGGCAACTGCGGCCTGCATCTACCTTGCCAGGACAGGAAGTTCCAAGGACACCATAAAGGAATATGTGGTGAGCAGGTATGGCTATGACCTCTCGAGGAGCCTGTCTGAGATAAGGCCTTCCTACAGGTTCAATGAGACCTGCCAGGAGACGGTCCCGCAGGCGATAACCGCTTTCCTTGAGAGTACAGGTTTCGAGGATGCCATAAGGAATGCCATTTCTCTCGGCGGTGACAGCGACACCCTTGCGGCAATAACGGGCAGCATAGCCGAGGCTGCATATGGGATACCGGAGGAGCTTGAAGAAAAGGCCTTTGAGTTCCTTGACGACAGGCTTGGAGCTGTAGTAAGAAGATTCACAGAAGAGTATATTAGATAGGCGTATATTAATAACATGTCTTTTATATGGAATCACCCGTCAGGCAAGCCTGTTGGGTGATTATTCCTTTGGAAGGATCTGATCCGGATTTTCCCTATGCTGCATTGGGAAATATGATGCTCTTTATTTCTTGCGGTCAGCTGGAAACATATTGTAAGGGCTGGTATTAGTCGGTATTTGGGGACCAGGTCGAATATTTATTCAAATAATGTTCATTTCTTTACAAATTCATATTGACTTATCGTTATTATGAAAATATAATAACAACATAAGTAACGGCGCTTGAAGATAAGATCTTCGGGCGCCGTTTTACTTGTGCAAAATTGCGGAATTTGTTAGTTGAATTTTAATTTGGGACAAAATATGTAAAAGTTTACGAGGGGTATTGATAATGTTTACAGCGTTGTATATAATTTGAAATGTAGCAAAAAGATACGGGAAATCTCAATTTGAGACATTAAAATCACGGAAATATGGACTTAAATTGTAAATGTATCAAAATGAGATTTTATATTACGAAAGATTAAAAGTTCTGGAAATTGTCCTGAATTTAAAAATGATTAACTAAAACCGCGAATATTTTATGTTGTAATCTATGGGGTAAAAATAGATTAAATTAAAGTCTGGGAGGAAATTATGACAAATATCGTGAATGTTCCGAGTGTTACAACTGATGAAAGGGTGAATATGCTGAGGGCGGCCATAGAGCACAGGGCAACCTGGATGGGTCTCATGTATTCCGAAGCCAAGGCCATGGGATATGACGCAGAGACTTTCACAAGGGCTGCAATAAGGAAGACCGGGAGGATCCACGGTGAGGCCATCAAGAATCAGATGGTGGACACACAGGACATACCGTACTTCAAGACACTGTTCCTCCATGAGGGAGTCCTGAAATACTTCGAGATGGATGTCAAGAGCCTGGACAGGGACAACCTGGTTGTTGAATTCAACTACTGCCCGCTCATATCAGCCTGGAAGAAGCTTGGCTTTGATGACGAGACCTGCGAGCTACTTTGCGACATGGCAATGGACGGGGACAGAGGGATAGCTGAGACCATGGGTTACACATTTGACCTTACTGATACCATCGCAAAGAGCTGCAAGACCTGCAAGCTTCATTTCCACAAATAGGCGAATCTTCACAATAGCTTGACAATCGTATGCTAACTTCTTGTTATGACTGCTTGAATAAACAATCGACAGAAAGGGGAAAATCATGAAGAAAATCACTAAACTCGCAGCACTGGCAGCAATCTCGACAATGATCCTACCGGTACTCGCAGGATGCGGTTCCAAAGCCCCCGCGCAGGAAGGCCCAATAAAGATAGCGGTAGCGGCACCTCAGACAGGAGACTATGCAGAATACGGAACAGGCTTCAAGAATGCGGTAAACCTCATGGCAGAAGAGTGGAACGCGAAGGGCGGGGTACTTGGAAGGACTATAGAGGTAGTCGTGTATGACGACAAGAACAATGGAGAAGAGGCTGCTACGATCGCTGAGAAGATAGCAAGCGATGACAGCATATCCGCAGTAATCGGACACTTCGCGTCAGGCGTTGCCATGGCGGCTACTCCAAAGTATCAGGAGACAGGTATTGTCAACATATCCCCATCAGCTTCACATGCTGACTTCACCAAGGAAGGAAACTTCATATTCAGGAACAACACTGTGATCTCAATAGAATCTAAGGCTGCAGTTGAGATAGCCTTGAACACCCTTGGAAAGAAGAAGATAGGAGTATTGTCAGTCAAGACTGACTGGGGTACGAACACAGCGGGCATAGTCAAGAAGCTCATAACAGAGCTTGGCGGAGAGCTTGTGGACCATCAGGAGATAGTTGATGGAACAGTTGACTTCAGCCCGAACATATCACAGCTTAGCAGCGCAGGTGCCGAGGTAGTCATAGTCGCGGCGATGTACAACACGCTTGCACCGCTTGCGACACAGTACAAGGCAGTTGACAAGGACATACAGTTCGTTGGTTTCTCAAATGCATACAGCCAGCAGCTCATAGAGCTTGCGAAGGAAAATGCTGAAGGTATACACTTCCCGGCGCAGTTCTTCTCGGGATCGGCTAAGCCTGAGGTATCAAAGTTCGTTGAAGCCTACAAGGCAAAGTACGGTTCGACACCTTCAAGCCTTACAGCGCAGGCATATGACAGCATGGGCATAATCCTCACTGCAATACAGAATGCAAAGTCAACTGACAGGGCGAAGATAAGGGACGAAGTTGAGAAGATCGAGTACTCAGGAGTTACAGGAGCTACAAAGTTCAATGAGAACAGAGACTCCGTAAGGCCGTTCACAGTAGTCAAGATCGAAGGCGGAAAGTTTGTAGAAGTAAAATAGCAGTCTTGTGAAGCCGGCAATGGAGCTAAGGAAAATGACCTGTTGCCGGCTTCATGGGTTTTACAAAGGATCGCGACAGGGGGAAAGGTTATGTTCTTAGAGCAGCTAATCAACGGCATCACTTTAGGAATGGTCTACGCGCTTATTGCCGTCGGCTACTCTTTGGTATTCGGCATACTGAGGCTTGTGAATTTCTCACATGGCTCCGTATATGCCTTCGGAGCGCATTTCGCACTCCTGTTCATATCGATGAATATGGGGATAATCCCTGCAATAGCACTCAGCGTAATACTCACAGGAGTACTGGGAGTCCTTATAGACAAGTCGGCTCTTCAGCCGCTCCGGTCAAAGAAGTCCAAGCCCATAGCGGCGCTTATAACTACCATCGGTATCTCATACATAATCCAGAACCTTCTTATGATCGGTTTTGGAAGCCAGACAAAGTTCTTCCCGAAGCTTTTCGACTACGGTACCGTGAACATACTTGNNACCTACATCATCAGGTTCACCAAGGTTGGCCTTGCAATGAGGGCGGTTGAGCAGAACCAGAAGGCGGCTCACCTCATGGGGATAGACGTAAACAAGGTGATAACCTTCACGTTCTTCCTGGGTGGAGCTTCGGCAGCGATAGCCGGGTCACTCATAAGCGGCTACTACCAGATGGTATATGCAGGCATGGGCTTCATGGCGGGAATGAAGGCTTTCTCTGCTGCGGTCCTTGGAGGGATAGGAGTCCTTTATGGCTCCATATTCGGCGGAATCGTCGTAGGCATATCCGAAAGCTTCGCGGCAACATACCTTGGCGGAAGCTACAGGGATGCGGTGGCGTTCGTGATCCTTATACTTGTCCTTCTTGTCAGGCCAAACGGCCTGTTCGGCAAGAAGGGGATAACGAAGGTGTAGCATGAGAGAGAAGATTGAAAAGATGAGGCTATCAGGCCTCATGGACAGGATGAGGACATTCTATTCAAGGTACACTCTGGTATCAAACATAGCCCTTGCTGCCATAGTTCTTCTGCTTCCCTTCATAGTGGGGTCGCAGTACATCATGAGGATAGTCATAATGATAGGGGTCTATGCGATACTTGCCCAGTCCCTTGGGCTCATAACAGGCTATGCGGGACAGACGTCTCTTGGACATGCTGCGTTCTACGCGATAGGCGCATACACTTCAGCAATAGTAAGCATACAGACAGGCTGGAGCTTCTTCATAACAGCTCCGATAGCAGCTGTCTTTGCGGCTCTCATGGGTCTTGCACTGGGACTGCCGACGCTGAGGCTTTCAGGCACGTACCTCGCGATTACCACACTTGGCTTCTCCGAGTTCGTGAGGATGGTTCTCCTGAACTGGGATCCTGTCACAAACGGTCCCCTTGGCATATCCAGGATACCGAGGCCAAGCATACTGGGGGTAGACCTCATAGTAGGCAACAACGGCCTTTACTACCTGATGCTGGTGTTCCTTGTGATCACCACAGTAGTCATCTACAATATCGTAAACTCCAAGGTGGGGCGTGCCCTCATGTCCATTAGGGATGATGAACTGGCAGCAACCATGATGGGAGTAAAGACAACCTACTACAAGGTGCTGGTGTTTGTCATCGGGGCGTTCTTCGCTGGACTTGCAGGTGCATTCTATGCACATATGATCAGGTTTATAGATCCCAATACCTTCACCTTTGATACCTCCATTCTGATACTGAGCATAGTAATACTCGGCGGTATGGGTACCATAAAGGGCATGTTCGTCGGGTCTGCGCTTCTTATTTCCTTTCCGGAGGTCATGAGGTTCCTGCAGGAGTACAGGTTCGTAGTCTACGGTGTGGTGCTGGTCCTTACCATGAGGTTCAGGCCGCAGGGGATACTCGGAGGTCAGAAGAAGACACCATACAGACTTCCAAAGGGAGTGACTGAGGAAGTCACTGACAACAAGGAACAACGGATGAAGGAGATGAAAGCGGGATGGCATATCTAGAGGTCAAAGACATTTCGATGCGGTTCGGCGGCCTTGTGGCTGTGGACCAGGTCTCAATCTCCGCTGAAAAGGGCGAGATAGTAAGCATAATAGGTCCCAACGGGGCGGGTAAGACCACACTATTCAACATGCTTACAGGCGTGTACAAGGTGACGGAGGGTGAAATAAGCCTTGACGGGAAGACCATAAGCGGCATGCTGCCGCAGGACATAGTCAAGGCAGGGATGGCGAGGACCTTCCAGAACGTAAGGCTCTTCGGAGACATGAGGGTCATAGAGAACGTGCTCCTTGGCATGCATGTCAATACTAGATACAGCTTCCTGGATGCGGTCCTGAGGACAAGAAGGTTCAGGAATGCTGAAGCTGATAAGCACAGGGAGGCCATAAGGCTGCTTGATTCCATAAAACTACGGGACAAGATGCACAGCTATGCCACGAACCTTCCCTACGGGGACCAGAGGAGGCTTGAGATAGCAAGGGCCATTGCCACCGGGGCAAGCGTCCTGCTTTTAGATGAGCCTGCCGCCGGCATGAATCCGCAGGAGACTGATGAGCTCCTTGAATACATCAGGAAGCTGAAGTCTGACGGACATACTGTAATACTCATAGAGCACGACATGAGCCTTGTCATGAACATATCTGACAAGATATATGTACTTGATTACGGAAAGAAGATAGCTGAAGGTCTGCCGAAGGAGATCGCGAAGAACCCAAGGGTAATCGAGGCCTACCTTGGAAGGAGGGATGAAAATGCTGACAGTAAGGAATCTTAACACGCACTACGGCAACATCCATGCCCTCAAGGGAGTTGACCTTGAAGTAAGGCAGGGTGAGATAGTGACGCTCATAGGAAGCAACGGTGCAGGGAAGAGCACGACACTAAGCACTGTGACTGGACTCCTCAAGCCCACAAGGGGTGAGATAACCTTCAACGGGGTAAGCATTGCAGGGAAGCCGCCTTCTGAGATAGTCAGGATGGGCATCAGCCTTTCGCCGGAGGGCAGGGAGGTGTTTCCTGCGCTGACTGTGGAGGAGAACCTTTCACTTGGCGCATTCACAAGGAAGGACAAGGCAGCTGTAAAAAGGTCCTATGACAGGGTCTACGACCTTTTCCCAAGGCTTTCTGAAAGGAAGAAGCAGACTGCGGGAACCCTCTCGGGTGGGGAGCAGCAGATGCTTGCAATTGGAAGGTCCCTTATGGCGGAGCCTCAGCTCCTTATGCTTGACGAGCCGTCTCTAGGGCTTGCTCCGAAGCTTGTCATGATGATATTTGACCTTATAGTCTCAATCAACAAGCAGGGGACTACGATACTGCTGGTTGAGCAGAACGCTAACATGGCTCTGTCCATAGCACACAGGGGATATGTGCTTGAGACTGGCAAGGTGATACTTACAGATGAAGCCAAAGCCCTTGCGACCAATGAAGCCGTAAGGCGGGCCTATCTTGGACAGGTTGAAGAATTTTAAATTGGGGGTGCAGAATGAAGAAGATAATAAACAATCCGGATAAAGTCGTCTCTGAAATGCTCGAGGGCATGGAGAAGGCGCACAAGGACATTAGGTACGTAAGGGAGCTTGAGGTCATCACGAGAAGAGAGAAGTCAGATAAGGTGGGAATTGTTTCCGGCGGCGGAAGCGGCCACGAGCCCTCACACGCAGGCTATGTGGGGAAGGGGATGCTTGACTCGGCTGTTGCGGGCAACGTATTCGCTTCACCTTCGCCTGACAGGATACTGAAGGGTATAGAGGAGGCAAATTCCGGAAAGGGAGTGCTCCTTGTCATTAAGAACTACTCAGGCGACATCATGAACTTCGAGATGGCGAAAGACCTTGCCATGATGGATGGGATAGAGGTGGACAGCGTAGTGGTAAGGGATGATGTTGCCGTACCTGACAGCACATATTCGACCGGAAGAAGGGGAATAGCTGGCACAGTGTTCGTCCATAAGATCGCAGGTGCGAAGGCTGAAGCAGGCGGGACACTTCCTGAGGTAAAGGCTGCTGCAGAGAAGGCCATCTCAAGGATCAGGTCCATGGGCATGGCTATGACTCCATGTACTCTGCCTGGAGTTGGAAAGCCTGGATTCATGCTTGCCGACGACGAAGTAGAGATAGGAATGGGGATACATGGTGAGCCAGGAGTCAACAGGAGCCATATACTGCCTGCAAGTGAGCTTGCTTCGGTACTCCTTGAAAAGATCCTTGCTGACTACGACTACTCAGGCAAGGAGGTTGCACTCATGGTCAACGGCCTTGGCGGAACTCCTCTAATGGAGCTCTACATCCTTAACAATGAGGTGGAGAGGGTCCTTTCTGAAAAGGGTATAAAGGTATACAGGACATTAGTCGGCAACTTCATGACCTCCCTTGAGATGTCAGGCTGCTCGCTGACACTCATGGACCTTGATGATGAGCTGAAGGAGCTGCTGGATGCGCCATGCAACACTCCGGCACTTAAGGGGTAGATGAGATGGAGATGACTAAGAAGGATTACCTGGACTATATCGAGCTCGTTACGAAGAAGCTTGAGGAGAACAGGGATTATATAACTGACCTTGATGCTGCTACAGGAGACGGGGACCACTGGGTGAACATGAACATGGGGTTCCAGAAGCTCGTTGCAAGCCGTGAGGCGCTTGAGGCGCTGAGCCTCAGGGACATGTTCAAGAAGATAGGCATGCTCATAATGTCAACGGTAGGTGGCTCTTCAGGGGTGCTGTACGGCAGCGCGTACATCAAGGCTTCACAGGCGATAGGGGACAAGGAGGTCATTGATGTGCCTCTGCTCCTCACGATACTTGAGGCGAAGCTCACTGCCATAATGGAGAGAGGTAATGCAAAGCCCGGCTACAAGACAATGATAGACCCTTTGTATACCGCTATAGTAAGGCTTAGGGCTGGCATTGAAGCTGGTATGGATGATGCCGCTGTCCTTTCCGAGATGAAGCGGGGAGCTGTTGAAGGGATGGAAGCAACCAAAGGCATGGAGGCCGTAAAGGGCAGGGCCACCTACCAGACAAACAAGGGCGTAGGGTGCCTTGACCCGGGAGCCGTCACAATGTGCTACCAGCTGGAGCTAATGGCGGACTGCATGAACCCTGGAAAGGACTGATTTATTTGAACCTCCTCCACATAAAGGACATCGCTAACAAATATTCGCGGGCGATCTCGACGATACTGGATATTGACGTTATCATAATCGACAGCGAGTATAACAAGATCGCCTATACCTCAAGGAACGTCAGCAACCAGTTGCCGGTGACACGTACCTCCGTCATCGGCGAGGTGCTGACTACCGGTAAGGTGCTCATCATAGAGGACAACAGGAAGTATCCGATATGCAGGAACTGCGTGGACAGCTCACAGTGCAAGATCCAGGGGATGATATCAGTTCCCATAATGTACAACGAGAGGCCGGTTGGTGCTGTCGCACTTCTTGTCCCGAAGAACATGAAGACGTCCATATTCGAGAAGGTGGGACCGGCGATAGACTTCCTTGAAAGCATGGCTGACCTCCTCTCCTTCAGGCTCAAGAACATGGAGGATTATGCCCTTCTTGAGAAGACCAAGAGCGAGCGGGAGACCATAATCAACACCATAGAGGAAGGTCTGCTCTCCCTTGACGGGAGGAACGAGGTATCATTCTGCAACGACCAGTTCCTGAAGTATTTCAACATTGAAGAGGATATCCTTGGTAGGAACGCCGAGGACTTATTCAAGAACAGCACCATAAGCAACATGATACTTTCGCCCAAGGACAAGATAGTGAAGAGCCTCTTCCTTGAGGATAAGGGACAGAGCTTCAGGGGGATAGTGTCAAAGAAGAATGTTGTGGTTAATGGAGCAAAGGAGGGGATGCTCCTTTCGTTTCGGAGCCTCCGGGACAGCCACTGGAGCTATTCGTCCGTAATGGACAGATACAAGTCGCTTAGCTTTGACAAGCTCAGGTCAAGCGACCAGTGCATGGTCCAGACGATAGAGAAGGCAAAGGAGTACGCCATAGACGGCTGCAACGTGCTCATAGGAAGCGAGGACGGGCTCGAGGTAATGGAGATCGCAAGGTCCATACACAACTTCTCGGACAGGTCCAAGGAAAGGTTCGTAAGGATGGACTGCACTGGAAAGACATACAGCGACCTTGAGAACGAGCTTTTCGGAACGGACCGGAATCCTCTCCTCGGGGCCCTGAACCTTGCAAACCAGGGAACGGTGCTGATGATGAACATAGATGAGTGCCCGCTTTACCTCCAGAAGGACATACTTGATGTCATCAAGTACAGGAAGAACCCCAGGAACCAGGTCGAGCATGAGGCCACTGACATAAGGTTCATAATGCATACTTCAAGGGACCTCAGGGAGCTCTCGGGAAAGAAAATGTTCAACGACGAGCTCCATTACAGGCTCATGGAGAATGCACTTGAGATACCGCCTCTCAGGGCGAGGAAGAGGGACCTTCCCTTCATCATAGAAGGAAGGGTAAGGGAGCTTGCCATCAGGCATGGAAAGAGCGAGCTGAAATTCTCTAAGGAGGCCCTTGAAATACTTGCGGGACATACCTGGCCTGGAAATTTCAGTGAGCTTGACAAGACCCTTGAAACGATAATATTCAATGCCGAGGGTAAGACAGTGGAAGAAAATGACATCATGTCCTTTGGCTTCTTCAGGGATGAGGAGAAGAGCTGCAACCTTGAGGTCATCGAGGAGCAGCTTCTAAGGCAGATGGTTTCAGAAAAGATGAGCAAGGAGGCAATCGCCGAGAAGATGGGGATCAGCAGGGCGACCCTTTACAGGAAGCTGAAGAAGCAGGGTCTGCAGTAGACAGGCGGAAAGGAAGTGACTGGCATGACAGAGGACATCTACAAGAAGATACTCATGAAGGAGCTCATACCCGCACTTGGCTGCACTGAACCTATAGCAATTGCGCTGGCAGCTGCCAAGGCCAAAGAGGTCCTGGGAGGGATGCCTGATAAGGTCCTCATAAGCTGCAGCGGCAATATCGTGAAGAACGTGAAGGGTGTCACTGTGCCCAACTCCGGGGGGATGAAGGGCATAACCGCAGCTGCGGTCCTTGGCATTTGCGGAGGAAATCCAGACAGGGGCCTTCAGGTCCTTGAAGGTATCACCGAAGACGACAGGCTGGAGGCAAGAAGGCTTTTAAGGGACAAGGACGTAAGGATAGTTCTCGTTGAGGATGAGGAGAACCTGTACCTTGCTGTAAGACTTGAGAATGGGGATGGCAGCTCCATGGTCGAGATCAAGTATGACCATACAAGGTTCTACAGCATAGAGAAGGATGGGAGGAAGCTCTTTGAATGCGATGCAGTGAATGGAGCTTCCGAGGATACCGATAAGTCCTGCCTGTCCCTGAAGAGCATAATCGAATATGCGGACAATGTTGACCTTATCGAGAACTGGGACCTGGTTCAGGTGCTTGAAAGGCAGATAAGCTATAACTCGGCCATAGCCGATGAAGGACTCACAAGAAGATACGGCGCTGAGGTAGGAAAGACCATAATGGAAAGCGGTGACCCCAAGGACCCGCGGACTAGAAGCAAGGCAAGGGCTGCTGCAGGCTCTGACGCAAGGATGGGTGGTTCAAGCCTTCCTGTAGTCATAAATTCTGGCAGCGGCAACCAGGGCATAACCGTATCAATACCGGTAATCGAATTCGCCAGGTCCATGGAGGTTCCGATGGATAAGCTGTACAGGGCACTTATAGTATCCAACCTGATGGCTATACATCAGAAGAAGTACATAGGAAAGCTCTCGGCCTTCTGCGGAGTGGTCAGCGCATCAGCTGCGGCAGGCAGCGGAGTAGGCTACCTCCTGGACTACGACTACGAGACCATATCCAATATCGTGACAAACACCATCGCAACCACCGGGGGGATGGTGTGCGACGGAGCAAAGCCTTCATGCGCATCAAAAATAGCCATGGCACTGGACAACATGATAATGGCGATAAATATGAGCAAGGAAGGCAGGACTTTCCACCAGGGCGAGGGTTTGGTAGGATCGGATGTTGAGGAGACTGTCAGGAACATCGGCAGGATGGCAAGGCTTGGCATGAAGAACACCGATACCGAGATACTAAACATAATGATAGAGAACTAGGATCTCAACTGAGATTTGGTTAGTACTCCTGAAAACTGGATAAAAGGTTAATCAGCAAGCTGGCAGAAATTTAAATCTGCCAGCTTGCTTCATTTAGGTGATGCGTAAATCAATTAAAGGGCGGGGTAATCAGGTCCCTTACTTTTCATTGAGAAGAAATGAAGGCTTAAGGAGGCTAATACATTACTATTTCCAATTTGTTAAGTACATTACCTATGAACATGGGTCTTATCCTCATTCACCTGTCGTGATTGACAGCTCCTGAGAATGGAATTAAAATAGTTAGGTAGGCTAACTAAATTGCAGGAGGGGAAAATGGACATTGATGTCATAAAGAGCGCAGATATTATCGGTATGTTCTGTCGACTTAAAACAAATGTGAAACCTGGTATTCCGGTCAGGTCAAGTGAGATGGGTGTGCTGATCTATGTTAGTAAACAGAGTAGTGAGGTCACTCCACTCATGATCAGCAGATTCTTCAGGATCTCCAAACCTACGGTCAGCTCAATGGTAAACTCTCTGATAAAAAAGGGGTATTTGGATAAGAAATCATCAGAATCGGACAAGAGGAGCTATTCTCTCATTATTACTGACGAAGGCGACAGACTTGTGACATCTGCCTTTGATGACTATTTCAGGTCAATTGAGCTGCTTAAGGCAAAAATGGGTGGAGAAAAGTTCAACCATTTCATAGAGCTGATGCAGATTGCCAATGGCGTATTATTGGAGGCTGATTAGATGAAGATACTCGTTACAGGAGCATCTGGAAATGTAGGGCGTTATGTTGCTCTTGAACTGATGAAAATGGGTGAAGAAGTCGTAGTTGCAGGAACGGATAAGGTGAGGCTTCAGAAGATGTTCGGTGATGCAGCGGACGCTGTGGTGCTTGATCTTACAAGGCCGGAAACATATGGAGATGCATTGATGAATGTTGACAGGATATTTCTTATGCGTCCGCCCCATCTTGGGAAACCTGAAGACCTGTACCCGTTCATAGATTTCCTTAAAGCTTATGACATAAGGCTGATCTCCTTCCTTTCACTCATGGGTGTGGAAAATAACACTATCCCCCCTCATCATAAGATCGAGAAGTACATTGAAGGATCGGGCATCCCTTATGCACATATCAGACCTGGATTCTTCATGCAGAACCTGTCGGGCGTTCATTCCACAGAAATCAGGGAAAATGATGAAATATTCATTCCAGCAGGTAGGAGCAAGACAAGCTTCATAGATGCCGAAGATATAGGACTGGCAACAGCAAACGTACTGCATGAAGCGGAGAAATATAAGGATACTGCCCATACCATAACAGGACAGGAATCCCTGGATTATTTCCAGATTGCAGAAATACTCAGTCAGGTAACAAACAGAAAGATCAAGTATGCAAAGCCTGGCTTCCTAAAATACCGCAATCATTATATTGGCAAAAGAGGTTTGGATAAGAAATATGTTGATGTGACAGTCGCTCTTTATTTCATGACAAGGATGGGAACTGCCAAGAAAGTGACGAATGAGTTCCAAAGGCTAACAGGAAAGAAGCCTAGGACTTTCAAGGAGTTTGCAGAAGATAATATTGAGTCATTTACAAGAATATAGACGAATCTCCTTATAGAGGTAATGTAAGTGGATGATGGCTATACACAGCTTCGGCAAACTTAAACCTCTGGGAGGAATGCACATCTTTCAATAAAAATCTTTGAAAAAGTTGTAGTATATGTATTGGATATGAATACATCCAAGTTCTTTTTCGAGAGGTTCAAATAAGTACGCTTCAATTATCTTTGTGAAGAAAGAAAAAGTAATTAAGGATTCCTTAGCGGTACTGAGGAGTCCTTTTTACTGTTTTGAAACATATTTACAGAAATGACTGTATAAAAAGCAAGAACCTCCATTACAACTATCATATGATAGTAGATAATACAAGTAGGGGGTGGGGTATGAGTCAGAAGTTTCTTTCAAGCGAGAGCGATGTATTGGGATTCCTCAATGAGCTTAATGGTGTAATAACCAATCATCGTACAACCTGCCAAGGTACTCATTTTCCGAGATAAGACCATTCAATTATAGATAGGTCAAGGAGGTGCTGACATGAATAACGATTATCTGATCAGAAAGCTTGATGCAGATTGCCCGATTTGTGAGAAAGTACACACATTGGAACTTAGAATGCGTCCTTCACAAGCTGTTGTGAAGGGTGAGAATGTTCAATATGAGGAAATGTACTACTCCTGTCCGTTAACAGATGAAGAGGAGAGAGAATACGTATCTGCTTCCCTTATGAATGAAAACCTACTGAGAGCAAGGGACTCATATCGCATGAGGAGGGGCTTGCTGACTTCTTCCGAGATTGCTTCGATTAGAAGCTTGTATGGTATGTCACAAAGCGATCTCTCAGCTCTTCTTGGTTGGGGTGAGGTGACAGTCACAAGGTATGAGTCTAAGCTTATACAAGATGAGACATATGACGTAATGATGAGAATGGCATGTGAGAATCCGCTCTTTGCTTTGGAAAGGCTTGAGAAAAATAGGTCCCGGTTCACAGATGAGAAATATAAGAAAATCAGAAACAATATAAAAAGAAGTATTGAAGAGGAAGGACCCGAATATTTCATCAGGCAAACTATGTTAAGCCTTTATTCAAAATATGATCAAGATAATGAGGTTAATGGTGGAAGTCAGCTTGACATAGATAAGGTCATAAACGTAATTGGTTATTTCGCAGGTTTTGTAAAGAATCCAAATACTGTGAAGCTAATGTCTTTATTATGGTATGCAGACATGCTTAACTTTTCCAGGTTCGGCAGATCGATGATGGGTTTAGTATATGTCAGGAATGAACCGGGAGCATTGCCGATAGGTTATAGGGAAATCATGTCACTTCCATCTGTTGATGCGGAGGAGAAATTGGTGTGTGGTGAGGTTGGGTACATAATCACGTCTAAGCGCGAAGTGAAGATTTCTTCTTTTACTCTGGAGGAACTTGGAGTCCTCGAAACTGTTTCAAGGATATTCAAGGATTCCGATACCAAGGATTTATTAGACAGGCTCTCAGGTGAGAAAGCCTTTCTGAATTCTGCCCAGGATGAAATAATTCAATATAGTCTTGAGAATCGAGTCAATTTGTAGATATAACTATTTTGATCTGTATTTTTTAAAGTTGCGCAGCATTTGCGGACTATTGACCCGATTTTATAATGTTTTTGGTCATGTATGTAAAGGTATGAAGCTAAGTTGTTTTTATAACAGATCTATGTCAGATGCGCAATTAATTAAGGTTTGGAGATATGAAACAATGTAACCATTATTTAATAGTGCAATAGGATACAATTTAAAAATGAATTCACAATATCATTCGAATCGGTAAAAATCGTACACAATAAATAGTTACATATCCTAACAATGTACTGTTGCAAAACGTTACAATAACGCGTAAACTATTGGTGTAAGGATAAGTAATAAAGGATTATAGAAAGGAGAATCATTATGAATGTGTTAGCAGATCGTTTAAAAGCATGTAGAAATAAACTGCACCTCTCACAGGAGTATGTTGCAAATTACATGTCTATGAACAGAGCAACTATAACGCAAATAGAACTTGGAAAAAGAAAGGTTACAGCAGAAGAACTCGCAAAATTTAGTGTTTTGTTTGGCATTTCAGCAGATGCCCTTCTTCTTGGTGAAAACATTGCAATGCCAGAGACTATGTTTGCCAGAAGTTTTAGTGAACTCGATGAAAAAGATCAAGATGAAATAATGAGTTTGATGCAGTTCAAAAAGCTTATGAAAGAGCAAAGACGCAAATAATGAGTGATTTCTGTGGCACTGCAAGAACTATAGATAATGCTGAACAACTGGCGGAACTATATCTTCAGCATTATTTTAAAGGAAATGAAATCAACTATCCTATTAATC
>DIXH01000082.1:0-37277 GCA_002428605.1 Clostridiaceae bacterium UBA6085
ATAAAAATCAAAGAATTCAAGCTTCAATTTGCCTGTTTCACAAATCGAGTTCAAATTTTCATCAAAGTCTTTATAAGTTCTTCACATTTCATCTATATAATTCATTTGTAATGAAAATGTAACAATTAAGCATACATTACAGGGGGTAATGATGAAGAACATCAGACTTAAAGTGACTGCGGCCATATTGGCAAGCGTATTGCTATTTGGTACTTCCGTACCGGTAATGGCAGATCCGTTGACCACAGAACAGAGTCAGCAGCTTGATACCACACAGGCAGAATATGAAGCCATTGAGGCTAAGATACACGACCTTCACGAAAAACTGGATGTAATACTTGATGATATTACGGACATAATGGTGAAGATAGATGACACGAATGCTCAGATTGCAGGTGTGCAGGCTAAGGTTTCCGCCAAGGAAGCTGAAATACTGGCAATCCAGGCTGAACTGGACATAAAGACCAAAGAGTATGGTGACAGGCTGAGAGCCATGTACATGCAGGGCAATACAGGCCTTATCGATGCCATCCTCGGGTCAGAGAGCCTTGCAGATCTCATAGCAAGGGCAGATGCCATCATAAAGATAGCAAAGATCGACAAGCAGATGCTTGACGAGATAAACGCACTTAAGGCAGACCTTGAAGTCCAGAAGGAAGCCCTTCAGGCTGAGATCGCCACACTTAACGACCTCAACCTCCAGAACGAGGCTGACCTTGCAGCAGTAAAGGTCAAGCAGGACGAGACCAATGTGGTTCTCGCCGAGATGGAGACCGAGGAAAAGAAGCTCAGGGGAAGCCTCGAGCAGCAGGAAGCCGGCCTGATAGGGGATTACGCTTCAGTCATAAACAGCTCCAGCAGCTCAGACAGCGACCTCAACGCCGCAATCACTGCACTCAGGGCAGTAAGAAGCCAGATCATAACTGACAAGATAGATGACCAGGTTGTGGCTCTCATCGAAAAGGCGAAGAGCACTCTCAGGGAGAGGGAAGCAGCAAGGCAGGCAGCATCTTCAACAAGCAGCTCTGCTTCAAGGGGAAATGTATCAGCATCTTCAAGCGCGATCGTCAACTATGCATACAATTTCCTTGGAATCAGATATGTATGGGGCGGAAACACTCCGAGCACCGGATTTGACTGTTCAGGCTTCACAAAGTACGTATATGCGCACTTCGGAGTCAACCTTCCAAGGGTATCCAGGGAACAGGCAAAGGTAGGAACCTACAAGTCTGTAGCTGAAAGGCTGCCGGGAGACCTCCTGTACTTCGGTTCAGGCGGCAGGGTCACACATGTCGGAATATACATAGGCAACAACCAGATGATCCATGCACCAAGACCTGGAAGGTCTGTAGAGATCACTACTCTCAGATACTACAACAACTACATGGGCGCAAGAAGGATAATAGGAAATTAGTCACACGGGACTCCAGAATTCTGGAGTCCCTTTTGTATTTCGTTTATAATCAAAGCAAGGGGGTGAGTTTTTGGACATACTCAATGTGGTCAAGGAAGTCGTGAACCTCACTGAAGAAGAGATCAGGAAGATGGATCCGATAAACATAATGCTGATAGGTAAGACAGGCACAGGAAAAAGCACCCTGATCAACAACATATTCAGGGAGAATCTGGCGAGGACAGGAGTAGGAAGGCCAATAACAAAGCATCTCAAGAAGCTGAGCAAGGATGGCGTTCCAATAAACCTCTATGACACCAGGGGACTTGAGCTTGACAATGAAGTCCAGCAGGATGTAAGACAGGAAATAGAACAGGAGATGGCCCGTCTAAAGTCAACGGAGGGCGGCAGGGATGACATCCATGTAGTGTGGTTCTGCATAAATGCAGCAACAAACAGGCTCGAGAAGTTCGAGGAGGAATGGATCAGGGAGCTTACTGAAGAGGCACCGGTTATAGTCGTACTTACACAGAGCTTCGACAAGAAGGGCTCAGCCATGTTCAAGGATTACATAGAAGGGCTTTCGCTTGGAATTGAAGGAGTTCAGAGGGTGATCGCAGCTCCTTACGACTTCGGTGATTTCAAGGTTCCCGCCTTCGGACTTGAAGGACTTGTCGAACAGACGCTTAAGGCCATACCGGAGAATGCGGAAAAGGCTTTTATCAACGCCCAGAAGGTAGACATCGGTAAAAAGGCCGAGTATGCGAGGAAGTGGACGAAGGGCTTCATTGCAGAGACCTTCATGGTGGGCTTCACTCCGATTCCCTTCGCAGATGCACCTATCCTCGCATCCAGCCAGGTGGCGATGATAGCTAAGATCACAAGCATATTCGGAATATCCATGGACAAGGCTGTGATAACCTCAGTTGTGTCCTCGGCCGCCGGTATCTCCGGGGCTGTGATTACCGGCAGGACCCTCGTGTCAAACCTTCTGAAGCTGGTTCCGGGAGCCGGAACCATAGTCGGCGGACTCATATCCGGAGGTACAGCTGCACTCATTACCACGGCACTTGGCTATGCATACATCGAGGTGATGGTAAAGGTGGCGGAACGTGAATATCAGGGAAGCAAGATGGGGGATACCGAGCTTACGAAGCTCATGAGATCGGAAATTGAAAAACAACTGAAGCTTCTCAAGGACCGAAAAAAACAATAGCCACAACTTGAAAATAGAGAAGCCCGTCAGAGCTTCTCTATTGCTATATCGTTCATATTGAGCAGTTCAAGTGCGTAATCGTCAACCCTATAGTCATCATGGTAGTAGATCTTTGTTATCCCGGACTGTATCAGTGCCTTGGTACAGTTCAGGCATGGGAAGTGGGTGACATATATTACGGAATCCTTGAGCGGAATCCCTTCCTTGGCGCAATAGGATATGCAGTTCAGTTCTGCATGCAGGGTGGCTATGCAGTGGCCATCCCTCATTGTGTGACCGACCTCGTCGCAATGCGGGGTCTTTCTCCCGACACTGCCGTTATATCCCGTTGCGATTATCCTGTTATCCCTGTTTACGATTACCGCCCCGACATTAGCCCTGTCGCAGGATGACCTTTCGGCAGCAAGCTTTGCAAGGTTCATGAAATATTCGTTCCAGGACTGTCTCGGTTTTCTCTCCTTGGTGCTTCTTACCATCTCATAGCTTTTCATCTTGAACCTCCAATATCATTTTAACGTGCGGTATCCCATCTTCAAGGTATTCTTCAGTATCAGTCCTTTTGAAGCCAAGTGATGAATAGAAGCCCATGGCCTGGACCTGGGCGCCTATCCTTACAGGCCCGTTCCCTGTGGCCTTCAGCGCCGCTTCCATGAGTATCCTTCCATAGCCCCTGCCTCTGAACGTTCCTGAAGTCAGGATCCTTCCTATGGCCCTTGTGCCGTCAGCCTCAAACGGGAGTATCCGTGCATATGCCGCAATTTTCCCGTCTTCCATTACCATGACGTGGATACACTCCCTGTCCTGTCCATCCAGGTCAAGGAACGCGCATTCCTGTTCAACCACAAACACCTCCTGCCTGACCCTAAGAACCTCATACAGCAGGTCAGTGTCCATTTCATCCCAATTCCTGATCAGTATCTCCATCGGCAAATTTGTCACCATCCCAAGCATTTTACCTAATATTATCAATATTATGGATAAAAATCCACATATCACGGGCAAACCTTTTCACTTGGTGCTAAACTTAATGTAAAGGAACCTAAGTGAGGGGTGATGTTATGTCAGCAATTTCAACCATAGACTTCAAGGAGCTAAAGAAGGAGAAGGATGAGCTGGTAGTGCGGGCAGGATATCTGCAGAGGCTTATCATGGCTAAGAAGATTCCTGTCATGATCGTGTTTGAAGGTGTCCACGCTTCAGGAAAGGGAAGGCTCTCAAATGAGCTGCTGCTTGCGCTCGATGCAAGGTATACCGATTTCTATGCTACACATAAGCCTACGGAGGATGAGCTAAGAAGACCGCTGCTATGGCAGTATTCTGTCAACGCGCCATCGTATGGCAACATTAACATCTACTACAGAAGCTGGTATTCCCTGTATATTGCGCTTGTGAATCAGAAATTCGAGCTTAACAGGTATACGGACAAGAAGTCGCTAGTCAAGGAAATCAGGGATTTCGAGAAGACCCTGATTGATGACGGCACTGTCATCATCAAGTTCTATCTGGACATCTCAAAGGAAAAACAGATGGAGCACCTTAAGAAAATGAGGGACAACCCCAGGACAATGTGGAGAGCTCAGGAGTATGACGCTGAAAACGACGAGAGATACGAGCATGAGATGAAGAAGCTCCTGAAGGATGGCAACCACAACGAGGCTCCCTGGCACCATATCCAGTATGATGTAAGGGAAAGGGCTGTAAACGAGATGCTGAGGACGGTGACTACCGTGCTTGAAAAGGCTATTGCCGAGCATGACAGGAAGTCCTCGGAGCTAAAGGAACGGGATGGAAAGTTCAAGGGGAAAAAGGAAGGCGCACTTGACGGATTTGACAAATGTGTCACCATCGACAAGAAGGACTACAGGGAAAAGCTCGAGGACCTCCAGCAGAGGATGAGGGAGGTACAGTACACGCTGTACCAGAAGAAGGTTCCTCTCTTCGTTGTATACGAGGGTTGGGACGCAGGCGGAAAAGGCGGAAACATAAAGAGGCTGGTTGAGCCGCTGGACCCGACGATGTATGTGGTCAATACCACCGCAGCTCCCAACGAGACGGAAAGGAACCATAATTACCTGTGGAGGTTCTGGACAACAGTACCAAAATCAGGTCACATTGCGATCCATGACAGGTCCTGGTATGGAAGGCTCATGGTTGAAAGGGTGGAAGGCTTCGCCACAAACCAGGAATGGTCCAGGGCATACCAGGAGATAAATGATTTCGAGGAGTCCCAGACAAACTTCGGAGCAATCGTAATAAAGCTCTTCCTGTACATTTCAAAGGAGGAACAGCTGGCTCGCTTCGAGGACAGACAGTCCGATCCGAACAAGGTCTGGAAGATAACCGATGAGGACTGGAGAAACAGGGAAAAATGGGATATCTATGTTGAAGCAGTCAATGACATGATAGAAAAGACGGACAGGAAGAATGCACCGTGGATCGTCATAAACGGGAACGACAAAAGGTATGCCAGGGTCAAGGCCCTTGAGACCATTGTGGAGATCTGCGAGAAAAAGCTTTATGACAAGAACGGCAAATAGAAATGCAAATGACCGGAACCCTTTGGGAATTCCGGTCATTTACATTTCTCAAATCATCCTGCTAATCTGTAACTTCTGCAACCTTTGCTTTCGGCTGTTTTTTCGGGCTGGTCCTCTCGAACCTGACAGAGAGATCCAGTCCTACCGCCTTCCTGAACTGATAGGAGAGGGAAGCAAGCTCCTCCTCCTTGAATCTGGGGTCTTCAGCGACACTGGCCGTTATCTCAAGGGCCTTTTCGCCTGCGACACACGAGGTTATCCTTGTGCTTGAAAGCCTGCCGTGGTTGATCGCCTCCGCCGCCTTGATTAGCATTCCAAGCTTCTCTATTGTGGCTATATCCCTGTCTGTCAGCATCTTCCTGCTGAAGTAGTCCCTCAGGATGTCGTTGTTGCTGGTAGTCGTAGCTGCTGCTGCAGCCATAAGTATCTGCTTCTGAGATATCCCGTTTATCGGGGCATTCAATATGCTGTAGAACGTATTCCTGTCCCTCTGGAAATAATTCAGGCTGGTCCCTATGTCATAAAGGTATGCAGCGGTCTTCAGCACCTTGCCGTTTCCTGAGAGATAAGGGTACTTCCTGCACAGCGCCGCATACATTGCCGCTGCGTGCCTGAAGAGCTCCCTCCCTTCGTAGTCATGGTACATGTGGATGTTGATGATGTTGTCGAGTGAGAAATCCAGAACATTCCTGATCCTTTTCTTGCCGCCCAGGATGTACTCGAAGAGCAGGCCATCCCTGACACCTGCACCTGACACGAACAGCTTCTTCGAACCTGTTTTTTCCATGAGCTTTCCTACAGCGGCGACAGAACCTATGAAAATATCCTCCCTGTCCCTCCCGAGACCCGCGACCTTCTTCCCGCTGTCACAGATGTAGTCTCTGACGAGTCCGTATATCTCATCGACATCCTGCTTCTCTAGGGAATAGTTATGGGCGATGAACATTGCATAGTCCTTCCTGTACCTGTCTATCTTACCGAGGGTACGAACCGAACCGCCAATTCCCACAAGCGGCAGTCCTGCTGCGTTCTTCAGCCAGGGTACGTCATTCAGGCTGCTCTCCAGGAATTTCGCAAGCCTTGCCTCGTTCTTCGGGGATGACTTCAGGTTGTACTTCTCTGTCAGCGAGATAGATCCGAATGGTATCGAGACTGAGTCCTGCAGTATCCGGTTTTCGATATGGACTATCTCCATGCTGCTTCCCCCGATATCAAACATCAGGCAGTCCTTAAGGTCAAGGGTGTTCACCGTAGCATAATAGTCATAGAAGGCTTCCTCCTCACCTGACAGGACCTTGATCTCGCGGCCAAGGGCGACCTTCGCCTTTGACAGGAACTCCTCCTTGTTTTTCGATTTCCTCACAGCTTCAGTTGCTACAGCGATGATCTCCCTGGTCTCCCTGGAATCAAGGTAGCCCTTGAAGCTCTCAAGGGCAGAAATTGCGTAATCCAACCTGTCCTTGTTAAGGTAACCGTCCTTCATTCCCTGACCGAGCCTTGCCGACCTCTTTATCTGCCCGATTATCTTGAAGCTTTTTTCCTGGACCTCATATATTACAAGCCTCATCGAGTTGGAGCCTATGTCAATTATACCCAGTCTCATGGGTTCACCTTCCCGTCACATAGATATTTCCCTTTAATTATACGCTATTCAAGCTGCAGATGTCTGAAAATAGTCGGATAATGGAACTGAATATTGCAGAATTCAAACGTCATTTCATAATTTTTTGAATCAATAATGTTAAATTTTGCATTATTCTGAAACATACAGGCATGGTATGCTATATAATTAAAATATAGATATTAGGTGGTGGTTTTTTTGTCTGAAGTCGTGTTGTCCAGCAGCAATTTCATAAACCGGGAGATAAGCTTTCTCGAATTCAACGAGAGGGTCCTTGACGAAGCCCGGAATACCGACAATCCGCTTTTCGAGAGGATCAAGTTTGCTGCGATCGTCGTGTCGAACCTCGATGAGTTTTACATGATAAGATACGGCTCGCTGTCAGACCAGATACATGCGGGTCTGGAAAGATCGGACCCATCCGGAAGAACACCTGTGGAGCAGGCTAAAGACATCAACGAAAGGACCAGGCTCCTTCTCGATGACCTGTATGAGTGCTATACAAGGGACCTAATTCCGGCGCTTTCTGTCCTCAAGATCAGTTTCCTGAAGCAAACCGAGCTTACAGAAAAGCAAAAGGAATACGTAAGCGACCTTTACTGGGAAAGCATATTCCCGGTGCTTACACCCATGGTGATCGACTCATCAAGGCCATTCCCACTAATAATGAACAATTCGCTCAACATCGCAATGCTCCTGAAGGAAAAAAAGCCTGAGGGAAGGGAATTTGTCGGGACCATCCAGGTTCCCTCAGTACTCGACCGCTATCATTTCATACCTTCGGATGAGCCCGGAAGGAAATGCTACATGCTTCTTGAGGACATAATAAAGATGAACCTCAAGGACCTCTTCAATTCCCACGAGATCCTGGATTATTCATGCTACAGGATCTCAAGGAACGCCGACCTGGAATATGACGAAGAGGATGCAGAAGATCTGCTTGAAGTCATCAAGGAGACCCTGAAGCAGAGGAAATGGGGAAGGGTCATCAAGATGGAGGTCGAAAGAGGTGTCTCTTTAAATCTCCTGGGATACCTGAGGGAAGAATTCGAGCTTGGACAGGACAGCATCTTCAGCATCGATGGTCCGCTGGACCTTACATATCTGTTCAAGGTATCGTCAATGCAGGGATTTGAGCATCTGAAGTTTGAAGAGACCAAGCCGCTTCCTGTGCCGGAGCTTACCTTCAATGAAGACATGTTCCAGAGCATATCAAAGCAGGACGTGCTTGTCCACCACCCTTATGATTCCTTCGATTCGATAATCAGGTTTGTAAAGAGCGCTGCTGCCGATCCGAATGTCCTTGCAATAAAGCAGACCCTTTACCGCGTGAGCGGAAGGTCCCCTATTGTTGAAGCCCTTGCCGAGGCTGCGGAGAACGGCAAGCAGGTAACCGTACTTGTTGAGCTTAAAGCGAGATTCGACGAGCAGAACAACATCGTCTGGGCAAGAAGGCTTGAGAAGGCCGGGTGCCATGTAATTTACGGGATAGTCGGAATGAAGACACACTGCAAGGCGCTCCTTATCGTAAGAAGGGAGAACAACAGGATAAAGAGATACGTGCACGTAGGCACAGGAAACTATAACGACGTGACTGCCAGGCTTTATTCAGATGTGGGGCTGTTCAGTGCAAACGAGGACCTCGCGACAGATATCTCTGACCTCTTCAACATGCTTTCAGGTCAATACCAGTCGCATATGATGAAGGTCGTGTCGCTGGCTCCCGACAACATGCGCAGCTCTCTCATTGCAAGAATTGAGAATGAACGTCGCAATGCCAGGCAGGGGAAGCGATCCCTCATAGTTGCCAAGATGAATTCCCTGGTCGACAAGGATATCATCAGAAATCTCTACCTTGCTTCACAGGACGGGGTGGAGATCAGGCTCATCATCAGAGGCATATGCTGCCTGAGACCGGGAATAGAGGGAATCAGTGATAACATCAGGGTGTTCTCAATAGTCGGCAGATTCCTTGAACACTCCAGGATTTTCTACTTCTTCAACGGAGGAAATGAAGACATGCTTATCTCTTCCGCGGACTGGATGGAAAGGAACCTGAACAAGCGAATCGAACTGATGGTTCCTGTCCGGGACAAGAAATGCAAGGAAAAGCTCAAGGGCATCATAGACTTCAACCTAAGGGACAACGTCAAGTCAAAGGAGCTTATGCCGGATGGCAAGTACGTGAGGACATTGACCGGTGGCGAAACATTCAATTCACAGGAAGAATTCATAGAAAAGACAAGGAAGCGTTTCGAGAAATACAGGAAAAGGGCATCCAAATCAGAATCATAGGAGGTGTGTTGTGAAGATTTACATTAACCCAAGATACAAGGACTTTGAAAAGCTGATAAGAAGGATTTCAAATGAAGTGCCGGATATCACAATCAAGACGATGGACTACAAGGGTGGAAAGAAGAAACCAAGCTTCGTCTTCAGGGACACCTGCTACAGGTTCGAGAAGAAGGGTGAGCTTATAAGCGCCCTCCAGGAGCTTGCCGCATATGCGGCTAAGGGCGGGTTCGACATCAGGGAGTTGGAGGATACTCCGGATGAAGAGTCAGAATACGCAGAGGATGAGATGTCCTATGAGGATTCTATACCGGTATCAGCAGAAATCACGGAAGATGAACTGATGGAGGAAGCCATGGCTGAAATACCTGACACTGCTGATGTGATATCCGATGATGAGCCGGACAGGGGAGACCTTCTTGATGGCTTCGGATACAAAGGCGAAGAGAATCTCTCCTATGATGATTCAGTCCCTGAAGCAGTGTCAAAGACAGACACTGAGATCATGGAGGAAGCTCTGCTGGAGGCAGATACTGAAGAGCAAGAGGTGAGTGCTCAAGACAGCGCGGAAAACGGCGACCTGCTGGATGCATTCGACTATAAGGGTGCGGAAGAGGGTGGCTATGAAGAATCAGTGGAGAACGTTACGGAAAAGGCTGCAGACCCTGTTGAGGAAGAGGCTCTGAACAAGGCCGGCGATGTGGTTGCGGCAGAGGTGGCTGAGACTGCCGAAGAAAATGGTAACCTGCTTGACTCCTACGGGTATAGCGGTGGAGATGATTACAGGAGTCCTCTGATGGCAGAATCAACGGATCTCCCTGCTTTTGCTCCAATAAGCCCTGTCAGCGGCGAGGATTTTGAAAAAGAGGTTGAATACAGCCCTATTCCTACAGCTCAGGTCATGAGTGAAGCTGAGGTCCTGGAAGAGGCTCTTACTGACACTCCGGAGACTCAGGATACAAGTGTACTCATTCCTGAGGAGAAGAAGGGGAACCTTCTTGATGACTTCTCCTACATGGAAGATGCATCGCAGTCGTATGAGGACTCAATCCCTACATTTTCAGGCAAGCCAGAAACCGAGGTCCTGGAGGAAGCGCTTAGCCAGCTTGATGCAGAGCCGGAGACAATCGAGCTCGTCGAAGCTGAGAAGGGCGACCTTCTCGATGCGTATGACTACAGGGGACAGGATGGAGAGGACTATATCGACCTGGATTCCTTAAAGGGAAAGGCCGAGATGGAGCTCAGCCCTGAATACCAAGCTGATGCAGAAACCGACAAAAGCAGCTCATTCAGCTATGTGGAGGACACGGGGGATGAGGACATACTGGTGGAGCTTGGCTACAAGGAAAGACCCTCCTCACATATTACCGAGGATGATGACACCATAACCCTGGAAATTCCGGTGGAAAAGTACAACCTCGATGACCTGAAGATAAGGATCAAATTCGGTCACTTCGGTGAACCGGGATCGACCTACGAAATAAGGAAAGACTGAAGACATGGATAGTCCGGAAAAGGTGCACCTGCTGCACCTTTTTTTGTTTTCACCACTCGTGCTTCACCAAGGCTGCCGGGCTGTGCTATAATTGAATAGAACTGGAGTTCTATATTTTTGGAGGTCGATATTATTGGGAAGTGTCAAAATCGTACAGTCAGGCGACTTCCATCTGGACAGCCCGCTCACATCGCATAAGGGAAATTTCAGGGAGCAGAGAAGAGAAGAGCTTCTTCAGTCCGTCGGAAGGCTTGTAGCGCATGCGGTGAGCGAAAAGGCGGACCTTCTCCTGCTTGCAGGGGATATATTCGATTCGGCAAGGGTGAGGAAATCCACATTTGATTACCTTTCAAGGGTATTCTCACAGTTTCCAGGCCCCATATTCATATCACCGGGCAACCACGATCCCTATGAACCGCAAAGCCCTTATGCCATGGCTGAGCTGCCTGGGAACGTGAAGGTATTCTCTGATTATGAGGAGGTGTTCCTTCCTGAGCTTGGTGCGGCAGTATGCGGGGCAGGCTTCAGGAATTCAAATGTAAACAGGAGCCTGCTTGCCGGGATACGGGCACCTCTTTTCGATGGAATAAGGATCCTTGTCATGCATGGCGAAGTGTCGGGGAGCGAAAACCCTTACAATCCGATAAGGCCAGGTGAAATAGCCGAATCCGGCTTTGATTATGTCGCCCTCGGCCACAGGCATGATTTTTCAGGAATACAAAGAGAGGGTAGGACCTTCTACGGCTACGCCGGTATACCTGAAGGCAGGGGATTTGACGAAGCCGGCGCCAGAGGATGCATTACCGGAACAATATCAAGGTCCGGTGTAGACCTTAAGTTCAGGGAACTGCCGGGCAGGCAATACCTGGTGGAAGAGGTGGATATCACCGGCGCATCCTCAAGCACGGAGGTGTGCGATATCATATCAGTCAAGGGTGCGCATGACCCCCACAGCATAGTCCGGTTTATACTGAAGGGTGAGGTACCAGGTCATTCAACGATTGATGCTTCCATAATAAGGTCCTTTCTGGCCAGGAAGCTTTTTGACTGCGAGATCATCGACCGGTCAACGCCTGCTTTTGAATCTGGTGAAGGTAAGGGGCTTCTCGGTATCTTCTCTGCCAGAATGGAAAAGCTCATTTCCGAAGGCCGTGAGGACAGGGAAATTCTGGATGAGGCAATGAGGCTTGGCACAAGAGCTCTGTGCAAGAGGGATATCTGATGAGATTGAATCGTATTAAGATCACAAGGTTCGGTAGGCTGAAGGACATTGATGTGGAACTGAAGGATGGAATAAACATAATATACGGAGGTAATGAAGCCGGAAAGAGCACCCTGATCAATTTTCTGGCTGCAGCACTTTATGGGTCACTTGCATCAGCCAAGTCAGGAGGGGAGACTATAAGGAAGCGTTCACTACCATTCGACGGCGGACATGCTGCAGGTGTGCTGGAGGTTCTGCATGACAATGAGGTATGCATTATCGAAAAGAGACTTGGCACTTCAAGGAAGGAAGACTCTACCCGGTCCTACAGGAAGGAAGACTTCAGTCAGCTACCATGGGGACAGGAGCCTGGCAGGGATATACTGGGGATCGGCGGCGGTGCGTTCCTGAAGACGCTTTTCATACCACAGTCGGGAGCTGCCTTCAGCGAAGAGCGCGACGAAGGTCTTGTCCAGAGGCTTGCGAACCTCATTGATACAGGCGATGAGGATGTGTCCTACACCAAGGCTGTTGAGGTCATTGAGGAGGAGCTGAAGGGCATAAGGAACCAGAGGAGGACCGGAAGCCTAGATTCGATATACCAGAAAAGAGCCATTTTGGCAGAGGAGCTATCATCATCCAAAAGATGCAAGAAAGATGCACAGGTCCATGAAGAAAGGCTGAAGGCCCTCCTTGATGAGAGGGAGGCACTGAGGAAGGAAATCACAGAGCTTCATTCGGCAAAGGAAAGGCTCAGACTTGGGAGCATAAGGGAAGAATACTTCCGGCTGAAGGGCATGAAGTCTGAGCTTGAATCGCTAAAGGATTCAAGTATCGAGCTGGGGTCTGTGCCTGATGACGAAACACTTAAAAGGCTTGAGGAATCTGAATTTGAAATATCAAGGCTCAGGGACGAGCATGAAGCCGCTTCATTGTCCTCAGTAGAGGCAGACAGGGAACTTACCGCTCTCTCCATGGAACTGGAGAGCTATGGTTGGTTCAGAAGCGCAAGTGATGAATCGCTGAAGGAAATGGTGTCTTTGGAAAGGGAAATCGCAAGACTTTCGGAAAGGCTCAGAAGCCTTTCACCGGATTCGAGGGAAATGAAGGCGATCTCGGGCAGAAGGGTCGAACTTAAACGTCTGCTTTCAGACTATGAGAGGGTACTCACGATACTTAAGCCAGGAACTAGGAGCTGGGTCTTCATCCTGCCTTTTGTGTTCCTGTCAGCGGCACTGTTCATGCTTTTCAGGGCCGAATATCCTTTTGCCCTGGCAATGGCTGCACTGTGCATATTGTCATACGCCACAGGCAGAAGGATCTCATCCTTGAAAAAACGCAGGGCCCTGTCGAGGAGCGACATCCTCGAGGATGAGATAATCGTCCTTTCAAAGGAGCTCGGGCTTGATCCCGTGAAGGTCCTGAGGGCCAAGAAGGCCATTGACATGATGCCGGACGAAGAGGATGCGAAGGAACTGGAGGGAAGGCTGTCAGGTCTTCTCGAGCGCAGGGATTCCGTCCTTGCCGTCTCGCTCAGCAGGGATATGGATGACTTCCTCAATCGGTACGACCATGCCAGAACCCTGACCGCGGCTGAAAAGGAGAATGCTGCCAGGAGAGACTCTCTGACGAAAGAGGCAAGGATAGCCCTTGAAACACTTGAATCAAGGAGCCTGGTCCTTATAGAAGGCCTTGCCAGATTCGGATTCTCAGCTTCCGTGGCAGATACCGGCATATATCTTGAGTATCTAAGGTCACAGTCGGTCAAAAAGAAGAATTTGGCTGCACGAGAGGAAGCCCTGGACCTTTCGATAAGAAGCCTTATAGGTGACAAGGATGAGAATGAGGTGATGAGGGAGCTCGAGCTCATCGATTCACTTGGACTTGAACCCGGAATGACATCCGAGGAGCTGGACAGGCGGCTGAAGGGAAATGCTGAAAGGGAGGTAGCTCTAACCGAAGCAATCGGTGAAGCTTCAAGGAGCCTTTCTGATGCGACAGCAGGTGCAATGAACCTGATCTCGGCTGAGGATGAGCTCATGTCCCTTGAAGCCGAGGCCGAAGCCCTTCTAAAAAGGGAAAAGTCCCTTAAGCTTGCTCTTGAGGTGATCAGGGAAAGCTACAGGGAATTCAGGAAAGGCTACAGTCCCGAGCTGGACAGGAGAGTGAGCAGGATCTTCAGCGAGATGACAGGTACTGACAGGTCTGTCGGTGTGAGTGAATTCTTCTCCATGGAATACCTGGAGGATGGATTCAAAAGGGAAGGTGCATTTCTCTCCAAAGGGACATATGAACAGCTGTACCTTTCTCTCAGGCTGGCTACCTGCGACATGATGTTCGGTGACAGCATGGTCCCCCTGATTATGGACGAACCTTTCGTTCATTATCACAAGGAAAGGCTTGAGAGGGCACTTGACTATCTTGCGGAAAGATCACATGACAGGCAGTATATCATATTCACATGCCATGAGCGTGAGATCGAATATCTAAAGGATAAGGCAAACGTAATCAGAATCTGAACAAACTTTGAACTTTGACATCGTTTACCGAATACAGGCTTCAGTTATGTTAAAATGTATCTGAACCTAAGTAAATTAATTTTGAAAGAAGGCAGTTAATGAACATAGCGTTTTTTCTGACACCAAAGTCCGAAATCATCTACGAGAACACGGATTCCACCATGAGGCAGGTCCTGGAAAGGATGGAGCATCACAGTTACACCGCGATCCCGATACTTGACAGGGATGGTAAATACATTGGGACACTGACTGAAGGAGACCTCCTGTGGAAGATAAAAAACACCCCGGGTTTGTCCTTCAGGAACACAAACAAGGTGCTTGTAAGGGATATCGAAAGAAGAAAGGTCCATGAGGTCGTGACGATCAATGCTGACATCGACAGCATCATAGGTCTTGCACGGAACCAGAATTTCGTGCCTGTAGTTGATGATGAAGGAGTCTTCATAGGGATCATCAAGCGAAGCGACATAATTGACTACTGCTATACCTTCATCAAGGAAAAGAAAAAGATCGGATGACATCGGCTGAAGCTGAGTTTCTCAGCTTCTTCTCTATTTTTCGGAATAAATGTATAATAAGCTTAGTTTATATTAAGGAGACAGCAGGTGCTGTGATTTTAAAGATGGAAGAAAACAGGAACAACCCAAAGGAAGAAAATGAAATGTCGATGATGGATGCGCTGGACAGCTATTCAGTTAAAAGACTGAACGAAGGCGACATATTGAAGGGCAAGGTGATCAAGGTCACCAAGGACGAGATCTTTGTCAACATCAACCATTTCAGCGATGGAGTGGTATCCAGGGAAGAGCTGACCGATGACCATGATGCAGACCTTACCTCATTGTTCTCAGCTGGCGACGACATTGATGTGATCGTCCTTAAGGCTGATGACGGAGAAGGAAATGTAAAGCTGTCGAAGATCAAGGCCGATGCGATGCTTTCAAGAGATAGCCTGACAGAAGCCTTCGAGAAGGGAACTCCCCTGCAGGTCAGGGTCAAGGAAGTCGTCAAGGGCGGACTCAGGATGTCATATATGGGAATAGAAGGCTTCATGCCCGCATCCATGGCATCTGACAGGTTTGTCGAGGACCTGAAGTCATTGGAAGGGAAAGTACTTGATGTCAAGGTAGCAGAGTATGAAGAGGACGGCAGAAGGCTGATTTTCTCAAGGAAAGCCTTCCTTGCTGAAAATAATTCCAAACTCAAGGAGAAGCTCCTTCTCACACTGAAGGAAGGGGATACCGTTGATGGCATTGTCGAGAGCGTAGTTCCCTATGGTGCGTTCATCGACCTTGGCGGAGTGACAGGCCTTTGTCACGTAAGCGACCTCTCATACAAGAGAGTCAGCAATCCGTCTGATGTTGTTTCAGTCGGTGACAAGGTCAGGGTACATATCCTGAAGATCGACAGGAAAAAGGACAGGATCTCACTCTCATTGAAGGACAAGGCTGATGACCCCTGGAAATCAAGCCTTTCCGTAAAGAGAGGGGATATCATCCCTGGAACGGTGTCCAAGCTTATAGATGCCGGTGCGTTTGTCGCAATCGGTGGCGGACTTGAAGGCTTCGTGCATGTCAGCGAAATAAGCAGCTCGCATGTGTCCAGTCCTAAGGAAGCTCTCAAGGAAGGACAGGAGGTAAAGGTCCTTGTGCTTGATGTCAATCCTGACAAGCAGAGGGTAAGCCTGTCGATAAAGGATGCCGAAGGAAAGGGAGAAGCCGGATACTTCGAGGATGACAACTTAACTCTCGGAGATATGTTCAAGGGACTTCTGGACAAATTCAAGGAGGAATAGGAATGGGTGTACTTACAGGATTAAAGCCTGAAAAGGTGATGAGATTTTTTGAAGAGATATCGATGATCCCAAGAGGTTCCGGGAACGAAAAGGGTATCAGCGACTACCTGAAGGGCTTCGCTGAAGCGAGGGGTCTTCAGGTTGTTCAGGACGAGGTCCTGAACATAATAATTAAAAAAGGCGGCACCAAAGGCTACGAGGGTTCACCCTCAGTGATACTTCAGGGACATATGGACATGGTCAATGAAAAGAACAAGGATACAGTCCATGACTTCATGAACGACCCCCTCAGGCTCAGAATTGTCGACGACTACATATATGCCACAGGCACAACTCTTGGCGCGGACAATGGGATAGCAGTTGCTTACGCCCTTGCTGTCCTTGACAGCGACGATATACCACACCCTCCAATAGAGGTACTTGTTACGGTGGAGGAGGAAACAGGACTATTAGGTGCAGCAAAAGTCGATGGATCGCATTTTTCAGGGAAGATGCTCATTAACCTTGACTCTGAGGAGGAAGGCGTATTCCTTGTCAGCTGCGCGGGAGGAGCAAGGCAGATAGTAAGCCTGCCTGTTGTCCGTGAAGCTGCTGGAGGGACTGCCTTCAGGATACTGGTCAGGGGACTCAGGGGAGGCCATTCAGGAATGGAGATCCATAAGGAAAGAGGCAACTCCAACAAGATCCTGGGAAGGATACTTCATCACCTTTGCAAGAAATACGAGCTGAGGATAGCGGATCTGTCCGGAGGCTCAAAGATGAATGCGATCCCCAGGGAATCTGAGGCTCTTGTGGTCGTACTAGGAGATACTGAAGGATTTGAAAAGGAAGTTAGTGTCGTGGCAGGTGTAGCTGCTGCAGAAATCAGGACCCAGGACCCGGGACTGTCTGTGATTGCAGAACCTGCCTCGCTTCCATCGGAGGTCTTCGATAAGGAGACGACCAGGAAGGCTGAGGAGCTTCTCCTTCTGCTTCCGGATGGAGTGCTTAACTTTTCCCAGGAGATACCAGGTCTTGTGGAGACATCGCTCAATCTTGGAGTCCTCCAGACGGATGAGGATAGCGTAAAGTTTGAGTTTGCTGTAAGGAGCAGCGTAGAGACCAGGAAAAAGCTGACTATCGAAAAGGTCAGGGCACTTTCTGCAATCTACGGTGCAGGCTCTGAGATAAGCTCATCATATCCAGGATGGAACTATGACAGGAATTCCAAGATAAGACAGAGGTTCCTTGATACATACAGGAGATTATACGGAAGAGATGCAGAAGTGAATGCGATACACGCAGGAGTCGAGTGCGGTCTTCTGTCTGAAAAGATAGAAGGACTGGACATGATCTCACTGGGACCTGACATGTACGATGTGCATACTCCTGAGGAACACATAAGCATCTCATCAGTGGCAAGGACTTACGACCTTCTCCTTGAGGTACTCAGGGAGCTTAAATAGCGTGAACGTGGAGGCAAAAATGAAGAATTTCAAGGATATCGGATTTTTACGGAAAGAACCCGGCCTTACAGTGATCGATGCAAGGAAGAGGGATGAATACCTTAAGGACCATTGCAGGGGTTCATACAGCCTTGACCTGGACCTTGACCTCGCAGGTCCGGTCCTTCAGCACGGGGGAAGGCATCCGCTGCCGGATATGGCGGTATTTCAGGAAAAGCTAAGGTCAATCGGACTCGAAGATGATTCCAGGGTCATGATCTATGACAACGGCGGCAATGACAGCGCCGGCAGACTCTGGTGGATGCTGAAGTACTATGGGTTGAAGGACGTCTTCGTCCTTTCCGGGGGGTACTCGGAGTTCGCCGCCGGGGAAAAGGATGCAGTTGTCCCATTGTCAGAGAAAGGAAACATAACCCTTGTTCCGGATGAGTCAATGACAGCTCCATATGAGGAAATACTGGAATACTCGAAGCAGGACAAGCTGGAAGGCAAGGTAGTGGTCGACTCACGAAGCGAGGAAAGATGGCGAGGGCTTTTAGAGCCCATCGACAGGAAGAAGGGTCGAATCCCAAATACCATCAACATATTCTACAGGAAATGCTTCAACCCGGACAATTCGCTGAAGGACATGGATTTCATAAAGGCAGCATTTGAAAAGGCCCTGGCCTTCGATGATGTCATATTCCACTGCGGATCAGGTGTAACTGCCTGCACCAACATCATGCTTTTTGACGAGCTTGGCAGGAAGAGCCGCCTCTACGTCGGAAGTTTCAGCGACTACATAAGCTACGACAACGAACCCTTAAAGGAGTAGATGCGTTTGCACATCAAATACTTCGGGATGAGGACAGTTAAGACAGGTCTCGCTGTCCTTGTCTCGTCCTTCCTGGCAACAATTATTCCAGGCACAGATGCATTCAACATAACATTCGCAAGTGTGATCTGCATCGAGACGTCAATGGTTTCAAGCCTTAAGGCTGGCTTCAACAGAGTCATAGGAACCTTCATGGGTGCCATGTCAGCCCTTGCCATGCTTTATCTGCCACTGTCCAATCCAGTGAGGATGTCAGTGGGAGTCATGCTTGTCATTTATGCATGCAACAGGCTCGGCATAAAAAGGTCGATTGGAATAAGCGCTTCCGTAGTCATCCTTATTATTGCAGGCAAAAGGGATGTGACTCCCCTGGAATATACCATGAGGAGGATCCTTGATACTCTTATGGGTATCGGGGTCGCAACCTTCATTAACCTGGCAATAGCACCGCCTGACCTGATGCGCTCGACAAGGGATACATTCAGGAAGTTCAGGGATACAGCCTCGGCTACCATATCCGAGATGCTCTTCCTTGAGCTGGATGAAGGCCTGGCAGACATGACCAGCGACCTTGATTCCTTCAAGGCTTCAGTCAAGGCCCTGTCAGAAGAGATCCCCTACCTGAGGAGATATGATGTCGGTGAATCAAGGTATCTCCAGCGGATGGAAAGACAGGCTGAAAGGGTGTACATCCATCTGGAGTCGCTTGCGATGATGGGAAGGTCACTCCCTGTGACAAGGGAGAACAATGTGATGCTGAGGAACCTTATCGGTATCGACTTTCCTGAACGGGAGCTTCCGGATGAAAAAACTGTAGCTGGCGAAACAGCAATCTTCAATTACAATCTGAAGAAGCTCCTGACTGCTTTTTCGGTTCTTATGAAGGAATATGACAAGACCAGCTAGGGGCATGGAAAAAGCAGCTTTGATCAGCTGCTTTTTTCTATGCCCTAAGCTGGCTCCTTGAGTTGAAATATCCCCTGTAGGCCAGATAGCAGGCTATGAAGGCTGCAATAGCAGTTGTTGATAACAGCATGAAGGTAACCATGATCTGGTACCTTATGGCCGTAAGCGGGCTAGCTCCAGCAAGTATGAGCCCTGACATCATTCCTGGCAGGGATACTATACCAAGTGTCTTAGCTGAATCTACGGTAGGCATCATCGCTGTCCTTATTGATTCCTTTACGATTTCCCGTGATGCCAGGAAAGGCGACGCACCCAATGACAGCTTTGTCTCGACCTCGTTCCTTCTGTCCTTGAAGGCAGTCCCCATGAACCGGTAGGAAAGGCCGATTGCAATCATCGAATTGCTTATGATCATCCCTCCGACAGGGATCATCTGCGATGGCACGAACCTCAGTGTTCCTGTAAGCACAAGTATCCCTAAGGTCACTGCCGTTCCGGTGCCTATTGATGCGAAGGAGATCAGGAATGCATTCTCAATTCCTTTTCCTCGCTTCTTTGAATTGTATGCCGCATTTAGTATCATTGTCGCAAGAAGGAAAAATGTGAATATGAAGCTCTCAAGTCCGAAGACGTACTCCAGGACATATCCCACAGCAACAAGCTGCACTATAGCCCTCAGTATGCTTATGATGATGTCCTTCTCAAGCTTCAGATGCTCCCTTAATGATATTGCAAGGGAAATCACTACGAGGATAGAAGAGAACGCCAGGGAATACAGGCTTATTTCTGCTTCAGGCAACGCTTTCCACCACCTTTCCATCACGGATCCTAAGCACCCTGTCAGACAGCTCAAGCTGGTCAGGGTCATGAGTGACCCAGATTATTGTGATCCCTCTGGCTGAAAGGTTCTTTACCGTATTTTCTATCATCCGTGCATTCTCCCTGTCAAGGGAAGCTGTAACCTCATCAAGCAGCAGTATGTCAGGAGCGATGAGGAGGCTCCTGAGCAGTGCGACCCTCTGCTTTTCCCCTCCTGAGATTACCCGTGACTCCCTGGTAAGAATATCCTCAGTAAGTCCTACCTCAGGGAGAAGCTCCCTGATCCTTTTCGTATCCGGGATAGCAGACCTTATCCTGTAAGGAAACTCCAGGTCTTCAATGACCGTATCCATGAACAGGGTAGGTGTCTGGAACACGTAGGATACCTTCTGCCGGTATTCCTCAGGGCTGTAATCCAGGATGCTCCTCCCATTTAACCTGATGCTGCCTGATGTAGGAGACAGCTGGTCTCCAATTATTCGAAGCAGCGTACTCTTGCCGCTTCCTGACGGTCCTGAGACCATAAGAAGCTCGCCTTTTTCCACGTGGAAGCTTATGTCCTGAAGTATCGGCTTATTGCCAACCATATAGCTTATATCATTTAATTCAAGCAAATCGATCCCCCCTATACCCGGTTAATTATAAGACATCGTGAGCGAACTTTTCAACTTTTGTGCAATAATTGACCAGCATCAGTAAAGTTAACAGAAATTATACTTGCATATGAATATTATTTATCCTGCAGGAGGTATAATAGAGGTTGAGGTGATAATGGTTATATTCCAGTTCAGTTGATTTAGGATGTCAGGGTATTTTTGTTAAGTTTACCACAGATTTTATACTGCTTGACTTAGTACTCCCGATCTTCTTGACAATTGCTCTGATAATAACTATTATTATATTATAATCGTTATAAACAGGAGGAATGCAAATGAGCTCATGTAAAGGATCAAAGACAGCGGAAAATCTTCTCAAGGCTTTTGCCGGAGAATCACAGGCGAGAAGCAGGTACGTTTACTATGCAAGTGTAGCCAAGAAGGAAGGATATCTGAGGATTGCCGACATTTTCAATGAGACAGCTGAAAATGAGAAGGAACATGCAAAGAGATTCTACAAGTTCCTGGTAAAAGACCTTAACGACACCATGCTTGAAATCACCGCAGCATACCCTGTAGGACTATTCGAGGACACTCTGTCCAATCTTAAGGCTGCAGCTGCAGGCGAGCACGAAGAGTGGACGGATCTCTATCCTTCATTTGCCAAGACTGCAAGGGAAGAGGGCTTCAATGACGTAGCGCTTGCCTTTGACAACATATCGAAGGTTGAGAAGGAGCATGAGGAAAGATACAGCACACTCGCGGCTCTTGTAGGTGGCGGCGAGTACTTCAAGAGGTCAGAGCCTGTGCTTTGGAAGTGCAACAACTGCGGATATATATTCGAAGGACTTGAAGCGCCTGCGAAGTGCCCTGCATGCCTGCACGACAGGTCATACTTCGAAGTAGCCAGCAAAGCCTGGTAGAAAACAATATCAAACATATCGCATGAAAAACCGGTGTCGCAAAAGTGGCACCGGCTTTTTAACGTCCTATATTCTTGGCTGTTACTAAAATATTACTATCAGGGAATCTTTCCTGAGAATGAAATACCTGCTCCCTCGCAAAATGGATACAGATAGCATTATTTTCAACACTTCCGCCAGAAACCATACCGCTGACTCTTGATCGGTCGAATTAACTTTTTCAAACCAGCCGGGTCTTAAAAAACATTGAAAATAAATCATGGTTCTTGTAGATTGTCATTGTGAATGTTACACTATATGAGACGAAAAAGGAGCGGCCTCAGGCTGTTTCATTTTGAGTCCCATGCTTTTGGAGGTGGAACATTGAGATTTGTCCTTGCATCGGCGTCTGAAAGAAGACAGGAACTTCTGAGGCGCATTCTGCCTGAATATGAGATAATGGCCTCAAGCTTCGATGAGAGTCTGGTTCCCTATAAGGGTGACGAATCAGCCTATGTGATTGAGCTGTCGAGGTCAAAATCCAATAGTGTCAGGAATGTTTACAGAATGGCAGATGATGTCATCATCATCGGGTCAGACACCATAGTGTCCCTTGATGGGACCATCTATGGCAAGCCTTGTGACAGGGAAGATGCTTCCGTGATGATAAGGTCAATGTCAGGAAAATGGCATAGCGTATACTCCGGAATCTCTATCATATCAGCTGACGGCAATACCGACAGCAGCTTCTCGGTAAGGACTGATGTCAAATTCATGGAAATGACCGATGCTGAAATGGAAGAATACCTTGACACCCTTGATTGGGAAGGCAAGGCAGGAGGGTACGGCATACAGGGTGAGAGCTCGAAATATATAGAAGAGATCAGAGGTGACTATTACAATGTGATGGGTCTGCCGCTGAATTCCCTGTACAAGAATCTCAAGGAACTTGATATTCTAGGTTGATGGAACGGGTCATAATCCAGGAGGTTTTTATGGAAACAAGGATCATGGATATGCCCGAAATGGAAAGACCCCAGGAAAGGCTGCTCAGGTACGGAGCAGAAAGCCTTTCCAACAGCGAGCTTCTCGCTGTAATCCTTCGTACCGGAACCAAGGATGAAAATGTCATCGCGATGTCTCACCGGCTGATTTCCATATTCAGTGGAATCAACGGACTGCTTGAGGCCTCCAAGGAGGAGCTCATGGAGGTAAAGGGGATCAAGGAAGCAAAAGCATGCCAGATACTCTCTGTAGCTGAACTTTCAAAGAGATTCCTTACCTACAGGTCAGGTGATTCATTGAGGATAACATCTCCTGATACGGCAGCCAATCTCCTCATGGTCGAGATGAGGAGCTACAGGAAGGAAGTGCTGAAGGTCGTCCTCCTCAATACCAAGAACATGGTGATCGGAGTGACATCGGCATCCGTTGGAAGCCTTAACTCATCAATAGTGCATCCTCGGGAGATATTCAAGGAAGCAATCAGGAAGAGCGCATCATCTATAATTCTTGCACACAACCACCCGTCAGGGGATCCTGCTCCGAGCAGCGAGGATATCGCTGCCACTGAAAGGATCAGGGAAGCAGGCAAGATAATAGGGATCGAGCTTCTCGACCATATCATAATAGGTGATGGAACCTACATAAGCTTGAAAGAAAAGAATTTACTTTGACAGACTGAAAGGAGAAAAATCAATGCGTTTATTCGGAACTAGCAGGGACATGGGCATAGACCTCGGGACAGCCAATACCCTGGTGTACATAAAAGGAAAGGGGATCGTCCTCAGGGAGCCGTCGGTGGTTGCGTTCAACACACAGACCAACAAGCCCCTTGCTGTAGGCGAGGAAGCCAAGAGGATGATAGGAAGGACGCCTGGAAACATCGTTGCGGTAAGACCGCTCAAGGATGGAGTAATCGCTGACTTCGACATAACACAGACAATGCTGAGGCAGTTCATAGAGAAGACGGCATCCAAGAGCGCTTTCACCGCGCCAAGGATTATCGTCTGCTTCCCTTCAGGAGTCACCGAGGTCGAAAGAAGGGCTATACTTGAGGCAACAAAGCAGGCAGGAGCAAGGGAAGTCGTACTCATGGAGGAGCCAATGGCAGCAGCCATCGGAGCAGGCCTTCCTGTTGACGAGCCAACGGGTTCCATGATAGTAGATATCGGCGGAGGCACTACTGAGGTTGCTGTCGTTTCCTTAGGAGGCATAGTAGTTGCAAAGTCACTGAGGATAGCCGGTGACGAGCTTGACCAGTCAATAGTCGCCTACATCAAGAGAGAATACAACCTCATGATCGGTGAGAGGACTTCAGAGAACATAAAGATGACCATCGGTTCCGCATTCAAGGTGGAAGGAACTGAAGAGGGAGTCATGGATGTCAAGGGTAGAGACCTTGTGACAGGACTTCCTAAGGTAATACAGGTAACAGAGGCTCAGATAAGGGAAGCCCTTCACGAGCCCATAAGCGACATCATAGACGCAATAAAGACAACTCTTGAGAAGACACCGCCTGAGCTTGCGGCAGACATCATGGACCAGGGCATAATGCTTGCAGGTGGAGGCGCGCTTCTGAAGGGACTCGGAGAACTCATTACCCATGAGACCCACATGCCTGTAATGATCGCCGATGCTCCTCTCGACTGTGTGGTCCTTGGCGCCGGCAAGGCACTGGACAACTTCGACAAGATCTCGAGATGAATCGGATAATTGCACTTTTCAGGAACAGGCTGGCTTCGAGAGTGATCTCGGCGTCAGCCATCCTTTTGATACTAATAGGGACAACCGTATACAGGGACCACAAGACTCTGATCGAAAGCGGAGCAGGCGCGGCACTAGGTCCGGTTCAGATGGTCATGTATTCGGCAAACAAGAGGCTTGAGACGCTTATTGACTTCTTTCTCCGTTATGAGGAGATAATGGCGGAAAACGCTCAGCTTTCTCAGGAAAATACCGAGCTTGAAGCCAGGCTTCGGGAATATGAAATGATGAAGTCAGAAAACGAGTCGCTGAAATCCATGTTCTCCTTCAAGGACAGAAGGGCGGAGTATGATTACCTCGGTGTCAACATCATCAATGTCACCGGAAGCGGAATCATTACCGCATATACGATCGACAGAGGCTCAGGTGACGGAGTAATGAAAGGCATGGCAGTGATGTCGCCTGATGGAATAGTCGGACAGGTCACAGAGGTATCGGGATCGTTCTCGATAATCGAGACCATATCCAGCGAAAACATCTCAATACACGTCAAGGTGGTTGAAACAAGCGAGAATTCCGGCATACTCCAGGGTCAGCGCGGAGCGGGCAACGAGCAGCTGGCAAAGGTCACCTATCTGCCTGCTGATTCTCTGGTCAAGGCAGGTGACAGCATCGTCACCAGCGGACTCGGCGGATTCTATCCTCCCGACATATATGTCGGCGAGGTGGTTTCAGTTGCAGAAGATAAGGGGAAGCTCATGATGACGGCAGTCGTAAAGCCTGCTGTTGATTTTGACAGGGCTGAACGGCTCTATGTTGTGGTACCTAAGACATCCGGGGAGGTGGAGTACTAGTTGAGGCTGGCAATACTCTCATTCATCTCCCTGGCTTTGTTTCTCCTTGACATGACACTTATTCCTTTCTTCAGCGCATGGGGGGCATATGGAAGCCTTCTCTTCACCTTCGGATCAATATTCTCTGTTCAGGGGGACTTTGATGACGCCTTTACCATGGCGCTGCTGACAGGTTTCCTGCAGGACATATTCTTTCCTTATGCATTCGGGATGAACATGCTTATAAACCTGGTGATATTCCTTGGATTGTCCAAGATCGGCACGACCCTCAAGGAGGGCAGGCATTCAGCGGAAGTCCTGTTTACGACAGGCGGAGCCCTTCTCAAGAGCCTTCTTATGTTTTCACTTCTGACTTTATTCGGGTTCGGAGCAAATTCCTCAAGCATCCCTGTAGCAGGGATCCATACGCTTATATTCGCGCTTTTAATGCATGGAAGCATCGTTTCTCTAAGGCGTGTACCATACATGAAAAAAGAGTGGAAATTCTAAAAGATCCTTGGGCACAAGGATTTTTACTTTTTTATGCCATCTTTAGCTATAGCATTATTTCTCCGATTCTTATAGAATAGGAGTTGAGCGTTAAATCGCAGCATTGACGGAGGTTGAAATGGGGATCGACAGACTTCAGATAAAGGGAAACAGGAAGGGACTGAACCTTCTTATCAATCTAATGGAATTCAGCTCCATGGCGGAGCTTGCTGATGCAATAAAGCAGAAGATGGAGCCTCTTAGGAAATTCTACGACGGAAATGCCATGTTCATCACGACATATCCGATAAGGCTGAAGGACCAGGAGATGGACTATCTCAGACAGGCTCTAATGGAAGAGCTGAACATTCCAAGCATACATTTTGAAGAATCAAACAGGCGTGAGGAGCTTCCAAAGGTATTCAAGGGAATAGGTGAAGGACAGACCAAATTCATCACAAAGAGCCTGAGAGGCGGAGCCCTGGTGGACTATCCGGGCAACGTGGTGGTGGTCGGAGATGTCCACATCGGAGCGGAGATACATGCCGAAGGGAACATAATCATCATGGGACAGCTAAAAGGCAGGGTATTCGCAGGTTCATCGGGAAACGAGGATGCGATCATAGCAGCAATTGGAATGACACCGGCGCTTCTTTCGATTGCGGGCATATTCGCAAGGCCACCCGAATCGAACAAGACCAGCTATCCTGAAGTTGCAAAGCTTAAGGACGGCGCCATATATGTAGAACCCTACAATCCGGGAAAATTCATCATCTAAGTTCAAAGGAGAGAATGAAAACATGGCAGAATCAATTGTAATAACCTCAGGTAAGGGTGGAGTCGGAAAAACGACGACTACAGCCAACATCGGAACAGCCCTTGCGCAGATGGGAAAGAAAGTCGTAGTAATAGACGGAGACACAGGCCTTAGGAACCTTGACGTACTCATGGGTCTTGAGAACAGGATCGTCTACACGATGATCGACTATTTCGATGGGAGATGCAAGCTGAAGCAGGCCCTTATCAAGGACAAGAGGCTTCCAAACCTTTGCCTTTTGCCGACTGCACAGACAAAGGACAAGAACGACATTTCCACAGAGCAGATGATCGGACTAGTCAATGACCTCAGGGAAGAGTTTGACTATATACTCATCGACTGTCCTGCCGGAATAGAGCAGGGCTTCGAGAATTCCATCGCTGCAGCCGACAGCGCAATAATCGTTGTCAACCCTGAAGTCACCTCCGTAAGGGATGCAGACAGGGTCATCGGAAAGCTGGATGCGAAGGGAATAGAGAACCACAGGGTCATAATAAACAGGCTTAACTATGAGATGACCGAGAACGGCGACATGCTGAACATCGATGACATTCTGGAGATACTTTCAGTGAAGCTATTAGGCGTGGTCCCTGATGACAGGAGCATAACCGTATCCACCAACAAGGGCGAACCTATAGTGCTTGTGGAAGGCACCAGGGCAGGAGCCGCTTTCCTCAACATCGCGAAGAGGATCTCCGGGGAAGATGTTCCACTGCTTGATCTGAAGCCGGAGGAAGAAGGTTTCCTCGTAAGGCTGTCGAAGCTTTTCAAAAAGAGATAGGGGGGCGGGAGAATGGATATTTTTAGTTTCTTCAAGAAAAAGACAGGTTCCAAGGAGGTTGCCAAGGACAGGCTAAAGCTTATCCTTATGCATGACAGGGGAGATGTATCTCCTGAGCTTCTTGAAAACATAAAGAATGAGATCATGGATGTACTCCGTAAGTACGTGGAGATAGATGCGGACATGGAGCTCCAGATGACTACAACCGAGACTGAGTATGGCTCTGTTCCTGCGCTCGTCGCAAACATTCCCATCAAGAAGATGAGGCAGGGTTAACCATTCTTAATACTAAGTTAAGGGTCCTTTAATTGCGAAAAGATGCTGTATGGTTTAGAATTATGCTATTGACCTGCAGCATCTTATTTATTTGGAGAATTATATGAATTTTTTAAGACCCTTCATGATAGACAAAAAACAGCTTCGTGAAATCGACCTGGGAATCCTTGTTCCTGCGGTCCTGATACTCATTTTCGGCGCATACAACATATACAGGGCTACCTATGAGTCCTCAGGCATCTACTATGCCCGGCTCCAGCTGACATGGCTGCTTGTTTCACTCTTCGTTGTATACATAATCCTTCTGCTTGATTACAGGATGATATACAAGGTTGTGGAGATCCTATACTGGATCACAGTAGTGATGCTTCTGGTGGTACTTGCGACCTCAAAGGTCAAGGGAGCTGCCGGATGGTTCTCAATCGGACAGAGAGGACTCCAGCCGGCGGAGTTTGCGAAGCTCACAACAATGATGATGCTGGGAAAAAGGCTCCAGAAGACCGATGGGGATGTCAATACTGTAGGTGGCTTTGTCACAACTGCAATCTACGCCCTCATCCCCATGGTCCTCATGATGCTTCAGCCTGACATGGGACTGACCATGGTAACCTTCTTCATAACCCTTGGAATATTCTTTTCCGTCGGGCTGTCGATGAAGGTTATAGGAAGCGGATTCGGCTTCATTGCCGCTTCCGTCATTTTCGTCCTGAGCACTGATTTTCTTCCAAGCCACTGGAAGGCCAGGCTTTCGTCATTCCTTTACCAGGAGGGCTCTGACCTCGGGATCAACTATCAGCTTTCACAGAGCATCATCGCAATAGGCTCAGGCAAGCTGACGGGCTCAGAAACCGCAGGCTTTTACAGGAGAGTCCCCGAAAACCACACGGATTTCATATTCTCGGTTATATCAGAAAACTTCGGCCTGGCAGGAGGGGTCTTCCTCCTTGCACTATACGGCTACATGATGTACAGGATGATAAAGATCGCCAAGACAACCGAGGACCTGTTCGGACGGTGCATAGCTGTCGGAGTCTTCTCAATCTTCCTGTTCTCGATACTTCAGAACATCGGGATGACCATGGGACTGATGCCTATTTCGGGCATTACGCTGCCGCTTGTCTCATATGGCGGAAGCTCGGTCCTCACCACCTTCATTGCGCTTGGCATGGTGCTGAATGTTGGGATGAAGAGAAAAACAACCTTATTCTAGGACTTTTGGAGGTTTGATTTGAAGGAGATATTCATTGAGGACAGCTGGACAAGAAGGATAGCTGTCAAGGAGAATGGCATCCTCACGGAATGCCATTTTGAAGAAAAGGACAAGGGGATACTGCCCGGAAACCTTATCCTTGGCGTCGTTAAGAATACTGTAGTTTCACTTAGCTCGGTCTTCATCGATATCGGTGATGTGAAGAACGGGTACATGTTCGTGCAGGATAAGTCAAGGCTAAAGGACTTCAGGGAAGGACAAGGGATACTTGTCGAGGTACTGAAGGAAAAATCCGGAGGCAAAGGTGCGAAGGTTACTGACAAGGTCTCAATTGCAGGTAAATACATCGTCCTTTCAATCGGAAAGGGGATCACATATTCGCAGAAGCTAGACCCGGAGGCATTGCTCGAAAGGCACGGAAACCTGATAACTGTCGAGGGCTACAGGGTACTGTACAGGGAAGCTTCACTTGAAGCCTCAAAGGAGGATATCCTTGATGAGATCAAGGAGCTGAAGGCAGCCTTCGATGAAGCACTCAGGAAGGCTGAGAATGGAATCGGTCCGAGGAAGATCTACGGAGACGAATCAGTCCTTGGCAGAGTCATAAGGGACAACTTCACTGACCTGAACCTTGTCTATGCAGACTCTGAAGAGACAAGGGACCACCTCAAGAGAGAGTTTTCATTGCCATCCCTTCTTCACAGGGATCCGCAGGGTCTTTTTGACTTCTACGGAATCGAGAAGGAGATAATAAAGCTGCTAAGCCCCAGGGTATCACTTGCAGGAGGGGGAAACCTCGTCATAGAAAGTACTGAGGCCATGCATGTCATCGACGTCAACAGTGCCAAAAAGCAGGGCAAGGGAAGCCGTGAGGACTCCTCCCTGGAGCTTAACCTTGTTGCTGCTGCTGAAGCCGTCAGACAGATACGCCTGAGGAATCTCTTTGGAATCATTGCTGTCGATTTCGTTGACATGAAGGATGACGAGAGCAGGAGGGAGCTTCTTGAAAAGGTCACTCTTGAACTGAAGAGGGATCACAGCAAGGCAACCGCATATCCTCTGACTGAGCTTGGAATAATGCAGATCGCAAGAAGGGGAAGGGGACTTCCTGTACGAAGCCATATAAGTGAAAAATGTACCTGCTGCGGTACGGGCCAGCTTCTTTCCCTGGAATACACCCTATGGCTCATAAGGAATGAGCTTAAAAGGGAACTCAAGTCTGCGGATGTCAGGGATTTCCATATCGTGCTCAATGAAAGATTCAGGGCGAGGATCGAAGCGGACATCACAGGCTTCATAAGGAGCATAGATTCAGGAGACAGGAGGATCTATCTGACCTTCTCCGGAACACATGAGCATTTCATCCTGGAGCCCCTCATTTTCGGGACCCAGATCAGGGATAAGGAGAAATATCTGATAAATCCGTAATTTTTGCTTTACATATATCAGTTACTGGTGGTACAATACCTTGTAGGCCGCACAGAAGAGGTTTTAAAAAGCATGCTTACCTCGATGGCGAGTACTGGTATGAGGAGGTGGAAAGTTTTATGTTCGCAGTTTTGAAGACAGGTGGAAAGCAGTACAAAGTATCCGAAGGCGACGTCATATACGTTGAGAAGCTCGTTGCTGATGTTGATTCAACAGTTGAGCTTACTGATGTCCTTGCAGTCACAACAGCAGAAGGAGAGCTCAAGGTAGGCGCTCCGGTTGTAGACGGTGCAAAGGTAGTTGCCAAGGTAGTAGCCCAGGACAAGGCAAAGAAGGTTATTGTATTCAAATACAAGCCAAAGAAGGACTACAGAAAGAAGCAGGGTCACAGACAGCCATACACTAAGCTCCTGATCGAGAAGATCGAAGCGTAATATGTTGGAGGCTAGATTCCTGAGAAGGTCCGGAAAGCTCATATCCTTCACATTCGAAGGACATGCTGACTACGGAAGTTATGGAGAAGACATAGTCTGCGCTGCGGCGACTGCCCAGTGCATGATGATCTACAACGGGATCGATGAAATCCTGAAGATACCGAACAGGCTTGACATGAAACAGGATGGCGGCTATTTCTCGATGAGCATCGACAAAGCAAGTGATGCTGAGAAGGAAAAGGCCCAGGTACTTCTTGAGACACTAAGGCTGGGTATGAAGGCAATCGAAACCCAATACACAGATCATATCAAGATAATCGAAGAGGAGGTGTAACCATGCTTATAATGAACCTTCAGTTCTTCGCGCACAAGGTGGGCGGAGGTAGTACAAGAAACGGAAGAGACTCGCAGTCAAAGAGACTCGGCGTTAAGTCAGCCGATGGACAGTTCGTGCTTGCGGGAAACATACTGGTAAGGCAGAGAGGGACTAAGATCCATCCTGGTACCAATGTTGGAAAAGGCAAAGATGATACTTTGTTCGCTAAGATCGACGGTGTCGTAAGATACGAGAGACTTGGCAAGGACAAGAAGAAAGCTAGCGTTTACCAGGTAGAGCTGGAAGCAATAGCTGAATAATCGTATTTTCAACCTGCTGAATAGGCAGGTTTTCTTTTACCCTTCATTTGGGTATAATTGAACTGATGCAAGCTTATTGGCAGAAACCCTGCCGGAAAATACAGGTGGTGGAAAAATGAACATGTTTATAGACATAGCTGACATATACCTTAAGAGCGGCAGGGGCGGAAACGGCTCGGTTTCCTTCAGGAGAGAGAAATACGTTCCCCTGGGAGGACCGGACGGCGGAGACGGCGGAAAAGGCGGAGACATCATATTCGAGGTCAATCCCGATTTGACAACACTCCTTGATTTCAAGTACAAGAGGAAGTATGTGGCCGAGGACGGAGTACAAGGCGGCGCTTCAAGGTCCTACGGAAGGGCAGGAGAGAACCTGATCATAAAGGTTCCTATGGGAACAGTTATCAAAGACAAGGAAACCGGAAAGATAATCGCGGACCTTTCTAAGAGGGACAGCAGGATCACTGTACTCAGAGGTGGAAGAGGCGGAAAGGGTAACGCAAAGTTTGCGACCCCGACAAGGCAGGCGCCTGATTTCGCAGAGCCCGGAATGCCTGCGGAGGACAGGACCGTAACCCTTGAGCTGAAGCTTCTTGCTGATGTGGGACTCCTGGGATTCCCGAACGTAGGAAAGTCTACTCTCCTTTCAAAGGTGACAAAGGCTACCCCTAAGATCGCAAACTACCACTTCACGACACTCACTCCGAACCTCGGAGTTGTAAGCCTTCCTGGAATCAACCCCTTTGTCATAGCTGACATTCCGGGACTTATCGAAGGTGCCGCTGAAGGTGTTGGACTTGGGATCGCATTCCTGAGGCACATAGAGAGAACAAGGCTTCTCGTTCATGTGGTTGACATTTCCGGACTTGAAGGCAGGGACCCTTATGAGGACTTCCTGATGATCAATGAAGAGCTTAAAAAATACGATGCCCGTCTTGCTTCAAGGCCACAGATCATTGCAATGAACAAGTCTGACCTGGTATACGAAGAGAGCATCTTCGAAGATTTCACGGAAAAGATATCAAAGCTCGGCTACACCGACATATACAGGATTTCCGGAGCTACAGGTGCGGGAGTCGACGAACTGCTTAAGGCATGTGCCAGGAAGCTTTCCGAGATCCCGGTAGAAGATACCCTCTATACGGTCGATGACCTCTTCATTCCTGAAGAGAAGCACTTCACCTATGAGATCAATGTGGATGAAGATGGCGTGTTCGTGGTATCAGGGTCCTTCGTCGACAGGCTCCTCGATGTCGTCAACGTCGAAAATCCTGATTCCCTCAGATACTTCCACAAGGTCCTCAGGAACAAGGGTGTCCTTGACAAGCTGAAGGAAATGGGAATAGGCGACGGAGACACAGTAAGGCTGAACAATTTCGAATTCGAATTCTACGTATAGGTGGTAAACATGATAACTACTAAGCAGAGGGCTTACTTAAGAAGCCTCGCAAACAAGATTGAACCAATATTCCAGCTCGGTAAGGGCGGCATTGAAGCTCCTTTCCTCAGCCAGATCGAAGCGGCACTCGAGAAAAGGGAGATCATAAAGCTCAGTGTCCTTGATAACAGCGGAATGGATCCAAGGGAAGCATCCGATATGATCTGCTCGGCACTTGGCTGTGAAGGTGTCCAGGTGATCGGCAGCAAGATCGTGCTTTACAAGAAAAGCAAGAACAACCCCAAGATAGAACTCCCGCGATGATGAAGACGGGGGTACTCGGGGGAACCTTCAACCCCGTCCACAACGGACATGTCTACATGGCTGTCGAGGCCATAGAAGTACTCGGCCTCGACAGGCTCATAGTAATGCCTAACTACATACCTCCACACAAGAAGGCTGAAGAAAGGGATCCGGGTCACATCCTGGAGATGCTCCGACTGGCCTTTCTTGGCATTGAAAATATTATTATCTCAGACTATGAGATCCTCAGGGAGGATGTCTCCTATACTTACCTTACTATGGAGCACCTCAAGGAGGAGTATCCTCTTGACGAGCTGTTCTTCATCATAGGCGAGGATTCCTTCATAGAATTCTCAAGATGGAGGGAACCAGGAAGGATCCTCGGTTCTGCCAGGCTCGCCGTATTTGAAAGAAGGTCCTATCCTCACGAAATGAGAAAGGAAGCTCTTGAATTCGTGCATTCACTTGGCCAGGAGCCCCTGATGCTCGACTCACTCATACTTGAGATATCCTCAAGCGATGCAAGGAGAAGGGTGTATGAAGGAAGAAGCATACGGTTCATGGTCCCGGAGCGGGTTGAGACCTATATATCTGACAACAACCTTTACGGAGGCAAAAATGTGGACAGAACCTGAGATTGACGCATACATAAGGAAACATCTCAAGGAAGGCAGGTATCTTCATACACTGAGGGTGGTGAAAGCCAGCGGTGAGCTTGCTTCTCTCCACGGGCTGGACGTAAAAAAGGCGAGGCTTGCCGCATATCTCCATGACAGTCAGAAGTTCCGCAAAGAGAATGAACTCAGGGAGTACCTTTCGAGCCACCCTGAAGGGAGAAGAGAATCGACACGGCCTGCAGAAGTCCTGCATGGATTTGCTGCTGCGGTCTTCGCAGAAACCGAAGCTGGAATTTCCGATCCCGAGATCCTTGATGCCATAAGATGGCACACCACAGGCACAGCCGGAATGTGCGACCTTGCGAAGGTTGTGTTCCTTGCTGACATGATAGAGGAGGACCGGGATTTCAAGGGCATAGATGCCCTCAGGAAGCTTTCAGGCAAGGACCTTGATTCCGCAATGCTTTTCGGTCTAGACCTGAGCCTGTCGTACCTGATAAGGTCAGGAAAGTACATAGATCCTGATACCCTGAACGCAAGGAACCATTTCCTGGTACTTCTCAGGGACAGGACAGGGTAAACATCAGAAAATGGAGGCAATTGCATGGACAGGATAAATATGACTATACCGGAGCTTCATCACGGAAAAAAGATCAGGGAATTCCTGAAGGACCAGATGAAGCTGTCCTCAAGGCTGATCAAGAGGAGCGCCATGGATGGAAGGATACACGTCAATGGCGGCAGGGTAAGGCTTGACTACATCCTCCGGGAGGGCGATGAGATTGATGTCCTTCTGGATGCAGAAGAGGTCCAGCACATCGAGCCTGAGGACATTCCGATCGAAGTCATCTATGAGGATGCATCTATGCTTGTCCTGAGCAAGGACCCCGGAATGGTCGTGCATCCAACTAAGAGCTACCAGTCAGGGACGCTTGCCAATGCTGCGATCCACCATTTCAGGGCGAAGGGGGAGCCTACCATCGTCAGGCTTGTCTCAAGGCTCGACATGGACACTTCAGGGCTCATCATACTGGCAAAGAACCAGTTCATCCATTCGAGGATGTCAGACCTGATGCAGGAGGACAAGGTGGACAAATGGTACCTATCTGTAGTCAGGGGAGATTTTCCTGACGATATCGAAAGGATAGACCTTCCAATCTTCAGGGATCCTGACGGTCCATATCAGAGGGTGATCGATGAAAGGGGTCAGAGGAGCATAACAGAGGTCTCTGTGCTTGAACGGGCAAATGGCTACAGCCTGCTTCGCCTGAAGCTTCTTACAGGCAGGACCCACCAGATAAGGGTACACCTGTCTCATCTTGGCTTTCCTGTCCTCGGGGATACCCTTTACGGAACAGGATCTGACATGATCAGCAGGCAGGCGCTGCATGCACATGAATTGATGTTCAGCCATCCCATGACAGGCGATAATCTTGACCTGAAAGCGCCGCTTAAGCAGGATATGGCCGAGCTTCTGAAAAAAATCGGATTCCGTACAGAAGCATAGACAAGAATTTACATATTATATCAAATTGCGATATAATGGAAGTGGAATATTCAGCCTCAAGAGGCGGTAGCCGCTTCCTTTTTTTGCCTTCAAATGGCTGTATTATGCAAAGTGTGAGTATAAAAGACGCTTCAAATATGGTATTATGGGTTTAGAAAGCGTTATCATGAAAGAAAATGTTAAAATAACCAGTTTGATAATCAAAATATCGCATTTTATGCATTCGTGCAAAGCAAATGATTATCGATCGGCCCAATATGACCCATGGAGGTAGCATATGGCAGCAGGTACGGACAGCATGGAAATGTCCATGAATACCGAGTTCAATCATTTTCTTTTCAATTCAGGTGAACATCTTCGGAGCTATGAGTTCATGGGGGCACATGTGCTGACCATTGATGGAGTATCAGGCGTGCAGTTCACCGTATGGGCTCCAAATGCCAGGCTCGTCCACCTGTCAGGAGATTTCAACAGCTGGGCAAAGACTGATATGAAGCTTGTTGGAGCTGCCGGCATATGGTCGGTGTTCCTACCGGGTATAACCGAGGGAACCGCATACAAATACATCATAGTTACTCAGGACGGGAGGGAGCTTTACAAGAGCGATCCCTATGCATTCTGGTCTGAAGTCAGGCCGAAGACAGCATCTGTAATAAAGGACCTTACGGGCTTCCAATGGACCGATGAAGCCTTCTACGAGGCAAAGAGGGCAAATCCGATAAAAAGGTCACCTGTGAACATATACGAGCTACATGCAGGCTCCTGGAAGCGCCACTGGGACGGAAGATACTTCACGTACTCTGAGCTTGCTGCCGACCTTGTGCCTTATGTCAGGGAGATGGGATACACCCATATAGAGCTCATGCCGCTGATGGAGCATCCTCTGGACGATTCCTGGGGATACCAGATCACCGGTTACTTCAGCGCCACCTCAAGGTTCGGAGAGCCGAAGGAGCTTATGGCTTTTGTGGACAAGTGCCATGAAGAGGGGATAGGCGTAATAATGGACTGGGTTCCGGCCCATTTCTGCAGGGATGCCCACGGGCTTTATATGTTCGATGGCACTCCTACCTATGAGTACCCGGACCCCAACAAGGCGAACAATAACAGATGGGGTACCACCCATTTCGACTTCGGGAAATCCCAGGTACAGACCTTCCTCATATCAAATGCGATCTTCTGGCTTGAGATGTATCATATCGACGGTCTGAGGGTCGACGCTGTATCAAGCATGCTTTACCTTGACTACGACGACGGTCCCTGGACACCTAACATCTATGGAGGCAACACAAACCTCGAGGCAGTGGATTTCCTGAAGAAGCTGAACAAGAAGGTACTGAAGGAATATCCTGAAGCACTCATGATAGCTGAGGAGAGCACAGCATTCCCGAAGATCACCCATCCGGTGAAGGACGGAGGTCTGGGATTCACTTTCAAGTGGAACATGGGATGGATGAATGATACACTGAAATATTTCAGCCTCGACCCGATGTACAGGAAGTATCACCATAACCTTATAACCTTCTCCTTCATGTACATCTTCAGCGAAAACTTCATGCTTGCACTTTCCCATGACGAGGTAGTCCACGGCAAGGGCTCGCTTCTGAACAAGATGCCCGGCGACGAGAGGATGAAGTTTGCAGGTCTTCGGACACTTATGGCATATATGATGTGCCATCCTGGCAAGAAGCTGAATTTCATGGGCAGCGAGATAGCACAGTGGCTGGAATGGAGATTCAGGGAAGGGCTGGAATGGGTCGCCCTGCAGCATGAGACCCACCAGAAGCACATTGCTTTCATGAAGGAGCTGAACCAGATCTACCTTGAAAGGAAATGCCTTCACGAGGTCGACGACTCATATGACGGCATCGACATACTTGATGCTGACAACAAGGACCACAGCCTTTTCACCTTCATAAGATATGCCAGGGACAGGAATGATTTTCTGATTGTGGCGTGCAACTTCACTCCCGTACAGAGGGATGATGTGAGGATAGGGGTACCCTTTGAAGGTGACTATGCGGAGCTCCTTAATACGGAGCTTGAGAAACACGGAGGAACCTGGAAATATTCCAAGGATAAATATACAACAGACAAAGTGCCTCAAGACAAGAAGCAGTATTCTATCCAGGTCATACTGCCGCCATTATCCGTACTGATAATCGAACCCAAGAAGATCAAGGAGGTAACAATATGAAAAAGGAAATGATAGCCATGATTCTGGCAGGCGGCCAGGGAACAAGGCTGGGGAAGTTCACCAAGAGCATTGCGAAGCCTGCGGTACCATTTGGAGGCAAGTACAGGATCA
>DIXH01000082.1:37353-45169 GCA_002428605.1 Clostridiaceae bacterium UBA6085
AGCGCAACGGAAGAGAAATGGTTCAGGGGAACTGCTCACGCCATATACCAGAACATATCCTACGTTGACGACTACGACCCGGATTTTGTCCTGATACTTTCAGGAGACCATATATACAAGATGGATTACCAGGCAATGCTTGAATTCCACAAGGAAAAGGAAGCTGCGGTAACTATCGCCGTACTCGAGGTCCCATGGGACGAGGCATCGAGGTTCGGCATCATGAATACCGACAGCGAAATGAAGATAGTTGAATTCGAGGAGAAGCCAAAGAACCCCAAATCAAATCTTGCTTCCATGGGAATATACATCTTCAACTGGAAGATGCTGAAGAAATACATGGTTGAAGGCATAAATTCCGGTATTGACATGGATGACTTCGGAAAGAACGTCATACCTGCCTTCCTTGATAACGAGGAAAGGGTATATGCATATCCGTTCAAGGGCTACTGGAAGGACGTAGGGACTCTTGATTCACTATGGGAAGCCAACATGGACCTCCTTGACCAGGAGTCCGAGCTTAACATAAGTGACAAGAACTGGAAGATATACTCCAAGAATCCTTCAATGCCTCCCCAGTTCCTTTCAAAGACCGCAGACGTCAAGGATTCACTTGTAGTCGAGGGATGCCTCATCAAGGGCAAGGTGAGAAGATCGATCCTTTCACCTAAGGTAATAGTCGGAGAGGGAACCGAGATATTTGATTCTGTGATAATGGGAAATGTCAGGATAGGAAAGAACGTAATGATAAAGAAAGCCATGATCGGCGAAGGTGCAGTCATACCCGACAACTCAGTCATAGACGAAAAGGGTGAGATTGCCGTAGTAGGCGAGAATGAAGTTTATGGAGGTGCAGTCTAATGTACAGGAATAAATTGATAGGGCTTGTTAACCTTAGCGAAAGCGACTACTACATCAAGCAGCTGACCTACAACAGGCCGATAGCCTCCATACCGTTCCTTGGCAGATACCGTATCATCGACTTCGCGCTTTCAAATCTCATGAACGCCGGTGTCGATACTGTCGGCATATTCCTGAACGATAAGTACAGGTCACTGATGGACCATATCAAGAGTGGTGCTGAATGGGACCTTGACAGGAAGAACGGCGGTATATTCTACTTCTCACCGTACAGCAACGCTGAGACAATGACCCAGCTTAGAGGCGACATACACAACTACTTCTCAAACCTTGATTTCCTTACGGAAGCTCATGGTGAGTATGTCATAATCACAGGAAGCAGCATGGTCTGCAACATAGACTACAAGGATGTGCTGAAGCAGCATTTAGAGACCAAAGCTGATGTAACGGTAGTATACCGTGAGGTAAGTCAGAGCAACGTCCATTTCGACAGATGCTCCACTGTGACCCTTAACGAATATGAAAACGTAGTTGCGGTTGGCAAGAACATCAAGAGGAAGGATGTCATAGACAAGGAAAAGAAGAAGATCTCAATGGAGATGTACATCGTCAAGAAGGAGCTTCTCGTAGACATGATAACCGATGCTGTCGCTACAGGGGAGAATGTATATCTTACAGATGTACTTCATTATGCCTCAGCCAAGTACAAGGTCAAGGGCTACAGATTCAGCGGACTTGTAAGGTGCATAAATTCCACTGAGAACTACTTCAGGGCAAGCATGGAAATGCTTGATGAAAAAAACATAATGGACCTGTTCTTCCAGGACAGGGTGATCCTCACCAAGGTCAAGGATGAGGTCCCATCCTACTACCATCCGGACTCAGTAGTTGAAAACTCGCTCATAGCAAACGGATGCAAGATTGAAGGTACTGTAAGAAACTCAGTGCTGTTCAGAAGAGTGAACGTCGCAAAAGGTGCGGTCGTGGAGAATTCGATCATAATGCAGAACGGTGAGATCAGGGAGAATAGCAGCCTCAACTGCGTCATAACCGACAAGCAGGTAATCATAACTGAAGGTACCGAGCTCAAGGGAGACCCGAAGAATCCTGTGGTTGTAGACAAGGGTACCATACTATAGCGCTTTGAATAAATTCGATGCGGTCCGGCTACACCGGGCCGCTGATGATATGGAGGCAATTTTATGAAGATATTGTTCGCGACATCAGAATGCTATCCATTCCTTAAGACCGGAGGCCTGGGCGATGTGGCTTATGCACTGCCCAAGGCTCTAAATGCCATGGGAGAGGACTGCAGGGTCATAATGCCCAACTACGGCACCATTAAGAAGGAGTTCAAGGACAAGATGACCCACCTGTTCTCCACAACACTGAAGGTTGGCTGGAGAGAGCAGTTCCTCGGGGTCGAGTACCTGAAGAAGGACGGCATAGAGTACTATTTCATCGACAACATGTACTATTTTGACAGGGAAGCACCCTATGGCTACTTTGACGATGGTGAAAGGTTCTCCTTCTTCTCATCTGCGATCCTTGAGATACTTACAAGGATCGAATTCGTTCCTGACATCATACACTGCAACGACTGGCATACTGCCGTGGTTCCTGTGCTTATCAGGACGAAGTACAAATGGGAGAAGCAATTTGCGAAGGTCAAGACCATCCTGACCATACACAACTTAAGGTTCCAGGGTGTATATCCGCCTTCAGTCCTAAGTGACCTCCTCGGACTGGGAACTGAGCTTCTGCAGGATTTCGGCTTCGAATACTTCGGAAACGTAAACTACATGAAGGGCGGTGTCAATTTCGCCGACATGGTCACAACCGTAAGCCCCACCTATGCTGAGGAGATCAAGACCGAATTCTTCGGTGAAGGGCTTCACGGCCTTATGCAGAAGGTATCCTACAAGCTTGTCGGAATTATTAACGGCATCGACTACTCAATCAACGACCCCCGAAAGGACAAGGACATACCCGTAAACTACGGATTAAAGAACGTAGAGAAGAAATACGAGGTCAAAAGGGCTCTCCAAGAGGAACTTGGGCTTGAAATTAGACAAGATGTACCTTTAATTGGTATAATATCAAGACTGACAGATCAGAAGGGTTTTGACCTCATCGCACATGCCATGGAGGAACTGCTGAAGAACGACATTCAGCTGGTGGTTCTTGGCACCGGTGAAAGAAGATACGAAGATATGTTCAGGTATTTCAGCTTCAAGTACCCGCTGAAGGTATCGTCCAACATAACCTTCAACGGACCTCTGGCACAGAGGATCTATGCCGGCACCGACATGTTCCTGATGCCATCGCTCTTCGAACCCTGCGGTCTGTCGCAGATGATGGCTTTGAGATACGGGTCTGTACCCATTGTAAGGGAGACCGGCGGACTCAAGGATACAGTCGCGCCATACAACAAATATACCGGAGAGGGAATTGGCTTCACTTTTACGAACTACGACAGCTACGACATGATGCAGGCGGTACAGAGGGCACTTGAGCTTTACAAGGACAAGGAAGCCTGGAGAGGTATCGTGCTTGCCGGCATGAGAACGGATTATAGCTGGAAGAGCTCAGCAAGGGAGTACCTGGACCTGTACAAAAGATTGACCACATAAGGAGATTTCAGATGATAATCAGCAAAGCGCAATTCAAGAAGGATTTTCAGAAAAAGATGCTCAGCCTGTATTCACAGGAAATAGAGGATTCCTCCAGTTCGGAGAAATACTTCGCCCTTGGATACCTGGTCAAGGACTACATATCTGAAAATTGGGCAAAGACTGCACGAAAATACGAAAAATACGGAGAAAAGCAGGTATACTACTTTTCTATTGAGTTCCTCCTCGGAAGGCTTCTCGGAAGCAACCTCCTGAACCTTGGTATAAGGGATACAGTAAAGGAAGCACTGACTGAGATGGGAATAGACCTCACTGACATAGAGAAGGTCGAGGTAGACCCAGGTCTTGGCAACGGCGGACTTGGAAGGCTTGCGGCATGCTTCATGGATTCCATGGCTTCAAGCGGAATACCGGGGCATGGTAACGGCATCAGGTACAAATACGGCCTGTTCCAGCAGAAGATAGTCGGTGGATACCAGATAGAGCTGCCGGAAAACTGGCTGAGGGATGCTAATGTCTGGGAGGTAAGGAAGCCTGACCATGCGGTGAAGGTAAGGTTCTACGGAGATGCCTGGATGAGACCTGAGGAAGATGGCGAGCTTACTCCCATCCATACAGGGTATCAGGAGGTCCTGGCAGTTCCATATGATACACCTCTTGTCGGCTACGAAAACAAGACCATAAACACACTGAGGCTCTGGAGCGCTGAAATAGACTCCATAGATGCAGGTATCCCTGCAGGAGGAAGCTCCTTCAGGAACGTCCTTTCATACAAAAGGGAGATCGAAAGCATTTCAGAAGTGCTGTACCCAGACGACTCCAATTATGAGGGAAGGCTCCTGAGGCTGAAGCAGGAATACTTCTTCGTATCTGCCGGCATCCAGACTATCCTGAAGCAGTTCAAGGAGCTGGGTCTGCCGCTCTCCGAATTCGGCGAGAAGGTGGCGATACACATCAACGATACTCATCCCGCTGTAGCTATCCCGGAGCTCATGAGGATACTCATGGACGAAGAAGGGATTGAATGGGAGGAGGCCTGGAGGATAACCCAGGCAACCATGAGCTACACCAACCACACAATAATGTCAGAGGCTCTCGAGAAGTGGCCGATCGACATGATGAAGCAGCTCCTTCCAAGGATACTGCTTATCATACAGGAGATCGACAGGCGATACAGGGATTCCTTTGCACTCAGCGCTGATATCAATCCTGCCGTAATCGACAGGACTGCCATAATTTCAGACGGCTACGTAAAGATGGCTCACCTTTGCATAATCGGAAGCCACAGCATCAATGGAGTCGCAAAGCTCCATACGGAGCTGCTCAAGAAGCAGGAGCTGAAGGAGTTCTATCAGCTGTATCCTTACAAGTTCAACAACAAGACCAACGGAATCACCCACAGAAGGTGGCTCATGCTGGCAAACCCCGAGCTTGCAGCTCTCCTTGACAAGACCATAGGTGACTCATGGAGAAGGAATCCTCAGGACCTTAAGCTCCTGAAGCGCTACAAGAGGGATGACCAGGTGCAGTCCGAGATCCAGAGGATCAAGCTTGCCAACAAGACAAGGCTGGCGGAATACATCAAGGCAAAGAACGGCATCACAGTCGACCCCAACTCGATATTCGACATACAGGTCAAGAGGCTTCATGCCTACAAGAGGCAGCTTTTGAATGCGCTGCATATCCTGTACCAGTACATTGAGCTTGTGACCAATCCAGAATTCGACATGCTGCCAAGGACCTACATATTCGGTGCGAAAGCGGCTCCTGGATATTATTACGCCAAGGAGATCATAAAGTTCATCAACGCGCTTGGTGAACAGGTAAACAATGACCCAAGGGTCAAGGACAAGATAAAGGTGGTATTCCTCGAGAACTACGGAGTGACCCTTGCTGAGATGATAATACCGGCAGCTGAGATCTCAGAGCAGATAAGCACGACCACCAAGGAGGCTTCAGGGACCAGCAACATGAAATTCATGATGAATGGAGCAATCACTCTGGCAACGCTCGATGGTGCCAACGTTGAGATGCTTGAGGAAGTGGGAGCTCCGAACATAGTGATATTCGGAATGTCTGAGCAGGAGGTCCTGAACTACTACAGGAACGGCGGCTACAATTCAAGGGATCTGTACAATTCCGACCAGAGGATCAAGGCGGTCCTGGACAGCCTGGTCAATGGATTCATCAAGGATATTTCGACAGAAGGCAGCGACATATTCAGGAGCCTCATAGACTACAACGACGAGTTCTTCGTGCTCAAGGACTTCGACTCGTACCTTGCGGCCCAGAAGCGGCTCGAGGACCTTTACAAGGACCGTTTCACCTGGAACAAGATGGCAATAGAAAACATTTCCTCGTCCGGAGTATTCTCTGCTGATGTCACCGTCAAGCAGTATGCCACCGGTATATGGGATACGAGGATGATTGAGAGATAAACTATGAGATATGGGAACATGACGATCTCCTACAACTCCCACCTTGCGGAGTTCAAGAAGCCCTTTGGTGCGGTAACGCCGGGACATGACGTCCACTTCAGGATAAGGATAGAGGGAGTGGGCAAGCTCACTGTCGTGCTTGTACTTACCAAGGAAGGCCAGAGGGAGACCTACAGGGAGATGTCGTCAGAAGGTCAAGGGTATTACACTACAATAATAACCTCCGGAGATGCGGGACTGTATTTCTATTATTTCAGGATCCACATCAAGGAGGACAACCTCGACAGGTACGTTTTCGTGGGGAACAACGAGACCGGACTGGGAGGAGAATGCCAGGTATATGAGGACTTCACTTACGTGAAGTCCTATCAGATGACCATGCACAACTATATCAAGCCTTCTCCGGAATGGTACAGGGAGGCTGTATTCTATCAGATATTCGTGGACAGGTTCTACAACGGAAACGAACACGGAGCGATCCAGTCGCCCAAGAAAAACTCATTCATATATGCCACCTGGGAGGACTCGCCCATCTATATCAAGGATCCCCAGGGCAACATCGTTAGATGGGACTTCTTCGGAGGCAACCTGAAGGGTGTCATCGCAAAGCTTGACTACCTGAAGGAGCTCGGAATAACAGGGCTTTACCTGAATCCTGTCTTCGAAGCCAGAAGCAACCATAAGTACGATACCGGAGACTACATGAAGATAGACCCGATGTTCGGGGACGAGGCCATATTCAGGCAGCTCATTGAAGAATCTGAGAAAAGAGGCATTCGTATAATCCTCGATGGAGTATTCAACCATGCCGGAGCGGATTCGATTTACTTCAACAAGCTCGGAACCTACCCGGGAAAGGGTGCGTACCAGGACAGGAACTCGAAGTACACCGACTGGTTCATGTTCAACAACTATCCTGAGGATTACGAGTGCTGGTGGGGGGTCAAGGACCTTCCGAACCTAAATGAGAACAACTCCGAATACCGCAGCTTCATATGCGGCAAGGGCGGAGTGATCGACAAATGGACAAAGACAGGAATCGGCGGCTGGAGACTTGATGTCGCCGATGAGATATCAGACGGATTCATAAGGGACATAAGGACCGCCATGTCAGAGGCTGACGGCGACACTGTCCTTATAGGAGAAGTCTGGGAGGATGCCTCCAACAAGATAGCCTACGGCCAGAGAAGAAGATACCTTCTTGGTGATGAGCTTCATGGAACCATGAACTATCCGCTGAAGGACAATATGATAGCTTACCTTAACGGAGCCATCAGCGCAAAGGACCTGTACATGAGGATGATGTCCCTAAAGGAGAATTATCCCAGGGAGGCCTTCTACAGCGCATTCAACAGCATGGGCACACACGACACGAGGCGTATCCGGACTGAAATACCTGACATGGATAAGCTAAGGGCTGCGGTAACGATACTTATGACAATGCCTGGCGTACCATGTGTATACTATGGAGACGAAGCAGGGATGACAGGGGAGAGGGATCCTTACAACAGGGGGCCTTACCCTTGGGGCAAGGAAGATACCGAACTCCGGAAGCACTACAAGGACCTTATCGCATTAAGGCATTCAAGCGATGCATTCACTTCAGGAGACTATATTCCATTCTATCAGGGAAACCTCTATGGCTACCTTAGGATCGGAAAGAAGGAATCCTACCTAGTGATCGTAAACCGGGATGATACAGACAGGATGATGATACTTGAGGACGCGGAAGGACTTAGTGATATTCCACGAAAGCTTTACCATATCCTGCAGGGTGAGTTCCATCTGCCGAGGAAATCAACGATAATCAGAAAGGTCCAAAACTAGGTCAAACAAAAAAGCCGCCTTTCCGGGATGAAACTTCCCGGAAGGACGGCTTTTATT
>DIXH01000027.1:0-19616 GCA_002428605.1 Clostridiaceae bacterium UBA6085
AAGCACTGAGGCTAATCAACCAGGCATTAGGGATTTCTCCTTCATGCCTTCGACTTTAGTCGAGGGTTAGTTGACCCAGGGGTCCGCCCTTCTCATGCACGAGCTCACCGTACCTGCTGTAGGCTTCATAAATTTTACCATGGTTCTTTACAAGATATTCAAGGTTTTCCCTTATGGCTTCACTGTTATCTACCTGTCTGTCCAATATGATCCCCCCATTCTCCTAACCTGATTATACTACCCTGCAGGTCTGAAGTTCTTCTCATTGGAATAGTTCAGGGATAATTAACATAGCTAACCCTTTGTTCACACTCAGTCTTCAAAAATCAGGTCATGAAGCAGTTCCCTGTTCTTCTGTAGATTTATGGATATTACGCTTCTGCCGTCCTTGTTTGCATATTTCCATGTATTGTCGAATGGGATCCTGCTGTTTACCGTAGCCAGGTCCGTTGACTTCAGGACGTCAAGTCCCAATGTCAGCATCGCATCCGGAGTAATGTTGGTTTTTGCATGCTTGAATACATTATTGAGTAGTGCCGGCAGCTTCAAGGGGCTAAGATCAGTCCTTACCTTCGAGTAGATCGACATCAGCACTTCCCTTTGCCTCCTTGTCCTGCCGAAATCACCATCTCCTGTCTTCCTGTTCCTGCTGTGAAGGAGTGCCTGTTCACCGTTAAGCCTCTGCATTCCGTCCTTGACCTCAACCTTCACAGAGCTTCCTGCATTGATGAACTGTGCCTCCTTTTTAGTAAGATTGACTTCAACTCCGCCGAGCTCATCAACAATGCTCTCGAAGCCCTCGAAGTTCACAAGGATATAGTTCTGTATGTCCAGGTCGAAGTTCTCATTCACAGTATTGATGAGGAGTCCTATTCCGCCATAGGCGTAGGCTGCATTTATCCTGTTGAAGCCAACTCCGGGAATGCTTATCCAGACATCCCTCATGAATGAGACGAGACTTATCTTTCCGGTCTTAGTGTTATAGGAGACCAGCAGACAGCTGTCCGACCTGCCATTGCCTTCTTCACCTTCCCTCAGGTCAGTACCGACAAGCATGATGTTCAGGACATCAGGGTCTATCCTTTCCTTCCTGTAAATTGGCACGTCCTCTGACCCTATGATATCCACCTCATAGTCCAGGTCGATGTCATGAGGTGTTCCATCTATCTCGTCAAGCGCCGGAGTCTCCTGCGACACTGTCGGAGCTGGTAAGTTGTCAACTATCCTGACCGGATCCTTTGCAAGGTTCAGGGTCCTCATATAAAGATATCCTACTATTCCTGCTGCAAGGAGCGCCAACGCAAGTATTACATACAAGACTTTTCTGCCAAGGCTCCCGCCCTTATTTCCACTCATATCCTCATCTCCATACTGGTTCATTAGTTCTCTGGTTTACCTTTGTCCATTCTATCACTTTACCCTGCCCTTGAAATATACTTTTCGGTGACATTTCCAAATCATTTAAAAGGAGCCCTGCCGCCATTTGGCACAGAGCTCCCTTACAATCAGTCCCCGAACATGGAGCCCAGGTCTCCGTGGCCGATATTGTCCAGATGGAATTCATAGTCATCATACTTTGTTTCTGGCGGAAGCGGGTTCCTTACATAGGTAATGAACCCTATCTCCGCCTCTATCATTCCTTCAGCTGCACCCACAAGCCTTATTGAATCAACAAGGATGTTCTGCTCTGTTATGTTTTCAGCATCCTCAAGAAATGAGACGATATCCCCCGCCATGCCTTCTGCAGTGAAGGTTATGCGGAATTTTGAAGCCTGGCTGCTTGTTGCATCCTTATCCCTGATTTCTTCTGTGACCTCATCAAATGCGATGTGTACCGCATCTATGCCCTTAACTCCTGAGAACATGTAGAAATCATATACCAGCTGAGCAGTATCAAGGTTCTTTGGCACGATTTCGCTGAAGCCTGCAATAGTCTTTTCATGGCCCTCGATCTTCTTTTCCAGTGCCTTTGCTGCCAGAATGTCAGCTTCAAGCTGCCTTGCAAGCAGACTTTTCTCCTCACTTGCCTTGGACATCTCACTTAACGCCTGAATCTTAGGTACTCCGAAGAAGCCCAGAAGGAAGATGTTTATGGATATGTAAAAGGCGAAGATTGCGGCCCTTTGCAGACGTATAGTCTTATAGTTCATCCTTTGCCTCCCTGTATTTCAGTTCAAGGCGGAACGTCTCCATTGAGTCATCCATCTCAAGGAATGATAACTGAACCGGTTCGAATACGTCAGTATCGTTTATAGCAAGCACAAGCCTTGCAGCATCAAGTGTGCTTCCTGAACTGTCCTTCATCCTGAACATGATGTCCATGCCTTTATTGCTCATCGCCATTCTATCTATGCCAATGTTTGAGGGAATGCTTTTCTGTATCAGATAAAGCTTTCCCAGAAGATCCTTGTCTTCACTTTCCATTCCTTCAATGACACTGATGTCGTTTTCCAGTACTGCTGCCTTTTCCTTAAGCCTGATAAGTGCCTCTTTGGCAGCTGTGACCTCTGCGGATGACACCTCTGTGGTATTGGCTTCAAGCTTTGATATTAAAAGCTTCTCCACGCCCAGGAACCCTGCCTGGAAAAGTATCGTAAGTATTGTCATTGCAGCTATCCTCTGGAGCATTGTCCTGCAGAAGGGAGTGCTCTGGCATCTCGTTCCCGGGTAAGCGTAGTCCAGCTGCTTGCCGAGTATGGCTTCATTCTCCCTCTGTATCCCGTTAAGGTACTCGTATTCCTGACCTGATTTAAGTGAAATGCTTATCTTCCCGTCAAATGAAAGCTCAAGTGCCTTACTTATCCTATCACTGGAATCCTTGTCGCCTGTTATTCCGATCATCTCGACTGTTTCGCCGAAATTCTGCTTCGAATAGAAGTTCAGGTAGTACATTATATTGTCAGTAATGCTGCTAAGGTCCTCGCCGTCATTCCCTTCCGATTCAAATGAAGCCTGGAGGAACAGACTTTTCCCTCTGGCTATTGAAATGGAAGCTCTTGATCCTGAAATGGATACTGTTGCAGCGCTCCTGCCGTTTGCAGAAATGGCCAGGTTCGTCTGAAGCTCCTGCATGATGAAAATGTGCGCTGCCTTAAGTGAGCAGCCTTCAATGAAGCTCCATATCTCACGCAGCTTCGTTTTTCTCGCTGCGGAAAGTATCATCGTCATCTCATTCTTTTTCCTGTCCCTTGCCATTACCCTGTAATCGACTGAATACTCGCTCTGGTCAAGGGCGAAGTACTCTGCTGAATTGGTCCTGACAAAGCCTTCGATATCCTTTGGCTTCATGATTGGCGTGGTTACGCCCTTGACGACTGTATGCTCATCATCAAGGATCGCAGTAACCTTCTTGATGCTGCAGCTGTTCCTTTGCAGGAACCCTCTTGCATCCTCCGGTGAAGAGATCAGCTGGGAATCCAATATCTGAGTGCTCCTGCCTTTTTTTACCAGCAGGATCTCCCTGAATTCATTTGAAAACCTGATTATAACTTCTTTCATAAAAACCCCTTTACCCGATATTCTGGGAAATTGTAAGTATCGGTACAGCAATTGCGATTATTATGAAGCCTACTATCCCCCCGATTATGAGGATAAGCAGCGGCTCTATCCTTGAAGTAAGCCTTGCCAGAGACTGCTCCACCTTCCTGTCGTAAGCTGCAGCTATCTTGTACAGCATCTCATCAAGCTTTCCGGTTTCCTGGCCTACCCTCATCAGGCTGTATACCATTGGTTCGAACAGACCTTCCGCCTCGAACGCTTCAGACATGGAGGTCCCTGACATTATCCTTCCTATGGCCTTCTGAAAGCACTTCTCGACATATCTGTTCCTGATGATGTCCTTTGTGGCGTTAAGGGAAGTAAAGAGCGGGATCCCGGACTTAAGGAACACTCCAAGGCTCCTGGCAACCCTGGTTATGATGACTTGTCTCCTGAATTCCCCTATGAGGGGCATCCTGAGTGACATTTTGTCCCTGAAGTCCTGAACCTTCAAATTGCCCCTTGTAAGGTACAGGGCTAAGACAGCACAGGCCATGCCCGCAATCACCAAAGGCCAGTTATTCTCAAAGAAGACGGCAAGTCCAAGAAGTATCCTTGTAGGCAGCGGCAGGTTCTCCATTGATTCGAAAAGGTCCCTGAATGCCGGAACGATGAAATACATGAAGAACAGGAGCGTCGCCAAGGTCGCGAAAATGAGTATCTTCGGATAAACCGATGCAGCCCGCACCTTGCTCCGTACTGCCACATCCTTCTGGTAGAATTCCTCCATACTGGAGAAAATACCGTCTATATCACCTGTTGATTCTCCTATCCGTACCATATCAACCAGGAGTCCAGGAAATTCACCGGTCTCCTCCATCGAGGCTGATATTGCTTCCCCTCGCTTCACCTGTTCAAGAAGACCTGAGAATACCTTCTTCTTTTTCGGATCCTTCGCCTGCTCTTCCAATATTTCCAGGCTCAGAACAACATTTACCCCTGACTGAAGCATCATTGCCATATGACCGCAGAAGTCCGCTGCATCCTGCTCGCGTATCAGCTTTCTCCTTGTCAGAAGCTTTAAGTCTTTCCTTTCATCAATACTGACAGGAGTAATGGATCCAGCCCTAAGCCTTTCGTATGCGGCAGACGGATCAGGTGCCGCCAAAATGCCTTTTACCATATTCCTTTTTTCATTCCATCCTCTGTATCTGTAGCTTGGCATTTTCTCACACCCTAATATGTAGTTCGGATAAGCTCCTCTATGGTGGTTTTACCTTCAATGACTTTTGCGATACATGACTCTCTAAGTGTCCTCATGCCTGCTGCCCTTGAATGCTTTTCTATTTCCATGTCCGAGGCTCCTGAAGCTATGAGGTTCCTTATTCCCTCGCCGACCTCCATTACCTCGAATACCGCTTCACGGCCCTTGTAGCCCTTCATTCCGCATGCAGGGCACCCTTCTGCTCTTGAAAGGAGGATATCCCCACTCATGGACAGGAGTTTCTTCTCAGCCTCTGTTGCAGGCGTCTTCCTCGAACAGGTCTGACATACCTTCCTCACAAGTCTCTGGGATATCACGCCTGCAATAGTTGAGCTCAACAGGAATTCTTCGATCCCCATATCGCGCAGCCTTGTTATGGTCGATGCGGCATTGTTCGTATGTATCGTGGAGAAGACAAGGTGTCCTGTAAGTGCTGCCCTCACCGAGATCTCAGCTGTCTCGTCATCCCTCACCTCACCTACGAGGACAATATCCGGATCCTGCCTGAGGATGCTCCGAAGTCCGGTCGCGAATGTAAATCCGACTCGGCTGTTCACCTGCATCTGGTTTATTCCATCAAGGTTGTATTCAACAGGGTCCTCTATTGTCACTATGTTCTTCCTTGAATCATTGACCTCCTTCATGAAGGAGTATAAGGTCGTTGTCTTTCCGCTGCCGGTAGGTCCGCACAGAAGGACCATGCCATACGGTCTCCTGATCATCCTGCCGATGGATTCCTTCTCTTCTTCAGTGAAGCCAATCGACTCAAGGTCAAGCAGAGAGTCATCGCGTCCCAGGAGCCTTATGACCATCTTTTCACCGTAAATTCCCGGCACAATGGAGACCCTCATGTCAATTGACGACGAACTTTTCCTGTAAAGGAACCTGCCGTCCTGAGGGACACGCTTCTCCGATATGTTGAGGTTTGACATTATCTTTATCCTGCTCACTACAGGTTCATGGATACCCATATCAGTCCTCAGCATCTCCTCAAGGAAGCCGTCGATCCTGTACCTTACCCTAAGCTCCTTCTCACCCGGCTCGATATGTATGTCAGAGGCCTTGTTCATGACGGCATTTTCAAGGACAGTGTCTATGAATCTTACTACAGGTGCATCAGGACTGTTCCCTTCTTCGGTCCTCGGCAATCCATTCCTTGTATTGGCCGCTCTTCTGAAGCTCTCTGCCGCATTTATTGCCTTCTCCTTGCCATAATGCTTCTCTATGCTGCCAAGCACCTTTTCCCTTGCGGATATTGCAGGCTTTACAACATACCCTGTAGCCATCCTTATATCCTCAATTGCAAAATAGTTTGAAGGATCGCTCATTGCCACCGTCAGCTGCCCGTTGTCCACCCTGACAGGCAGTGCCTCGTACTTCCTAGCAAGCCTTTCAGGCATGAGACTGAGCGTATCCTGCCTGATATGCACCTCATCAAGGTCAATGAGGGGCACATTCAGCTGGTTCTTTACTGCAAGTAGCATCTCATCGTAAGTGACGAGTCCCTGACTTACAAGAATATCTCCAAGTCTCCTGCCGCTATTCTTTTGCAGCCTCAGCGCAGACTCGATGTCTTTTTCGGTGACAAGTCCTTCAGAAACCAATATTTCACCAAGTCTCTTTTTAGAAGTCATCTTCTTACCTTCCTTCAATATATCTCAAAGAGTGTATCGTAGAATTTGAGCTCTTCGATAACAGGGGCTGTCTCATTCAAGTACCTGTAACTAAGCGAGACGGATGCAGTGGCTCCGTTAAGTTTCCTCATGTTATGCACCGTCAGGTCAAGAGTACTGTCATTCGTCATTCCCTCGACAAAGACCATCGGAACGTTGTCCGCAGACCCTTTACCGTTGAACTGTACCAGGCTTTCACTGTACACGAATGTTGTAACCAAAGTGCCGCTATACAGATTCACCTGGACAGCTGACCTGCTTGAAGCCTGCACGACCTCGATCTTGTATGGCACAAGGTCCATAAGTATCGGTTCCACTATCAAGGCTCCCGATTCATCCTTAAGTCTGGCCAATTTGCCGTTTTCAAGGTCAATGTAGAGCAGATAGTTAGGATCGGCAATAACATATGGTGGTATCTGGTAAGCGAAGCTACGTTCACCCGACCTAATCCTGCTTGTTATTTCAAGCGCATACGTCTTGTCCTCAGCTGTGAATTCCACATTGACCCTGAGCGCTTCTCCTGAAAAGGAGGTCTTAAGGATTGAGATAGAACCTGCCTGTCCGCTGAGGAATGTCCTTATTGTACCGTCAGCTCCTGTCCTTGAAATGGATCTTTCAGCAAGATCATAGGCATAGGCTATGGTCCTGCCGTCTTCAGTTAAAATGATTGTATTTCCCGCATCTTCATATACGTCAATAACCTCAAGATACTGCAGGTCATACATAAGCATTTCCTGCAGGAGTCTTATATCCTGTCTTGCCGTCACATCCAATTCGGTTTCCCTTGCCGCTACTCCCGACATCAGCATGAGCGTGTATGCTATTCCAAGAACGAAGGTGCCAACTGACATGGCAACAAGCACCTCTACCAGTGTGAAGCCTTTCTTTCTAGTCATCAATGAAGCTCCTCTCATATGAGAGTATCTCGAATTTCTCTGCCTCATAAGAACCGTTCACTTTAAAGCTTACCTCAGCTATTATCCTGAAGCTCATTTTACCCTCATCAGATGCCACGCAGTCTATCTCATAGTTTTCTCCTGTCTTTAAGATAGCTGCCACAACTTCCGCCCCGTTATAGAACTCTTCCGTTTCAGCCAGTGGAAGCTCGATCTCAGGAGGAACTGTCGATCCATCTGATATGGCCCTATGGATCATGAACAGGCTCTCCTCGACTCCTGCCTGAGCAGCATAGGAGAGCATTATTCTCTTTTCCTGGTTTTCCCTGTTCTTCAGGTCAGAATACACCATGGTGAACATTGCGGATCCAAGCATAGTGACCATGAACATTGCAAGGATGACTACGAGAAGGGCATACCCTTTCTGATTTGATGGCCTGCAATTCATTGATCATCCTCCTGTTCCTTGTAATCGTAGTATTTGGTCGAAAGGATCTTTTCGTAGGTTCCATATGTGACCTTGACTTCAATGGTAAAAAGTCGGGACAGCTCCTCTGCGTCCTCTGAAATTATCACCTCAGCCGCATCACTTAGAATCCTGTAGGTTACAGTGAATCCATTTATTACCTGGTCAGTTACATAGATGCCGGGTGGTGTTGCTGAAAGACTGTCCGGCTCGGCGATCAAAGATTCAATCTTGCTTTCAGCTAAGATAAGAGCTTCCTGCGCTATACGGCTGCTTTCTCTTGCCTTTAAAAGAGAGCTGGAAAGTGAATAGAAGCCCATTACAAGAAGACTTGCAATCGCCAGTGCAACAATTGTCTCTATTAGGCTGTATCCCCTGACCTTCTTCAACTTCTTCTCCCCTTATCCAAGAAAGACCACTTCGAAAGTGGTCTCACTTACGAAGTGGTCTTCAAACCACATGGTTATGATTTCAGCTTATGNNAAAGTAAGTCCCATTAGCTCACTGAGCTTTGTCGCACCCTTTTCTGATACTCCGCTCACAGTCAGAGTATTCGTGTCAGTGCCATTTGTGAATACATAGGTGCCGCCCCATGGATTCTCATCCTTCACTCCGAGTTTGCTCATTTCTGCTTCAAGCTTTGCCTGGTCTGGATATTTTCCTTCGCTTACATAGTAAGTAAGGGTAGCAGTCTGGTATGCCCTGATGTCTGCAAGGGCTGCTGTTGCCTTGCTCTTCTCTATTGCACTAAGCGCTGCCGGAGTGACTATGGTTGCAAGTACGGCGATGATGGCAGTTACGATAAGCAGTTCAACAAGTGTGAAACCCCTCTGTTTTTTCATTGTCTTTTTCATCAAAGAAACCCCTTTCGATTCTGTTAGATGCTTGTGTCGGTTTTGAAAGAACTTTTCTATAAGTCTTATAATTTGATCTGCTCAAGCCTTATTTAATGCCTACTTGATAAGGATCTTCTTCGAATAACTTATCTGATGATCATATTTAAAGAATAACTATCAGTAGATAATCAATATAAAGTAAAACAGAAAATCAATGGTAAAAATATATCATGACTTTCTGATATTTACAACAAATAGTTAAAAGTAATATTTTACCTATTGTTAAATTATTTATTTATATATTTAGTATAATTCCGAAAACGAATCTGCTATTTTGACCGAATCCGTCTTAAAATTTCAGGAGTTGCATGCAATCTTGAAATAAACATTAGTTTTTAAAGAATCTGTCTTTTTGACGGATCCTATGTCGAAAAGTACTTGGTTAAAACGCTGAAAGATAGGCCCCAACCGCTTCCTTACCAATCAGCAATGCGACATAGAAGCCAAGTATAAGGAATGGACCGAATGGGACCGAATCCCTTCTGCCCATTTTTCTTGATACCAGAAGGTAGGTACCGACCATGCCTCCTGCGATGCTGGCTATGAAGAAGGCAAAGGCTGTGAGCTGTGGCCCTAGCAGCATGCCGATGATGAGAAGGAGCCATGCATCCCCCCAGCCCATTCCACCTCTTGTTATTATGATGACCAGGGCTATCAGCCCGAAGCCTGCGGCTCCGGAGAGGATGTTTTCAGCCGCTTTACCATGATTCACCTGCTGGTATGCGAGGTAAAGCGCAGATAAGAATAGGCCGAACCAGATAGTGACATTGAAGATATCCTGATACCTGAAGTCAAGTATCCCTATGACAATGAAGAGGGACGCGGCTATTGCAAATACGACTGACTGAGCGCTCCATCCGAACCTCAGGTATATCAGTGCATAGAGGATCCCATTTGCGAGCTCAACAATAGGATACTGCGGAGAGATCCTCTTTCCGCAGTATCCGCATTTACCCTTTAAATACATGTAGCTTACTACAGGTATCAGATGTGCAGGTTTCAACCTTTTGCCGCATTCGTTGCAGCGGCTCGATGGGAAGGCAATGTTTTCACCGAGTGGAAGCCTGAAAACAAGTACGTTCAGGAATGAGCCTGTTATAAGGCCGTATATGAGAAAAAGTAAAGTCATCGTGTTCTCCGATCTCATTTATCAGCCTGTTACAAGCCGTAAGTTCATTGTCATTTCCTTCAGGACCGCTTCCCTGTCATGAGCGAAGGCAAGTGCGGTTTCCCTTGTTATCTTCTTGTTCTCGAAAAGCTTCAGGATGGCTCCGTCCATTGTCCTCATGCCAGCCCCTGAGCCTGTCTGGATCTGATTCTGTAGCATGTGGGTCTTGCCCTCTCTGATAAGGTTCCTTATTGCGGGAGTTCCTGTCATTACCTCGAATGCACCCTCACGTCCTGATTCGTCAGCTTTTGGAAGCAGCTGCTGAGATATTATCCCCTCTAGCACCATCGAAAGCTGAAGCCTTACCTGAGCTTGCTGATGCGGCGGGAACACATCTATTATCCTGTCCACTGTCTTTGCCGCACCTGAAGTGTGCAGTGTCGATAGCACAAGATGACCCGTTTCAGCCGCGGTAATGGCAGTGCTTATCGTTTCAAGGTCCCTGATCTCGCCTACCAGGATGACATCAGAGTCCTGCCTGAGAGCTGACCTGAGCGCGGAAGGGAAGCCTATCGAGTCCTTGGTAATCTCCCTCTGGCTTATCACGCACTTCTTGTGCTTGTGGATGTATTCGACCGGATCCTCAAGGGTTATGATGTGCCCTTCCCTTGTGGTGTTTATCCTGTCTATCATGGATGCCAGAGTGGTTGACTTTCCGCTTCCGGTTGGCCCTGTTACAAGCACAAGTCCCTTCTTCAAACCGCAGAAGATGTCTGCGACAGGCGGAAGGCCGAGCCTTTCAAGGCTCAGAATATCTGATCCGACTATCCTGAATGCTGCCGAGAGGCCTCTTCTTTCCTTGAAGAAGTTCACCCTGCACCGTCCGTACATACTGGGGTATGAACAGTCAAACTCCCCCTTTTCAGCCAGTATTCCCCTATCTTCCCTTGGCACGACCCTTTCCATGGTCTTTTCAATGTCTTCCTTCAGCAAATGTGCTTCCTCAAGCTCCCTGAGTGACCCGTTTATCCTCGCCATAGGCTTTGCGCCAGGTGCCAGATGTATGTCCGACGCACCCATCTGAACGGCCTTTCTAAGCAGCGTATCAATGTCCATAATCCTATCCCCTTCACCTTATGTTTTTATATTGTTGATTTTCATCTGTTTCATGAGCAATGGAATTTTTTCTGTCAAGAAGCTCTATTGCCTTATCCTTCAAAAGGGGCTTACTTATAAGGTAACCCTGATAGTAATCGCATCCGTTTGCCTTGAGGTAATCCCTCTGCAAGGCTGTCTCGACACCCTCCGCTACCGTTGCAAGCCCTGTCCTGTGTGCCATTGAGATGATGTCACCGACTATGCTGTTATTGTCGCCTGTTCCTTTAATGGAGCTGATGAAGCTTCGGTCGATCTTCAGTGTATCAACCTGAAGCTCCTTTAGCCTGTGAAGCGAAGAATAGCCTGTACCAAAGTCGTCAAGGTGTGTCCTTATACCCTGGTTCCTGAGCTGACCGAGCCTTTCATTGATCTCCTCAAAGTCTTCTACAAGTATTGATTCTGTGATCTCAATCTCGATCATCGACGGATCGGCACCGCACCTGCCGATGATATCCCTGACACCTTCAGCGAAGCACTCCCTCATGAGCTGTACCCCCGATACGTTCACAGCGACCTTAATGCCATGGTTTCCTGAAGACTCAAGCATCCTGAGAAATTCGCAGGCTTCCCTGAAGATCACTTCACCGAGTTGGCAGATTATCTGCTTCCTTTCTGCGATCCTGATGAATTCCATCGGCATGACAAGTCCAAGAGCCTTTGACTCAAACCTGGCAAGCGCCTCGAAACCTGTTATCCTGTCATCCTGCATTGCTGCCATCGGCTGGAACACGAGATAGAACCTTCCGTCTCCTTCTCCCTGAAGAAGCTTTGAAAGCTCTTCCTCTATTGCTTCTTCCCTTTGCAGCTCATATTCCATATAGCTGTCAAAGAAGGCAAGGCTGCTGTCTTCAGGATCCTTTATAGAGCCCAGTGAGACTGAAGCCTCCTTCAGCAGCTGTTCAGCTGACTTCCTGGATCCTTCAGTGTCTGAGATACCTACCTGTACTGAGAGATACTTGAATGATTCATGGAGCCTGAATGGTTTCGCGAAAAGGTCATCGATCCTCATCGCAATGGCCCTCGACTCATTCCTGTTCCTGCACTCCTCATGAAGCAGAACGAACCTGTCCGCAGCATACCTGTAAAGTGTTATGCCGTTTTTAGCCAAAGCTTCCAGCCTTTCTGCGATCTCCTTCAGCATCCTGTCCCCGGTCTCATGACCGAGGGTCATGCTGATGTCCCTGAAATCATTTAGGTTAACCATCAGCAGGGCAATACCTGAGTTCCTGTCCCTTGAAAGCTTGTCTTCAAGTACCTCCTTGAGGTAGAGGCTGTTTGGAAGACCGGTTAGACCATCGGTGTAAGCCAGCTTCCAGAGCCTCTTGTCCTTCCTGTAAGATGAAAGGATCATGAACAGGAGAACAGCATAGATTGTAACTAAAAGGAACATGCCAAGGTTCGACAGTAGGACTATTAGGGAATCAGTGCCTTTGATCTCAAATCCTGCGATAAGCGAGCCTGCACCTGACCCTCCGCTGTATACAGGGACCATTACCCTGTATATCCGGTCCCAGTCGGTTCCGGAGTCAGAAGCCAGAATCTGGCCGTTAATTACTGCCAGCCTTTCATCCTCTTCCAGAAATTTCCCCTTCAGGTTTTCATCCGTGCTTCCGACTATCCTGAAATCCCTGTCGGCATATGAGGCATATCTTATGGAGCCCGTTCCCTTTATTTCCTTTAGCAGCTCATCAAGCTCAAGTCCGGATGTCATAGTTCCGATTTCAGCTTCACTGATACCGACCTGGACGAATCCTCCGGCTGAAAGCCTGAGATAACCGTATTTGACATGTCCACCCCTGACCGAATCCTCCCTGATTTCCCCCACCTGGGAGATCAGAGTGCTGTCATAGAAGTCACGTGCCGGATGCCCGGCCTTTGGAGAAAAGCCTATATAAGCCTCGTCTGCAGAATTTATCACAGTACCTGATTCATCGTATATCAGTATTGAATTGACACCAATGGTCCTTGCCAAAGCCCTCAGGTCATCCGGATCAGGATCACTTGTCCCGGATATGGCTTTTGCGGCTGACATTATCCTTTTATCAAGAAGCCCGTCGACTATCCTCTGGGCTTCCAGCGCCTTTCCCATGCCGTGGGAATGCCCCCTGGTGTAGCTGAGGTATTCCTTCCTCATGCTTGTGTAGCTCCACTCCCTGATACCTCTAATCATGAATGTTCCGACTGATGCGAATATTGCTGAAACTGATATTATCGAGATGACAAAAGTCTTGAGGTGTGACTTCTTTAACCTGTATGCATTCATTTTCATGTCAGCCTCCCGCATCCTTGGTAATGCAGGCGCAGCCCACAGTATGTCATGTGTCCTGAAGTATTTCCGGAATCAAATGATATTGTCCGGTCAATATGCAATATTCGCAGCTTCTTTGTATATTGGACAATCTGATAGTTATGGCTGTCCCAGCATTTCATATGCATATTTACTTTAATTATATATTCTTTGGTCATACCATGTAAATTGAATATATTCTCTTAATTTCGTATTATATTTATTGAAGTTTATATAATATATTTAAATTTATAATATTTATATCCAAACTCCCTGTCAGCAGTTATAAGCGAAATAATGCACCTTTTAAAAGGCACAAGCTAGGCAGGAAATATATTTTTACAAAAAAGTGCAAAAAAGAAGCCCTGAATGCACTTCAGGGCCGCCAAGACCATTTCATATCAATTTTTTCAGCTTCAGCACCTGTGTTATTGGTGCTGCTAATGCAATAGAGTAAGATTTACTACCAATGCATATTTTGTCACTTTTTGTTAAACATTTAATTATATATTCAGTTGTACTTATCCTGTCATTTCGTGATTATTTGAAATAACCTTGTTCCAATACTATATCGCTTTTTCTTCGATGCCGGTAAGGTCCAGTTCAAGTACCTTATCTATGAATATACGCGTTATCCTTGGATCGTACTTGGTTCCCGCCCTGGATAGCATTTCAAGTGAAGCCTCCATATCCGAAAGACCATTGTTTTTCAGCCGGTCAAAGCCTTCAGCCACAGCTATTATCCTTGAAAGCAGAGGTATCTCCTCTTCTGAAAGTCCCCTTGGATAGCCTGTTCCATCCCATCTCTCATGATGGGCGAGCACGGCCTCTGCTATACCTGCGGTATCCTCAAAGGAATTAAGTATCCTGTAGCCTGCAAGCACGTGCTGTTGGTATGCTTTCCTGTCGATGCCGTCAAGCTTTCCTGTCCTTTCAAGCAGCCTGTCCTCGAACACTACCTTGCCGATATCGTGGAGGAATCCGGCATCCCTCAGTTTCTTTGACTTAGAGTCTGAAAGCTGGAGAGCCTTTCCTATCCTCTGGCACATTTCGCTAACGAATAGGGAATGTTCCATGACAGTCTGGCTTCTGTCGAAGAGCATCATTATTATCCTTGAGACCATGTCGCTGTCAAGGGCCTTCCTTGATAGAGTCTTCTCCTTGTACATCTCGAACTCGGCGTTGGCCATGGTCCTCTCAAGGCCTTGGGAAGGGTCTTCACAAATGTCGAAGCCCATGGATATGCCTGTCTTTATTGCGTCTATTCTTTCCGACAGATAAGCTTTCCTTATTTCATCCATCATCCTGACGGTTTCAGCTGAGGTTGTCCTAGGCAGGAGCATCATGAATTCATCTCCGCCCACTCTTGCTATAATCCCACTGCCCTTGATTACACCCTTCAGGATCTCAGCTGATTTTCTAAGGAGCTCATCTCCGGCAGAGTGCCCGAAGATATCGTTCGAAAGCTTGAGTCCGTTGACATCGCCATAGATAACTGAGACAGGAAGCAGTGAGTCTATATCCATCCTGGCGATTTCATCCTCCAGGTATTTCCTGTTATAAAGGCCGGTCAGGCTGTCATGGTAGCTTAAGTGCCTGATCTTTTCTTCGTCACGCTTTTTTTCGGAGTTGTCCATGAATGTGACCACGATCCCCACTATTTTCCCATCCATTAGCTGGGGGTACGCATAATATTCTATTTCCACAGGTGTCCCGTCTTTTCTCCAGAATACCTCATCCGCCGAATGCATACCCTCACCTTTTTTCGCTGAAGCAAGTATGCTGCAGTCATCTTTGCTTATCGGTGTTCCGTCCTTGCTTGAATGATGGATGAGGTCATGGAGATTCCTTCCAAGCAGCTCATCCTGGCTGTCGTAGCCAAGGATCCTTATCCCGGATTTGTTGCAGAATACACAGTTACCTTCTGTATCCGTACCAAAGATCGCCTCCACAGTCGAATCAAGGATGAGGTGGAGCCTGTCCTTGTTCTCTGCAAGCTCCTGTGTCCTTTCCGCTACCTTGTGCTCCAGGGTTTCGAACAGATCATTTATGGTTTCGGCCATGTCATTGAATGACCTTGCCATCCTTCCTATCTCATCATCCCTGAACACAGTAGCTCTCTTTGTAAGGTCTCCTTCTGACAAGCTAACCGTAGTTGAGATAAGGCTGTCGATTGGACCAAGAAGCCGCCTGGTCATTACGAGGTACACCAGAATGGACAATATGAATGCTGCCAGAACATAAAGACCGGTCAGCTTCATGTTTTCGAATATCCCTGCCGTAAAAAGAGAAGAAGGTATTGTCGTGACTATCATCCAGTCGATCCCGGGCCTTGCGAATTCAAGATAGTGGACGTGAAGTCCTTCTTCCGTCAGGTCGATCCCGTAGGTTCCTGAACCGGATGCATATTTCCAGGCCTTTGCAAGGCTTTCATCATCGATATCCTGCAGGGTAATTCGATCAAGTGTCCCATCCTGCTTCAAAGTGAAATTAGTTGCACCTGTTGAATTCGCTATGAGGAGGCCTGTATCCTTTTCAATTATCGCCGCCTTGGCCCCTCTTTCTGATGCAAGGCGGCTTATGAAGTCATTGATGCCGCCAAGTGTCATGTGGGTCCCAAGGACTCCCTTTAAGGTCCCGTCTTCATTGTATACCGGAAGTGCTGCAGACAGCGTCATGTCTTCGATGACGAAATGCTTGTATATCGGTGAGAACACGGAAGAGCCTGCAGCTTTGGCAGCAATGTACCAGGCTCTTGTCCTGGGGTCGAATTTCCCTGCCTTAAATGAGATCTCTCCTGCTGTCATGGAGTCCGTGACACTGTAGTACCAGGAATTTCCTTCAGTACCGGCATCATTCCTCATGATTTCGGTTCCGCCTTCAGGATTTCTCCTTGCACCGTAATATTCGCCTTTCTCGGTCCCGAAGCTGAAGCTGTAGATTGATTCTCCGCTGTAGCTTCCAAGAACGGACAGGAAGAACCTCTCCCTGTTTAGAGGATCATATATGTCGACTATCCCTTTCCTTATCATGGCTTCATGGGCCAGGTTAATACTTTCAGGATTTCCTATGTAGTCTTCAATATCCCTTGTTATGTCCCGGCTCAGCTCTTCGGCCATATCATTCGCTATCGCCTCGGCTGATTCCATCCACTTCGAAAAGACGATGAAGCCCACTGTACCGAGGGTCGCAGTCATGAGGAGTATGAACATCAGAAGTGTTATGTTCTTTATCGAGATCTTCCTTAATTTGCTCATTTTAAAGCACACCTTCCCATATCTTCAAGCAGTCACCGTATCTTCGCATTGAACAAGCAGAAGCGCATCTTCTTCACAGAGGGGCTTTGAGAACAGGTATCCCTGCATGATGTCACATCCGTTCTCAATCAGGAAATCCCTCTGAAGCACAGTCTCCACACCTTCAGCTATTACCTCAAGGTCGAACTTGTGGGCCATGGAGATTATGTCGCTGGTTATGTAGTCGTTCCTGTCGCTGGTCGCTACCATCCCTACAAAATACCTGTCGAGCTTAAGGTAATTGACATTAAGCTCGTTGAGCCTCAGGAAGGAGGAATATCCTGTCCCGAAATCATCGAGTGCGATCCTTATCCCGTTCTCCTGGAAATCCCTGAGACTCTTGTTGACCGCGGTGAAATTATCGAGAAGCACCGATTCCGTGATTTCAAGCTCCAGGTTCTCGCTCCTTATCCCCGAATCCACGACAGCCTCCATTACAGAGCTGCCGAAGTCCTCGTGTATCAGCTGGATCCCTGAAACGTTCACAGCAACCCTCAGGTCTGACATGCCATTTTTCTCCAGCACCGAAAGGAAGCCGCATGCTTTTTTAAGGACCAGATTACCAAGGGGTATTATCAGCTGCTTTCTCTCAGCAACATCAATGAACTCTACAGGAGATACATTCCCGAGCTCCTCTGACCTCATCCTCGCCAGAGCCTCGAATCCGACTACCTTACCTGTACCAAGATGAAGCTGCGGCTGAAAGTTAAGGTAGATCGCATCCGTACCCATCTCAAGGCACATTGATATCTCCTTCTCGATGATATCCTCACGATGCAGCTTCTCTGCCATCGCGCTGCTGAAGTACATGTGGCTCTTTCCTGTATTCAAGTCCACGTTGTCAAGCGAGATCGTGGCATCCTTAAGAAGCCTGTCCGCATTCTCATAATCCCCGTAGATTTCAACTATCCCTATCTTTGGAACAAGCTCCTTCTTCTGTCCCTTGAATTCCATCGGCTCCCTGAAAGCCTCCTCGACTGCTTCAACAAGCATCTTAATATGGTTCTCACGGTGGCAGTTTCTTGTATAGAGCACGAACCTGTCCTCGGTGAACCGGAATAGCATTGTATCCTGACCGGCTATGAGCTGAAGCCTTCTTGCAAGCTGCCTCAGGGCATCATCCCCGGAGTCATATCCATAGAGAAGATTGATGCTCTTAAGGTTGCTTATGCCAATCAGCATAAGAGCCTTCCTGTTCCATCGGTAAAGCTTCAGGTCCTTCGTGAGCATGACCTTCAGATAGTAGCTGTTGAACAGTCCGGTAAGATGGTCATAGTACGCCAGCATCATGAGATGCCTGTTCCTGTTGAGGGTGAAATCCATTAAAGCGATAAGTGCTCCATATATTGAAACAAGGATCAGGATACCGATCGCTGTGGACCTCAAAATCCTCAGGTCAGCTTCAGCTGTGGGCCTCAGCAACACCAGGACAGAGTCCTCTACAAACTCTCCATCGATCGGGACCATTGCCTTGCTGTATCTGATCCCATCTATTTCTGCATTGCCGCTGTAGATACCGGCTATTGAAGCCTCCTCAAGTTCGCTGGCTGCAGCTGCTGCATCAGGAACGCTCCCAAGGATTGCATCCTCTCCGATGATATATACAATGGCACCTTCATCCGTAACGATCCCTGAAAGAAGTTCCTCAAGGTCCATAGCTTTTTCAAGCTCCGCCTTCACATCTTCATCAGCAGATTCAAGGATTTTCTCTATCTCAAACATGTTCTCAAGGCTTTTTGCCCCGGATTTCGCGTAAACTGACGTCTCCTCGCCCAGGATGCTGTAGTAGTGCTTTCTCGTGAATATGACGAGCAGGCTGGCTAACGCAAAAAACGCCACTGTGATGCCTATGACTGGCATCACAAATGGCCTCATTTCACTTGAAATAACTCTCCTCTTCTTCAAGCCTATCCCCCCAGGAACATAAATGTCCTACCGCTGCTATCCCTACTCCAACGACCTATTTGTATCCGCTTCGTTTCTGGTAACCACATCCAGCCAGGTTTCAATGGCATACTTTGCCACCTTATACGTTACGGCTATCGCCGATTTCGATTCTTTGTCTTTCAGCGCATGCTTCACTCCGTTCTGCCTGTTGAATGATATCTTCAGCTCACCTCTTATGCTGAAGTCGCAAATCATCCCGTCATGCAGCACCCTTTCCTCCTCAATGTTGAAGCCTGACAGATAGCCGGCATTGTTCTCCTGCAGGAACCCTTCGATCTCCCAGAAGCTCCTCAGGTCACCATAGTCAGGTCTTTTCTTAAGCTGCCCGTATAGCCTGTCTGCTTTCCTTAGCAGTTTGCTTTCCTTTAATGTCATTTCCCTGCAAAGTGGTTCATAAATACAGATCGAGCCCTCGTTTATCTCTATCAGAGCCTTGTTCTTGGCATCAATGACAAGCTTAGCTCCATCAGTTTTTTGGAACGTAAAACACGTCCCTGCAACCTCGATGAGCGTAAGCTCTTCACCCTTCCTTAAATTATGTCCTGACCTGGCGGGTACCACCAGTTCTCCTATAAGCTGCTCCATTCTGTTCACCCGTTTTTTTAATCCTATTTACTTTTTCAAATACAATTTTTATTATATATTCATTCAATATAAATTACCACATAAATAGAACTCTTAATAAATACAGATATTGAGTATTCACGAGCTTTTCATCTTATTCATTATGTCCCTGGCAAATTATAATATTCATATGAAACTTAATTGATTAGAAAAAAACATTATGCTATTTAAATATATATCTAAGATTGAAACTCTCATGACTGAAGTCACGAGATTCTTGGGAAGAGAGCATACTTACCGGTTTATTTCTTTGCCGGCAGTGGTTTCTCTTGTTTACCAAGCTATCCCCGCATTTCCTGCGGTTCGTATTTGTATTTATGTAACTAAGACTCCAAACTTAGAGCTCTTAGTCTGAGTCCTTCTGCCAGTATGTTCCTGGCTGCGTTGACATCACGGTCATGATGCGCATGACAAACAGGGCAGGTCCACTCTCTTATGTTAAGTAGCTTCTTCCCGTCGTTTCTTCCACACTCCGAGCATATCTGACTTGACGGGAACCATCTGCCTACCTTGATGACTTCACG
>DIXH01000027.1:19625-20077 GCA_002428605.1 Clostridiaceae bacterium UBA6085
ATACAGATGATATCGTGGTTTTTGATTATCACTGTACTTAGCCAGTTCAGGAATTCATTCCGCTGGTTTGCAACCTTTTCATGAAGTCTTGCCACCTTGCGTTTTTGCTTCTGGTAATTCTTTGAATCAGACAGGCTGATCCCTTTCTTCTTTGCAGCCAACAGCATCCGTGACAGCTTACGCTGCTCCCGTTTGAGTCTCTTTTCCATTTGCAGGGTGAAGTGGTTGTTGTCTTTCTTCCCACCGTCAGAAAGAACTGCAAAGTCACGGATTCCCAGGTCAATCCCGATAGCTGAGTCAGTCTTGGGCAATTCGCTGATTTTCTCTTCACAAAGGATCGACACGAAATATTTGCCGCTCGGATTTCTGCGTACTGTAGCATTCAATATCCGGCCTTTTAGCTCCTGACTCTTTATAAACTTGACCAAACCTAATTTTGGCAGTTTAAGGAA
>DIXH01000052.1 GCA_002428605.1 Clostridiaceae bacterium UBA6085
TATTTTTTTACGCTTCAGCTGATGAGATGAATGCTCCTGCGTTATGAATGGCAGTGTCCATGGCAGCGGCCGATGGACCTCCATAGGTCTTTCTTCTCTGGAGACAGTTCTCCATTTTTATGAATTCGAGGATGTCATTGCCGAACTTATCGGAGAATGACTTGAATTCATCCTGGGACAGGTCGTCCAGAGCCTTGCTGTTTATGATGCAGTAGTTTACCATCCTGCCGATTACTTCATGGGCACTCCTGAAGGGGACACCCTGCATTACCAGGTAGTCGGCAGCATCTGTTGCATTGAGGAATCCACCCCTCAGCTTCGCCATCATGGCATCCTTATTGAAGGTGGCTGTGGAAAGCATGGGTGTGAATGCTGCAAGGCATGCCTTTACTGTATCAAGCGCGTCGAAGGTGGTCTCCTTGTCTTCCTGCATGTCCTTGTTGTAGGCGAGGGGAAGTCCCTTCATTATTGTGAGAAGTGCCACAAGGTCGCCATAGACCCTGCCTGTCTTCCCTCTGACAAGCTCTGCGATGTCAGGGTTCTTCTTTTGAGGCATGATGCTGCTCCCTGTGGAGAAAGCGTCATCCATTTCTACATATCCGAACTCGTTTGAATTCCAGATTATTATTTCCTCGCAGAACCTGGAAAGATGCATCATGAGTATCGATGAGGCTCCCAGGAATTCCAATGCGAAATCCCTGTCTGAAACGCCATCCATGGAGTTTTCAGTGATGCTTCCAAAGCCAAGCTCAGAAGCTACCATATTCCTGTCTATCGGGTAGGTCGTCCCTGCAAGGGCACCGCTGCCAAGAGGCATGTGGTCCATCCTTTTTTCAGAATCTATGAACCTTGTAAGGTCCCTTGAGAACATCTGGAAATATGCCATAAGGTGGTGGCCCAGAGTGACAGGCTGTGCCTTCTGAAGATGAGTGTAGCCTGCCATTATGGTATCTTTGTGTTCCTTTGCAAGGCCCAGGATCACCTTCAGAAGGTCAAGGACCATGTCCTCAACCTCCCTGGTACCTTTTTTCATATACATCCTGAAATCCAGTGCGACCTGGTCGTTTCTGGACCTTCCAGTATGAAGCCTTTTTCCCGCTTCCCCGATCCTTTCTATAAGGAGAGTCTCCACGTTCATGTGTATGTCTTCGGCCTCTACGGTAAATTCCAAAAGTCCCTTGTCGGCATCCTCCAATATGGATTGAAGACCATTGATTATCAGGACAGAATCTTCCCCTGGAATTATCCCGCACTCACCGAGCATCCTCGCATGGGCCATGCTTCCAAGGATGTCTTCCCTATACATCCTCTGGTCGACTGCTATAGAGCTGTTGAAATCTTCCGTAATTGAGCTGGTTCCCTTCTGGAACCTGCCTTGCCAAAGCTTCATATGTTACACCCTTTCCTAAGGAAACTATTTTCCTTCTTCCTTCAGTTTCTTGTTGAGCAATGCCCTTACCTTAAGCGGCAGGCCGAAGAGGTTTATGAACCCTTCAGAGTCCTTCTGGTTGTATACATCATCAGAGCTGAAGGTTGCAAGCTCCTCACTGTAGAGTGAATACAAGGATTTGCTTCCGGCAATTGTGCAGTTTCCCTTGTATAGCTTCATCTTTACGGTTCCTGTGACCATTTCCTGGGTAGAATCGACAAATGCGTCGAGAGCTTCCCTGAGTGGGGTGAACCACTGTCCGTCGTAAAGTATCGAAGCGTACTTCTGAGATACCATCGCCTTGAAGAGGGACGTATCCTTGTCGAGTGTTATCCTCTCCAGTTCCCTGTGTGCAATCGTCAGCACTGTTCCGCCAGGTGTCTCATATACTCCCCTGGACTTCATTCCAACCAGCCTGTTCTCGACCATATCTGCTACTCCGACTCCATTCTTTCCCGCAAGGTCGTTCAGCTTCTCCATGAGCTCGATGCTGTCAAGCTTCTCACCGTCAACATAGACGGGGATTCCCTTCTCGAAGCCGATCTCAACATATGTAGCCTTGTCAGGCGCATCCTCAGGTGCCACTGTCATCTTGTAGATAGAGCTCTGGTGCTCGTTCCATGGAGATTCAAGGTCAGCTCCCTCATGGCTGAGATGCCAGAGGTTCCTGTCCATGCTGTATGGGGATTTCTTCTTTACCGGAACAGGGATGTTCCTTGCTTCAGCATACTCGATGGCCTGTTCCCTTGATTTGATGTCCCAGACCCTCCAGGGCGCTATTATCTTTATAGATGGGTTAAGAGCCTTTATCGCAAGCTCAAACCTTACCTGGTCGTTTCCTTTTCCTGTGCAGCCATGGACTATGTATGCTGCGCCTTCCTTCTCCGCGATCTCTACCAGCTTCTTGCCTATGAGCGGCCTTGCCACTGAGGTCCCAAGAAGATACTTGTCTTCGTATATGGCTCCCGCCTTGAGCATCTGGAACGCATACTCATCAAGGAATTCCTTCCTTACATCCAGAAGATATGCCTTGTTTGCTCCGCTCCTTATTGCCTTTTCCTCTACACCGAAGGTCTCGCCTTCGCCCTGGCCTACATCTACGCATACCGCGATGACTTCAAAGTCGTAATTCTCCTGCAGCCATGGAATTGTAATGGACGTATCCAGACCTCCTGAATATGCCAGTATTACCTTTTCTTTGGATTCCATATCATTACCCCTCTTCTTTTTTTCGTCGATGTTATAATTATAGATAAAAAAGCATAATCATACAATAATTTTCAGAGGATTTATTCATTTGACAATAACTTGAAGAATTGACTGAACAACTTAATGCTGATAACGATTAGAAAATCTGGATATTTCATCGCCTCCGTTTAAATGTTGCATGAAATGCCTGAAAATAAATTAAATGCAGAAGTTATGCAGCAGGATCACATGGTACCTGATAAGCTATTTCAAGGGCGCTGCCCGCTTCCTTAATTATATCAGAATTGAGGACAGGATTTGTTGAACTCAGTGTTAACACCAGCCTTTCATCGAATAACTTGAATAAATGTCTCTTTGTAGGTATAATTCTATGGATGGACAAGGAGAGATTGATATGAAATTAGGTATAGTAGGACTGCCGAATGTCGGCAAAAGCACACTTTTCAACGCGATTACAAAAGCAGGGGCGGAATCTGCAAATTATCCGTTCTGCACCATAGAGCCGAATATAGGTGTCGTCAGCGTCCCTGACAAGAGGCTTGACGCACTTGAGGAATTCTACAATTCAAAGAGGAAGGTATATACAGCAGTCGAATTCTACGACATTGCAGGCCTTGTCAAGGGAGCCTCAAAGGGAGAAGGCCTTGGAAACAAGTTCCTGTCCCATATCAGGGAGGTTGAGGCAGTTGTTCACGTGGTCAGGTGCTTCAAGGACGAGAACATAGTTCACGTCAACGGAGAAGTGGATCCCATAGAGGACATCAAGACCATAAACCTTGAGCTTATACTCTCTGACCTGGAAGTCCTTGAGAGAAGGATGGAAAAGGGAGTAAGAGGTGCCAAGGCCGGGGAGAAGAAGGCCAAGGAAGAGTACACACTCATGGAGAAGATGAAGGAGCACCTTGAATCTGAAAGGCCTCTGCGTACCATGGAGGTAACGCCTGAGGAAGAAGAAGCGATCAGGAACATGTTCCTTATTACCACTAAGGATGTTCTATATGTGGCAAACATATCGGAGGAAGACCTGCTTGCAGGGGGTTCCAATGAGATGGTCGATCAGGTAAGGGAGTTTGCAGCCAACGAGGGATCTGGACTAGTAACCATATGTGCAAGGCTCGAGGAAGAGCTGTCAGGGCTTGAGGATGATGAGAAGCTCGAGATGCTTAACGAATACGGGCTGTCAGAGACCGGACTTGACAAGCTGATACATGAAAGCTACAGGCTTCTCGGACTCATGAGCTTCCTTACCGCAGGACCTCAGGAGGTAAGGGCATGGACCATAAAGATCGGCACCCGGGCACAGGACGCGGCCGGTAAGATACACTCAGACATACAGCGCGGATTCATAAGAGCTGAGATCGTCGACTTCAATGACCTTATGGCCTGCGGTTCAGAGACGGCAGCCAAGGAAAAGGGCCTGTACAGGCTCGAAGGCAAGGATTATATCATGCGTGACGGAGACGTCGTGCATTTCAGGTTCAACGTTTAACGATACAGGCCAGGCAGGGAGATTTTCTTGTCTGGCCTGTATTGTTACCAATATGTATGCTATTGCCTGACGGTGCATGTGGTATAATCGAAGAGAACGAGGTGATATTTTGAATGAATACTTTCCGCGCAATAGCTTTCTGAAATTCACACTGACAACCATAGGTTTTTTCATACTGATGTCGATAATTGCAGTTATCGCTTATGGCGTTTTCGAGGATTCGCCATATCTGGTGCTTATAGATATAGCCACGTATCTCATGCTTTACCTAGTCCTTTTTATCGCACCCAATACCCCTGAGGACAGGGCTGCGATACTCAGGAGACCTTATGAGGATTCTGGAAGCTTCATGCTGACAGCAGCACCATTCTTCATAATGAGCGTCACTTCGGTTATATATGTGAACCTGATCTCCGCGCTGAGTCCGGAATTGTACGAAGCGTTCATAAACAGCCCGAACCTTGCTTCGAATATGGGTGACATAACAGACCCTCTGGGGTTTTTGGCTTCATTCATAGTAATAGTCATATTGGCCCCGGTGATCGAGGAGCTTGTTTTCCGCGGAGTGCTGTTCAACATGCTAAACAGGAGGCTTGGGGTAATAGCATCACTTATCATATCGGGTTCGTTTTTCGGTATACTCCATTTCGCCACATTCTTTCCTGCGGCTATAATGGGATTCGTCCTCGGATTCATATATCACCGGACAGGTGACATCAGGACGAGCATCAAGGCCCATGTTTTCAACAATCTGGTTTCTTTTTCGATGGCGTACATTCCTTTTCTTGATTTCAACGATCCGGGACTCATTGAGTCCGGACTCGGGATAGTCGTCATCATCCTTGATTTCGTGTTCATAATCTGGTTTGCACGATACTTCATCAGAGAAAGGAGATACCTGAGAGATAGGGCTCCGGTTTACAGGGAGGCGGGATATTGGTAATAGACATCACAAGGGAGATCTACTCCGGAATGGAGGTCTTTGAAGGTGACCCTGAGGTCAGCGTAAAAGTGGAAAAGATCGTGGAGACGGACGGATATTCACTGAGAGAGATAAGGATGTCAACACATGCCGGTACGCATATGGATGCACCAAGCCATTTCCATACTGATGGCAGCACCATGTCTGACCTTGACATCTCAAGGCTCATGGGGCACGCCTATGTCACCGGAAGCTTCTCTGATGCATTCCCTGACGGTACGAGGATACTCCTCTCAAGGAAGGGGGACCTTGACCGGAAGAGGGCTGTAGAGCTTCTCAGGTCAGGTGTGGATGTGTTCGGTACCGGAGAGAATTCACCGGAGCCTGAGGGGGATTCTGAGTATGAAGTACACAGGATACTGCTTGGGGCAGGAGCGGTCCTTATAGAGAACCTTGACCTTTCAAATGCCCCTGACGGGACGTATGGATTCGTTGCCCTTCCTATGAGGATAAGGGATGGCGACGGAGCTCCGCTTAGGGCGGTGCTTCTGACATGATCCATACTGCAATCGGAAGATTTACGCTCCGTGCTGACCATGTGAACAGCCTGAAGGAAAAGAGAAGCATCGTTTCAGGTCTGAAGAAAAGGGTGTCTTCAAGGTTCAACGCATCCAGCTGCGAAGCGGAACTCATGGATTCACACAAGGATATTGTAATTGGCGTGGCGGTCGTATCCGGGAGCAGGGAGGCGGCAGTACGTGAAATGGACAAGATAGCGGATTTTATAGATCTTAACGGAGAAGCGGAGCTTGTATCCGAGGAGATAGAAATTCATAGTTTTTAGGAGGGCAAAATGAGATTTAGCGAATATGCGTACACGAGGCCGGAAATCAAAGAGGTCCAGGAAAACTCAAAGAGGATACTTTCAGATATGGAGGGTGCTGCAGACGGAATAGGCTTTGTCAAGGCAATGGATGAGTACATAGCCCTGAGGAACCATGTTGAAACCATGTTCACTCTGGCATCGATCAGGCAGAGCATTGATACAAGGGATGAGTTCTATGACAGGGAGCAGGCATACATGGACGAGATGATGCCGCATTATCAGGAGCTTGTCACAGACTTCTACAAGGTCCTGATCTCCAGTCCATACAGGAAGGACATCGAGGCAAAGCACGGAAAGCACCTGCTTGACCTTGCAGAGCTGTCCATAAAGACCTTCAGGCCTGAGATCATCGAGGAGCTGCAGCTTGAAAACAGGCTTTGCACTGAGTATTCAAAGCTTGTCGCATCCGCAGCCATAATGTTCAGAGGTGAGGAGAGAAACCTTTCCGGTCTCGTGCCGTTCATGGAGGATCCTGACAGGACGACCAGGAAGGAAGCCTACGAGGCATACAGCGGATTCTTCGCTGCACATGAGGCTGAGTTCGACAGGATCTATGATGAACTTGTAAAGACCAGGGATACGATAGCAAAGAAGCTTGGATTTGAGAATTTCGTGCCTGTAGGATATGCAAGGATGCTCAGGACCGAATACGGACCTGAGATGGTCAAGGTATACAGGGATGCCGTATTTGAGAATATCGTACCGCTGTCTGTGAAGCTTAAGGAAAGGCAGGCAAGAAGGCTTTCACTTGATTCACTCAAGTACTATGACGAGCCAGTGCAATTCACTTCAGGTAATGCGACCCCAAAGGGAAGCCCGGAGTGGATAGTTGACAACGCAAAGAAGATGTATTCCGAGCTCTCCCCTGAAACGGACGAGTTCTTCAGGTTCATGACAGAGAAGGAGCTCCTTGACCTTGTCACTAAGAAAGGCAAGCAGGCAGGCGGCTACTGCACATACATTTCCGAATATAAATCCCCGTTCATATTCTCAAACTTCAACGGCACTTCAGGTGACATTGACGTCATGACCCATGAAGCGGGACATGCATTCCAGGTATTCAGGTCAAGGGGCTACGAGGTGCCTGAATATGGTTTCCCTACCTCTGAGGCTTGCGAGATCCATTCCATGTCGATGGAGTTTCTGACATGGCCATGGATGGACCTGTTCTTCAAGGAGGATACCGGTAAGTACAAGTTCAACCATCTTCAGGACGCTTTGCTGTTCCTCCCCTATGGAGTATCCGTGGATGAATTCCAGCACTTCGTATATGAGAACCCGGGAGCCACACCTGAGGAAAGAAAATCAAAGTGGAGAGAGATCGAGAAGAAATATCTGCCGGTAAGGGACTACGAGGATAATGACCTCTACAACAGGGGAGGCTTTTTCTTCAAGCAGCTTCACATATTCGTTTCTCCGTTCTACTACATTGACTATACCCTGGCCCAGGTATGTGCATTCCAGTTCTTCAACAGGGCAAAGGAAGACAGGGAGAACGCATGGAAGGACTACCTGAGGTTATGTGACAAGGGCGGAAGCATGCCTTTCCTTGAGCTTGTGAAGGTTGCAGGGCTGAAGTCTCCATTCGAAAAGGAGACCATACCAGAGGTGCTTCCCGGAATCGAGGAGTATCTGGATTCTGTAGACGATATGAGCCTTAACTGATTTTATTGTAAGTCGGATAAAAATGGCTGATGAAGATTAATTGGATCAATTCGCCGGATAAAAATACAGTTGACAAAAATTCTTCGAGAGGATAAAATTCATCTTATCATATTAAACGACATTGATTGGAAATATTATCCGCATGCATCCATCTTCAGAGAGTTCCCGGCAGGTGAGAGGGGCAGAAAAGGGATGCGGAGAACACATCCATGAGTCGGGATCCTGAAATTGCAGTAGGGGCCCCCGGTAATCCCTGCACCCGTTATCGTGCTAGAGTATCTGAGTACTCGAAGAGGCCGTCGTCGTGAGGCGTCGGTGAAACAAGGTGGAACCACGGAAGTAATATCCCGTCCTTGATGCTGTAGCATCACGGACGGGTTTTTTGTTTTTGGCCGGCGGATTTAGAAAGAATAATAATATCGGAGGAAAAGAAGATGAAAACAATGAAGAAAATCATGATGGTAGCAATGGCGGGTATAATGCTCTCTGCGTATGCATGCGGAGCTAAGGAACAGACACCGACCACTCCGCCTGCACCTAAGGACAATACTGCTGACATCAAGGCGAGAGGCGAAATCATTGTAGGGCTTGATGACACGTTCGTACCCATGGGCTTCAGGGATGCAGCGGGCAACTTTACAGGATTTGACGTAGAGCTTGCAACTGAGGCTGCGAAGAGAATGGGGCTTAAGGTAAAGTTCCAGCCCATCGACTGGACGCTTAAGGAAACTGAGCTTGATTCAAAGAACATCGACCTTATCTGGAACGGATACACTATCACAGACAGCAGGAAAGAGAAGGTAAACTTCACGACACCATACCTTGACAACAGTCAGGCGATAGTCACATTGGCGGGCTCAGACATCAAGAGCAAGGCTGACCTTGCTGGAAAGTCGGTAGCAACGCAGACAGCGTCAAGCGCATACGAGGCTATATCAGCAGATGCTGAGACCATGAAGGGCTTTAAGGATGGAGAGCCGGTCCTCTTCGACACATACGATGATGCGTTCAGGGACCTTGAGGCCGGAAGGGTGGATGCAATAGTCGCAGACCTGATCCTTGCAAGATACTATACTGCTCAGAGGGGAACCGAGAAATATGCATTCCTTGATGACAACTTCGGTGACGAGGAATATGGCATCGGTGTGAGGAAGTCTGATGTATTGCTTCTTGCTGACCTCAACAAGGCAATGGACGACATGAAGAAGGATGGCACTGCTGCAGCGATATCAATCAAATGGTTCGGAGAGAACATAGTCAAATAGTCTTTTAAAGGCCGAAAGGAAAACACATGGAATATATACTTCTGATCCTGCCATACATGCTCGAAGGACTCGGCACGACACTTGTAGTCTTCGCTGTTACAGCAATTGCAAGCATTCCGCTGGGATTTGTCCTGGCGCTTGCGAGGCTACGAGGGAACAAGGCATTAAGCTGGGTCGTACAGACCTATATCCTCATCATGAGAGGCACGCCGCTTCTCCTTCAGCTCATATTCATATATCTCGGACTGCCTCTTGTAGGGATCACCCTGGACAGGCTTCCGGCATCACTGCTTGCCTTCATACTTAACTACGCAGCATATTTCGCTGAGATATTCAGGGCAGGGATCGAATCCATACCCCAGGGTCAGTATGAGGCTGGAAGGGTGCTTGGACTCAAGGAGCACGAGATATTCCTGAAGGTAGTGCTTCCGCAGGTTGTTAAGAGAGTCATACCTCCAACTGCAAACGAACTGATGACACTTGTCAAGGACACATCCCTCGTATATGTTGTCGGTATGGGCGATGTGCTCAGAGCCGCCAAGATAGCCGCTGTAAGGGACGTTACGCTTATACCCCTCGGCCTGGCAGGAGTACTTTATCTTATCGTCATCGGTATACTCACCATGCTGCTCAAGAAGGCTGAGACAAGGCTTTCATATTACAGGTAGACCTAGGAGGACATGATATGCTCAAGATAACCGACCTGTCAAAAAGCTTTAGTGGAAAGCAGGTATTCAGCGGCATAAGCGCCGAGTTTGAAAAAGGCAGGATATATTCCATTACAGGACCTTCAGGGGTTGGCAAGACTACGCTGTTAAGGTGCCTGACGCTTCTTGAAACACCGGATAGCGGAACAATCACAATAGACGGGATGCCGCTTCAGGAGAAAAGGCTTTCGATAGGGCTCGTGTTCCAGTCGTTCAATCTTTTTCCCCACATGAGCGCACTTGAGAACATAACATTCCCGCTCATAAGGGTGAAGGGTGTCAGCAGTAAGGAAGCCGAGACGATCGCCAGGGGACTGCTTGAGGACCTTGGCCTTCAGGACAAGGCTGATTTCTACGAACACATGCTTAGCGGCGGACAAAGGCAGAGAGTTGCAATTGCGAGAGCGATGGCTCTGGCACCGGACTTCCTTTTCTTCGATGAGCCGACCTCCGCACTTGACGAGGACCTTAGTGAAAGCGTCGGGAACGTTATGCTGAAGCTTAAGGAGAAGGGAATGGGGATCATAGTCATAACCCATGACCTGGATTTTGCAAAGAAGATCTCAGATGAGGTCTACCTGCTCAGGGAGACGCTCATAAGAAGGGAATTGGATGCTTAGAATAAGCATCAGGATGTATAGTACATGTGACTTAATACCTGGGAATGCTATTTGAAATGAAGAGTCTCGCGAAGGGTGATTCCTTTGCGAGACTTTTTATTTCCCCTATTTTACGCTGTTTACAGTTCCGATGAAGATCGGCAATCCCGTGGAGTTGTCGATTATCGCGTAGATGAAGGGTCTGTCGAGTATGACTAACTTGGTTTCGGTGTAAGATTCGTCCCTTATTTCGACCTTTGTGACTGCACCTGCTTTTGTTCCAAGCTCGTCAACGCTGATGAAGGTCTTGTGAAGGACCTCGCCTATGAACAGGTTGCCTCTGGAGGACTTTCCAAGCCTTGAAAAATCAGCGTTTTCAGGTGAGAACGCAGCAGGCATTCCAAGCTTCTTCAAAGAGTCGTTCATGCTGATCGTATAGCTGTAGCTGAATTTTGGGAGAGCTGCTGTTACAAGCGTCTTTTCAGCACCCCGTATCAGGTCCAGGAACCCAGTCCCGGTCATTTTTCCAACATATTCATCCACTGAGATTCCGTCGTTTGGAAGAATTGCAGCGAAGCTATAAAGCCCTTTCGAATAGGGTTTTAAGAAGCCTGTCGACAAGCTGTCCTTAAGGTACAGACCTTCCTCGGAGTTCATGAACTGAGCGTCTTCACTCGTACCGGAAGCAGATTTAAAGCTGCCGTCCTTCAGGTTCTCCTTGCTGTACACCTTTTCCCATTCTGCATCGAATACGATGGCATTGATCAGATACATTACCGCATCTGGATCTATGGATTGAAACTCTCATGACTGAAGTCACGAGATTCTTGGGAAGAGAGCATACTTACCGGTTTATTTCTTTGCCGGCAGTGGTTTCTCTTGTTTACCAAGCTATCCCCGCATTTCCTGCGGTTCGTTGATGTATTTGTTACCCTAAAACTCCAGCTTTAGAGCTCTTAGTCTGAGTCCTTCTGCCAGTATGTTCCTGGCTGC
>DIXH01000007.1:0-41010 GCA_002428605.1 Clostridiaceae bacterium UBA6085
GAGTGTATGGATACCAGCTGTTGTGCGTTAGAAGTATATCGTACAAGACAAAGGAGGTAAAAAAATGGCAAAGCAGAAGATCAGAATCAGACTCAAGGCATTTGATCACAGCGTACTCGACCAGTCGGCCGAGAGGATTGTGGAGACTGCAAAGAACACAGGAGCCAAGGTAGTCGGACCAGTTCCCCTTCCTACGGAGAAGGAGATCATCACAATACTCAGGGCAGTACACAAGTACAAGGATTCCAGAGAGCAGTTTGAGCTCAGGACCCACAAGAGACTCATCGACATCGTCAATCCTTCACCGAAGACAGTTGACGCACTCATGAGACTTGACCTGCCGGCAGGAGTCGACATCGAGATAAAGCTGTAGGAATGGTTTGTAGATGACTCTATGGACTGTTATGACCGCACAAGTTGTTGCGATCCGCTAATTAGTTTGGAGGTAAGAAAATGAAGAAAGCGATCATCGGTAAGAAGATCGGAATGACCCAGATATTCGACGAGAATGGAAAAGTCGTTCCAGTAACTGTCATCGAAGCTATCCCTAATGTGGTAGTTCAGATTAAGACAGTTGAAAAGGAAGGCTATGCTGCAGTGCAGGTAGGCTTCGGAGAAATAAGGGAGAAGCTCGTGAACAAGCCAAGACAGGGCCAGTTCAAGAAGGCAGGAGTGCCTGTAAAGAGACTTCTTAAGGAGCTCAGGCTCGAAAACAGCTCATTGGAAGTTGGTTCCGAAATAAAGGTCGACACTTTCGTCGCAGGCGAAAAGGTTGATGTATCCGGTCTTTCAAAGGGTAAGGGATTCGCAGGCGTAATCAAGAAATGGAACTTCCACAGAGGACCTGAGACACATGGTTCAAAGTTCCACAGAGCCGTTGGCTCCATGGGTGCGTCATCGTCACCGTCCAGGACCTTCAAGAACAAGAAGATGCCAGGACACATGGGACATGTCAATACGACTGTTCTAAATCTTGAGGTTGTCAAGGTTATGCCCGAGAAGAACGTTATTCTGATAAAGGGCGGCGTGCCAGGACCAAACAAGGGCGTCGTTGTAATCAGAAATAGCGTCAAGGCATAAGGATCTTTAGGAGAAAGGAGGATACATAATGCCTACAGTAGGATTATTCAATATGGAAGGTAACAAGGTTGGAGAACTCGCTCTAAATGAGTCAGTATTCAACGTTGAGGTCAACACATCAGTTCTTCACCAGGTAGTAGTTGCACAGCTCGCCAACAAGAGGCAGGGCACACAGTCATCTAAGACCAGGGCAGAAGTAAGGGGCGGCGGAAAGAAGCCGTGGAGACAGAAGGGTACAGGAAGAGCAAGGCAGGGTTCTATAAGGGCTCCGCAGTGGGTTAAGGGTGGAGTAGTATTTGCCCCTAAGCCAAGAGACTACAGGATGTCACTTCCTAAGAGCATGAGAAGAGTAGCGATGAAGTCAGCCCTCACAGTCAAGGTGCAGGACAACAACATCGTAGTTCTCGAGAGCCTGGCTCTTGATGCTCCAAAGACAAAGACCATAGTCAAGATGCTCGGAGCTTTCGAAGCAAAGAAGGCGCTGATAATAACTCTTGAATCCAACATGAATGTTTATAAGTCCACAAGAAACATCGAAGGTGTTTCAGTGATACCAGTAAACAACATAAACGTCTATGACCTTCTCAAGTACGAGAAGCTCATAATCACAAAGGATGCAGTATCCAAGATTGAGGAGGTGTACGCATAATGAAACTCGAAGCTTATGACATAATCAGAAAGCCGGTAATAACCGAAAAGTCAATGGCAGCAATGGGGGAAAAGAAGTACACCTTCATAGTCCATCCGCTTGCCAACAAGGTCCAGATAAAGAGGGCCGTTGAGGAAGTATTCGGTGTCGAAGTTGCAGAAGTCAGGACCATCAAGTCACTTGGAAAGGTGAAGAGGGTCGGAGTTCACGTAGGTAAGAGGGCTGACACAAAGAAAGCCATCGTCACACTCACCGAATCAAGCAAGACCATAGAGTTCTTCGACAACATGAACTAAGACCTATGGTCCCATATTGGCCGGAGATTTCCAGCCAGATAAGTTAAACAAGGAGGATAATCACAAATGGCAATTAAGGGTTACAAACCTACCACCCCTTCAAGAAGACACATGACCGTGAGCACTTTTGAAGAGATCACGACCAACGTGCCTCAGAAATCCCTTCTCGAACCGAAGAAGAGATCTGGAGGAAGGAACGCTCAGGGTAAGATAACTGTTAGGCACCACGGTGGTGGAGCAAAGCAGAATTACAGAATAATCGACTTCAAGAGAAGCAAGGACGGAGTCAAGGGAAGGATCGCGACAATTGAGTACGATCCGAACAGGTCCGCTTACATCGCTCTTGTAGTTTATCTTGACGGAGACAAGCGATACATCATCGCTCCACAGGGTATAAAGGTTGGAGATGCAATCGAGTCCGGAGTAAATGCCGACATCAAGATCGGTAACGCGCTTCCTCTCAAGAACATTCCAGTCGGTACCGTGATCCACAACATCGAGCTTGCTGCCGGCAAGGGAGCACAGATGGTAAGGTCAGCAGGTACTTCCGCACAGCTTATGGCTAAGGAAGGAAACTACGCTACACTGAGACTCCCATCGGGAGAAATGAGATATGTAAGGATCGAGTGCAGGGCTACAATCGGTACTGTATCGAATTCCACACATGGAATCATAAACCTCGGTAAGGCAGGAAGAACAAGGCATCTTGGAATCAGACCTACAGTCAGAGGTTCTGTCATGAACCCTGTAGACCATCCGCACGGTGGTGGAGAAGGAAAGTCCCCGATAGGAAGACCTGCTCCGCTTACTCCATGGGGCAAGCCTGCTCTTGGATACAAGACCAGGAAGCACAAGAAGTATTCCGACAGACTTATCATAAAGGGCAGGACAAAGTAGGAATAAAGGCCTCTTCCCGGAAGGGAAGAGCCCCATTATCCTGTTTGATCCAGACAATTCTCGAAGGGAGGATAACAAATAGTGAGTAGATCAATCAAAAAGGGACCTTTCGTAGCAGAAAGCCTGATGAAGAAGATAGTAGATATGAACAAGGCCGGTGAAAAGAAGGTTATAAAGACCTGGTCGAGAAGTTCAACAATATTCCCGGAGATGATCGGGCATACGATAGCTGTCCACGACGGAAGAAAGCACGTACCGGTTTACATATCAGAGGACATGGTTGGACACAAGCTTGGCGAGTTCGCGCTTACCAGAACCTACAGGGGTCATGTCAGCGAGAAGAAGTCAAAGGTTAGATAATCAAAGAGGTTATCGAAAGGAGGATCATCAATGGAAGCTAGAGCCATAGCAAAATATGTCAGAATGTCACCGATGAAGATTGGAATAGTTCTTGACATAATCAGAGGAAAGAATGTAACAGAAGCACTCGCAGTGCTTGAATATACTCCAAAGGACGCCGCTGAAGTGGTTTCAAAGGTTCTTAAGTCTGCAGTAGCAAACGCTGAGAACAACATGGACCTTTCAAGGGACAACCTGTTTGTTTCAGAGGCCTTCGCAGGACCCGGCCCAACACTAAAGAGATTCAGGCCCCATGCACAAGGCAGGGCGTTCAGGATTCTCAAGAGGACCACACACGTTACAGTGGTTGTCAAGGAAAGAGCTTAGTAGAAGGAGGAAATAATAGTGGGACAGAAAGTTAATCCACACGGTCTCAGGGTCGGCGTGATAAAAGACTGGAATGCAAGATGGTATGCAGACAAGAAGACATTTGCAGACAACCTTGTTGAAGACCAGGCAATAAGAAAGTTCGTCAAGGCTAGACTTTTCAATGCCGGAATATCCAGTGTTGAGATAGAAAGAGCAGCCAAGAGAGTAAAGCTCAATATCCACACTGCAAAGCCGGGAGTGATCATCGGCAGGGGTGGTTCAGGAATTGAAGCGCTCAAGAAGGAAATGCAGCCACTCGTCAAGGACAAGACACTCCTTCTCAACATCGTTGAGGTAAGGAACACTGACCAGGACGCACAGCTTATGGCTGAGAACATAGCGGCACAGCTCGAGAAGAGGATATCCTTCAGAAGAGCCATGAAGCAGACCATACAGAGAGCCATGAGAGTAGGCGCAAAGGGTGTCAAGACCATGTGCGCAGGAAGACTTGGCGGAGCTGAAATCGCAAGAAGCGAGACTTACCATGAAGGAACGATTCCGCTTCAGACACTGAGGGCGGACATACAGTACGGATTTGCAGAAGCCAACACTACCTATGGAAAAATAGGTGTAAAGGTATGGGTCTATAAAGGCGAAGTTCTCCCAACCAAGAAAGTTAAGGCAGTAGAGAAGAACGCATAGTCAATAGACGAAGAAAGGAGGAATTTCGACATGTTAATGCCTAAGAGAGTAAAACATCGTAAGGTGCAGAGAGGCAGGATGAAGGGAAAGGCTACCAGAGGTAACTTCCTTGCATATGGAGATTTTGGAATTCAGGCTACAGAATGCGGATGGATAACTTCCAACCAGATAGAGGCAGCCAGAATAGCAATAAACAGATACATAAAGAGGGGCGGACAGCTCTGGATAAAGATATTCCCTGACAAGCCTGTAACAGCTAAACCAGCTGAGACGAGAATGGGTTCCGGTAAGGGAGCTGTTGACCACTGGGTAGCAGTAGTAAAGCCAGGCAGGGTTCTGTTTGAGCTTTCAGGAGTAGACGAAGAAAGAGCCAGGGAGGCAATGAGACTTGCTTCACACAAGCTTCCAATATCGGCTAAGTTCGTCACTAAGAAAGATTTTGAAGAAATGGGTGGTGAAGAATAATGAAGGCTAGAGACCTGAATAATCTTAGAACCTCTGGTTCGGCAGATCTAGTTGAGAAGCTTCATGATCTTAAGGAGGAACTGTTCAACTTAAGATTCCAGCTTGCTACAGGGCAGCTAGAGAACCCAATGAGAATCAAGGAAGTAAAGAAATCCATCGCCCAGATCAAGACAATCATCCGTGAAGAAGAGATAAAGGCGATACAGCAGTAATCAGTGAAAGGAGGCCAATCCGTGGAACGTAACAATAGAAAGACCAGAATCGGAGTAGTTGTATCTGACAAGATGGACAAGACAATCGTAGTTGCAGTCGCGACTAAGATCAGACATCCGCTTTATGGTAAGACTGTAAATGTAACTACTAAGTTCAAGGCTCACGACGAAAACAATGAAGCGGGCATGAACGATAAGGTCCTCATTATGGAAACAAGGCCATTGTCCAAGGACAAAAGATGGAGACTTGTGGAGATAGTAGAGAAAGCCAAGTAAAAGAACCTGAAAGGAGGATAATCATGATACAGCAGCAGAGCATCCTGAGGGTCGCTGACAATTCAGGTGCGAAAGAAATCATGTGTATAAGAGTGCTGGGCGGATCCAAGAGGAAATATGCCCATGTAGGAGATATAATAGTTGCTAGCGTCAAGAATGCAACACCAGGCGGAGTTGTTAAAAAGGGTGACGTAGTAAAGGCCGTTGTAGTCAGGACAGTCAACTCTGTCAGAAGGCCGGACGGATCCTATATCAGATTCGACGAGAACGCAGCGGTAATTATAAAGGACGACAAGAACCCCAAGGGTACCCGTATTTTCGGGCCAGTAGCCAGAGAGCTGAGGGATAAGGAATTCTCCAAGATCCTATCGCTGGCGCCTGAAGTTCTTTAAGAAGGAGAGGTGGCAGAAATGAAGGTACATGTTAGAAAGAATGACAAAGTAATGGTGATTTCCGGCAAGGACAAAGGCAAGATAAGCGAAGTCCTCGCGGTTATGCCCAAGGTAGGCAAGGTCCTGGTGAAGGACGTGAACATGGTGTCTAAGCACAAGAAGCCAAGCAGGACAAACATGCAGGGCGGAATAATAAACACAGAGGCACCGATAAACAGCTCCAAAGTGATGCTGTATTGCGAAAAGTGCAAGTCCGTGACCAGGATCTCCAAGAAAATTATGGAAGATGGATCCAAGGTAAGAGTCTGCAAGCATTGCAACGCAGTATTATAAGATAGAAGAAAGGAGGACTCATGGATATGGTTCCAAGATTACAGGAAAAGTACTTGAATGAAGTAGTACCGGCTATGATGGAGAAGTTCTCTTACAAGAACGTAATGGAAGTTCCAAGGCTGGAAAAGATAGTCATCAACATGGGCGTTGGAGAAGCAAAAGACAACGCGAAGATACTTGAGGCGGCGGTAGCCGAGCTTACAATTATCGCAGGACAGAAGCCTATAATAACAAGGGCTAGAAAGTCAGTTGCGAACTTCAAGATAAGAGAGAACATGCCAATAGGATGCAAGGTCACTCTTAGAAAGCTGCACATGTTCCAGTTTGCTGACAAGCTGATGAACGTAGCGCTTCCAAGGGTTAGGGACTTCAGAGGAGTCTCAGACAAGTCCTTTGACGGCAGGGGCAACTACTCCCTTGGAATAAAGGAGCAGCTCATATTCCCCGAGATAGAGTACGACAAGATAGATGCAATCAGAGGCATGGACATCGTATTCGTTACAACCGCGAAGACAGACGAGGAAGCAAGAGAACTCTTGAGATTCCTTGGCATGCCTTTCGTTCAGTAAAGAGGAGGGAATAAAGTGGCACGTAAGGCTATTTTGGAAAAGTGGAGCAAAGAACCTAAATATTCTACACAGGCTTACACCAGGTGCAGGCTGTGCGGAAGACCGCATTCAGTACTCAAGAAGTACGGAATATGCAGAATATGTTTTAGAAACCTAGCATACAAGGGCGAGATCCCCGGCGTTAGAAAAGCAAGCTGGTAATCTCAATTAATTGAAAGGAGGCACAAATAATGGTTATGACTGATCCTATCGCAGATTTGCTCACCAGAGTAAGGAACGCAAATTCTGCAAGACATGAGGTCGTAGAAATCCCCTCTTCCAAGGTGAAGAAGGCGGTTGCTAATATACTGCTCGAAGAAGGATACGTTAAGGGCATNNGGAGCCAACAAGGAAAGGGTTATCACTGGTCTCAAGAGGATATCGAAGCCAGGACTCAGAGTGTACTGCAAAGCTGACGAAGTTCCAAAGGTATTGAACGGACTCGGAGTAGCAATAGTATCCACTTCAAAGGGCATGGTTGCCGACAGAGAGGCAAGGAAACTCGGATTAGGCGGAGAGGTCATCTGCTACATCTGGTAAGAATAGCTGATGGATTTCCAAAAAACAGGAGGTTAAGAAATGTCAAGAATTGGTAGAATGCCAATAGCCATACCTGCTGGAGTATCCTTTGATGTGACACCGGATAATGTTGTTACTGTAAAGGGACCTAAAGGCGAGCTGGTCAAGGCTATGCATAAGAATATAACAATCAAGCTTGAAGACGGTAATGTACTTGTTACAAGACCAAATGATGACAAGCAGAACAGAGCACTCCACGGACTCGTAAGGGCACTTGTGAACAACATGGTTGTCGGAGTTTCCGCTGGATTCACAAAGACACTGGAGCTCGTAGGAGTAGGATACAGAGCTACTCTGCAGGGCAAGAAGCTCGTGCTCGCACTCGGATATTCTCATCCGGTAGAGATCGAGCCTGCAGAAGGCATTACCTTCGAACTTCCGACTCAGACCAAGATAATAATCAGGGGAACTGACAAGGAGCTCGTAGGAGACACCGCTGCCGACATAAGGAAGTGGAGAAAGCCTGAGCCGTACAAAGGCAAGGGAATAAAGTTTGAAGGCGAAGTCGTAAGACGTAAGGTCGGTAAGACTGGTAAGAAGTAAAAGAAAGGAGTGAGACTTAATGTTCAATAAAGGTGACAAGAAAGCGTCAAGAGTAAGACGTCACATAAGAGTTCGAACAAAGATCAGCGGTACTACTGAGAGACCAAGACTCTCTGTTTACAGAAGCGAAAAGAACATATATGCCCAGATCATCGATGATGTACAGGGAGTAACACTTGTTTCCGCTTCATCAGTCGAGAAGGATTTCGACGGAGCAGGAAGCAATCTTGAGGCAGCCAAGAAGGTCGGCGAAGCCGTAGCCAAGAAGGCGCTTGAGAAGGGAATAAAGTCAGTCGTTTTCGACAGGGGCGGCTACATATACCACGGAAGGGTCCAGACTCTGGCCGAGGCAGCAAGAGAAGCCGGACTTGATTTCTAAGAAGGAGGAAACAAATAGTGAGAATAGATCCCAGCACACTGGACCTTAAAGAGAAAGTAGTCAACATCGGCAGAGTCACAAAGGTCGTCAAGGGTGGTAGAAATTTCAGGTTTGCAGCACTTGTTGTTGTAGGCGATGAGAATGGTCATGTCGGAGTAGGCATGGGCAAGTCCATAGAAATTCCTGAAGCCATCAGAAAAGGCATCGAGAATGCCAAGAAGAACCTTGTGCATGTTGAGATAAAGGGAACCACAGTTCCTCATTCGACAAAGGGCATGTTCGGAACCGGCCAGGTTCTCATAATGCCAGCTGAAGAAGGAACAGGAGTACTTGCAGGCGGACCGGCGAGAGCAGTCCTAGAGCTTGCAGGAATCAAGGACGTCAGAGCCAAGTCACTTGGATCAAACAATCCAAGCAACATGGTAAAGGCAACCATCAACGGACTTGCCAGCCTTAGGTCTGCAGAGCAGATAGCTAAGCTGAGAGGCAAGACTGTAGAAGAAATATTAGGATAGGAGGGATCATCGTGGCAACATTGAAGGTAACGCTTAAGAAAAGCCTCATCGCGAGGAAGAAAGACCACATTGCTACTGCCAAGGCCCTCGGATTGTCCAAGATTGGCAAGACAGTAGAGCATAACGACACTCCTCAGGTCAGGGGAATGATCAAGAAAATAGAATATCTTCTCAGCGTGGAAGAAGCATAATAAAGAGGAGGTGCAAACTAAATGAAACTTCATGAGTTGAAGCCAGCTGCAGGCAGCAGAAAGGCTCCCAAGAGAGTCGGAAGAGGTACTGGATCAGGCCTCGGAAAGCAGGCCGGCAAAGGTATGAAAGGCCAGAAGTCAAGGTCAGGCGGAGGAGTCAGGCCAGGATTTGAAGGAGGCCAGATGCCTCTTTATAGAAGAATCCCGAAGAGAGGATTCACTAACATATTCGCAAAGGAATATGTAGAGGTAAATGTGGACAGGCTCAATATATTTGAGAATGGCACAGAGATCACAGAAGCAGTCCTTCTCGAGAGGGGCGTAGTATCAAAGATCGTCGACGGCGTCAAGATACTTGGTAACGGAACACTTGAAAAGTCACTTACAGTCAAGGCTACAAAGTTCTCTAAATCAGCGATGGAAAAGATAGAAGCTGCCGGAGGAAAAGTTGAGGTGATTTAGCATGCTGCAAACCCTTAAGAATGCCTGGAAGATCAAGGACCTGAGAAAGAAGATACTTTTCACGGCGTTCGTGGTATTCATATTCAGGATGGGACACTTCATACCGGTACCTAATATCAATGCGGATGCACTGAAAAGTCTCGCAAGCTCCCAGACTCTGATAGGGTTCTATGACCTTATATCAGGAGGAGCGTTCGGAAACTTCAGCATATTCGCAATGGGTGTAGTCCCGTACATCAATGCATCCATCATAATGCAGCTTATGACTGTCATTATTCCCTATCTGGAGCAGCTTTCGAAAGAAGGCCAGGACGGAAGGGCAAAGATACAGAACATAACAAGATATGCGGCTATAGCAATCGGTGCGGTTCAGGCGTATGGAACCTATGTCATAATATACAATGCAGGGGCAGTTGAAAATGATACACCGCTCAACACGGTGCTCATCATAATGACTCTTATCGCATCCTCGACCTTCCTCATGTGGCTGGGCGACCAGATCACTGAAAAGGGAATAGGAAGCGGTGTCTCAGTACTGATATTCGTGAACATATTATCCAGATTCCCAACCCTGATGTATCAGGTATATGCGCTCTATACGGGCAAAAACATCGACATAGTCATGCTTGCGCTCTTTGTTATTGTAGTGGCTCTCATGTTCGTCGGTGTGACCGGATTCTCACTCGGTGAGAGAAGAATACCTGTCCAGTATGCCGGAAGAGTAGTAGGGACAAAGCAGTACAAGGGCCAGTCAACACATATACCGGTAGGGATAAGCAGCTCAGCGGTAATTTCGATAATATTCGCGATGTCCGTAATGCAGTTCCCTGCAACACTCGCTCAGTTCTTCCCGAACGTGGCGTGGATAAAGTGGCTGACAGAAGGTGCTTACAGCCCATTCAAGACAAATACGATAATTTACGCACTGATCTACGCGGTGCTCGTGCTGTTCTTCTCATGGTTCTACACGAACATAACGTTCAAACCGGATGAGATGGCCGAGAACATGGCAAAGTCAGGCGGATACGTGGCAGGCATTAGACCTGGCGTGGCAACTGCCAAATACCTGGAGAGGATACTTGACAGGGTTTCAATAGTTGGCGGAATATTTGCTGCAGCCATAGCCATATTCCCAATAGTACTTGAAGGCTACACTTCGTTCAAGGGTCTCGCCTTCGGAGGAACAATGCTGTTCATCATGATTGGCGTGGCAATGGACACAATGAAGCAGCTTGAATCACAGCTTGTGATGAGGCATTATCAAGGATTTCTTAAATAAGAATATTGGAGATGAAGCCCGTGAAGATTATATTATTAGGTCCCCCCGGAGCAGGAAAAGGCACACAGGCACAGTCGATCAGCAAGAGATTCCAGATACCGCATATCTCCACAGGAGATATATTCAGGAAGAACATCGCTGACGGTACGGAGCTTGGCACCCTTGCAAAAGGGTACATGGACAAAGGCCTGCTTGTGCCGGACGAGGTTACCATCAGAATGGTCAAGGGAAGGCTCAGCGAGCCTGACTGCAAAAACGGCTATCTGCTTGATGGATTCCCGAGAACCGTATACCAGGCTGACGAGCTCGGAAAGATGCTTGCAGCCGATGGCGAAGCCGTTGATACGGCTCTGCTGATACAGGTGCCGAGAGATTTCATCATCGACAGGATGACAGGAAGAAGGGTTTGTCCGTCATGCGGAGCGACCTACCACCTTGTCTACAACCCGCCGATGGTAAAGGATACCTGTGACGTATGCGGAACAAAGGTCATACAAAGGAAGGACGACTCCATTGATACAGTAGTGGACAGACTTGATATTTATGACAGGCAGACGGAGCCGCTCATAGAGTACTACCTTGCAAAGGGAATACTCAGGGTGGTTGATGGGACTCAGGCAATACCTGTGGTCTTCGAAAGCATAGTAAAGCTACTTGGGAGCAAGGAATAATGATAATAATTAAGAACCGGATCGAACTGGACCTGATGAAGAAAGCCGGACAGCTCACAGGGATGACCCTGGAGATGATCGCCAAGCATATCAGGCCGGGGATATCCACACAGGAGCTTGATGCACTGTGTGAGGAATTTATAACTAGGCACGGAGCTAAACCATCTTTCAAGAATTACCACGGATTTACAGGATCCATTTGCGCTTCTGTGAATGAAGTGGTGATCCATGGCATACCATCCCGGAAGAACATCCTGAAGGAAGGGGACATCATAAGCGTTGACGTCGGGGCATATCTTAACGGATTCCACGGAGACGCTGCAAGGACCTTTCCGGTAGGAGAAATTTCAGAGGAGGCGAGGAAGCTCATCAGGGTTACCGAAGAAAGCTTCTTCAAGGGAATCGAGCATGCCTATGAAGGCAGGAGGCTTGGGGACATATCCCATGCCATACAGAAGCATGTGGAGGACAACGGATTCTCAGTGGTCAGGGATTTTACCGGACACGGGATCGGAAGAAGTCTGCATGAAGACCCTCAGATACCGAATTACGGCAAAGAGGGCAGGGGACCCAGGCTAGACAAAGGCATGGTGCTTGCCATCGAACCTATGGTAAATGTTGGCAGGTACAATGTAAGGATCTTAGACGACAACTGGACTACGGTCACAGAAGACGGAAAGCTTTCCGCTCACTATGAGAACACCGTGGCCATTACAGATGGCGAACCCGAGATCCTGACAATGATGCGGGGCATTTGAGAAAATGCTGCTTAGTTATGGATTTTGATTTATAGCTATGGCAATCAAGAGGTGAGTTTGTGGAAGACAATGGAATGAAGGGATGCCTGGTGGTTTCCAGAAAGGGCAGAGACCTTGGAAAATACTATATAGTATTCGAAGATACCGACCGGTATTTCGTCACTCTGGTGGATGGAAACAAGCATTCTTTTGACAACCCTAAGAGAAAGAACAAAAAGCATCTTTTTGTTGCAGCTGGAGCAGAAGAATGGACGATCGAAGGCCTCAGGGCAAGAGATCGGGAGTGCATGGTAAAAATTGCGAAGCTCATAGGGCTTCAGGCTAAGGAGGTATAAGTACCTTATGTCAAAAGAAGATGTTATAGAAATGCAGGGCACCGTCAAGGAATCACTTCCGAACGCGATGTTTGAAGTTGAACTTGAAAGTGGGCACACAATTCTTGCTCATCTGTCAGGAAAGTTGAGAATGAATTTCATAAGGATTCTACCAGGCGACAAGGTGACTATTGAACTGTCACCATACGATCTCTCAAGAGGACGTATCACCTGGAGAGCCAAGTAATAAAGGAGGGTTAACGAGATGAAAGTAAGACCGTCAGTTAAGCCTATCTGTGAAAAGTGCAAGGTCATCAAGAGAAAAGGTAACGTAATGGTTATCTGCGAGAACCCTAAGCACAAGCAGAAACAGGGCTAATAGGAAGAGTATAAACAGGAGGTGTAAAAAACAATATGGCAAGAATATCAGGCATAGACCTACCTAAGGGCAAGAGAGTCGAGATTGGGCTTACCTACATATATGGAATCGGCCTTTCTACTTCAAAGAAGATAATAGAAGCTACAGGCGTGAATCCTGACACGAGGGTCAAGGACCTTTCCGAAGCTGAAGTCAATGCGATAAGGGACTACGTCAACAAGAACCTCAAAGTAGAAGGAGACCTCAGAAGAGAGGTTGCCCTCAACATAAAGAGACTTGTCGAAATCGGATGCTACAGAGGTATCAGACATAGAAAGGGTCTCCCGGTAAGAGGACAGAAGACGAAGACAAACGCAAGAACGAGAAAGGGTCCAAGAAGGACCGTAGCTAACAAGAAGAAGTAAGGAGGGAAGATAATGGCAGCGGCTAAAAACACCAAGAAGGTTGTAAGAAGAAAAAAAGAAAGAAAGAATATTGAGCACGGACAGGCTCACATACAGTCTACTTTCAACAACTCCATAGTAACCATCACTGACGCGGCAGGAAACGCCCTCTCATGGTCCAGTTCAGGAGCCCATGGCTTCAAGGGATCAAGGAAGAGCACACCATATGCTGCACAGATAGCTGCAGAAACTGCGGCAAAGGCTGCAATGGAGCACGGTCTGAAGAGCGTAGAAGTATATGTCAAGGGACCTGGATCAGGCAGGGAAGCGGCAATAAGGTCACTTCAGGCAGCAGGCCTTGAGGTTACTCTTATCAAGGACGTAACACCAATTCCACATAACGGATGCAGACCTCCCAAGAGAAGAAGGGTCTAGTTATCCAACTTGGATTGCAATATTACCCGGGCACACAGCGTGAGGCTAAGCCAAGCGTATAGATCCGGGAATCATGGAATCAGTTGACCTTTGAAGAATGCATTATCCAAGGAGGGTCAAAATGTTTGAGATTGAAAAACCAAAAATCCAGTGTGTAGAGACAAATGAAGATGGCACCTATGGTAAGTTCGTAGTAGAACCTCTTGAAAGAGGCTATGGGATTACTTTAGGTAACGCATTGAGGAGAATGCTTCTTTCTTCTCTTCCGGGAGTAGCTCCCACATCAGTAAAGATCGACGGAGTGCTGCATGAATTCTCAGTAGTGCCCGGAGTCAAGGAAGATGTCACAGAGCTTATCCTGAACCTCAAGAACCTGTTCCTCAAGATGAACGGGGACGGACCAAGGCAGATATATATCGATGCCAAGGGACCGGGAGTGATAACCGCCGGCGATATCAAGACCGACGGAGATGTGGAGATCATAAACAAGGACCTTCATATCGCTACCCTTGATGAAGAAGCGAAGCTATATATGGAAATCACCATCAACAGGGGAAGGGGATATGTTTCACAGCAGAGGAACAAATCCGATGACCTGAGCCTGTCGACAATAGCAGTGGATTCCATATACACACCGGTGAAGAGAGTCAATTTCTCAGTGGACAACACGAGAGTAGGACAGATTACTGACTACGACAAGCTGACTCTTGAGATCTGGACCAATGGAACCATCAAGACTGAGGAGGCCATAAGCCTCGCAGCGAAGATACTCATAGAGCACTTCAAGCTTTTCATGACACTGACGGACCATGCGAATGACGTCGAGATCATGATAGAGAAGGAAGACGACAAGAAGGAAAAGGTCCTCGAGATGACCATCGAAGAGCTTGACCTTTCCGTAAGGTCGTACAACTGCCTGAAGAGGGCAGGAATCAACACTGTTCATGAGCTTACCATGAAATCCATGGAAGACATGATGAAGGTAAGGAATCTCGGAAAGAAGTCTCTTGAAGAGGTTGAAAGAAAGCTCAAGGATCTGGATTTAGGTCTAAGATCCAGCGACGAGTAAGGAGGTATAAAAATGGCTCAGCAGAGAAAGCTCGGACGTCCGTCCGACCAGAGAAGGGCCATGCTGAGAGGACTTGTAACAAGCTTCCTCAAGTATGGCAAGATAGAGACTACAGTAACCAGGGCTAAGGAGACCAAGAACATCGCAGAGAAGATGATCACCCTCGCAAAGAGGGGAGACCTTCACGCGAGGAGACAGGTGGCTGCCTTCGTTCAGGAGCCTGCTGTAGTAAGTGATCTTTTTGAAAACATCGCTCCAAAGTACGCCGAGAGAAACGGCGGCTACACCAGGATCTACAAGGTAGGACCAAGGAGAGGCGACGGCGCAGAAGTAGCGATACTCGAGCTCGTCTAATTGTCCCGGGAACTTAGGTTCCTGGTTGAAACAAAAGGGACTAAGCGCGCTTAGTCCCTTTTTTCCAAATATCAGGATAAGTAGTGGAATCTGCGGGAATAAGATTCCAGTGCCTATCCATGAGGAGGAAGTTATGGCTGATATAGATGAAAAGAAAGATATGATAAGGGCTGAAGGCCTTACTCATTACTATGACGACAGGGAGGATGCCGAGAAGGTGTATTCCCTTAACGGCGTCGACCTAACGATAAAGCAGGGCGAATTCGTTGTGATCCTCGGACATAACGGTTCAGGAAAATCAACCCTTGCAAAGCATATGAATGCGCTGCTTCTGCCTACGGGGGGGAAGATCTATGTGGACGGCATCGATGCCACTGACATAGAGAATACCTGGGAGGTAAGGAGAAGGGCAGGAATGGTGTTCCAGAACCCTGACAACCAGATGGTCGCGACCATCGTGGAGGAGGATGTCGCCTTCGGACCTGAAAACCTTGGAGTTCCGCCCCTCGAGATCAGGAAGAGGGTAGATGATTCCCTGAAGGAAGTCAACATGTACGAGTACAGGCGACATGAGCCTCACCTTTTATCAGGAGGACAGAAGCAAAGGGTAGCCATTGCAGGCATCCTTGCCATGAGGCCCAAATGCATAATACTTGATGAGCCTACCGCAATGCTTGACCCTTCGGGAAGGCAGGAGGTAATGAAGACCGTAAGGAAGCTCAACCAGGACTTTGGAATCACAGTAGTACACATTACCCACTTCATGGAAGAGGCTGTCCAGGGTGACAGGATAATCGTCATGGAGGAAGGTAAGATCATAATAGATGATATTCCCAGGAACGTGTTCAAGAATGTTGAACTCCTCAAGTCAGTGGGACTTGATGTTCCTCAGGTGACCGAACTGGCACATGAGCTGATCAAGGAGGGTATTCCCCTTGAAGAGGGCATACTCAACATTGAGGAGATGGTGGAGGCGCTATGTCGATTAAAGTAGAGAATCTGACTCACATATATATGCCTGGAACCCCCTTTGAGATGACGGCTCTTGACGATATCAGCCTTGAGCTGGAGGAAGGGAAGTTCTACGCGATAATAGGACATACAGGCTCAGGCAAATCCACGTTCATACAGCACCTCAACGGACTGCTGAAGCCGACCTCGGGTAAGATCTTCATTGGTGATGTGGACATCACCGACAAGAAGACAGTCATGAGCGAGGTAAGGAAAAGGGTGGGACTTGTTTTCCAGTACCCGGAGTACCAGCTCTTTGAAGAGACCATAGAGAAGGACGTCGCATTCGGACCGAAGAACCTTGGGCTTCCGGAGGCGGAGATCCAGTCAAGGGTCAGGAAGGCAATGGAAATAGTAGGACTCGATTTTGAAAAGTACAGGAATCTCTCTCCCTTTGAGCTGTCCGGCGGACAGAAGAGAAGGGTTGCCATTGCAGGTGTAATTGCCATGGAACCCCAGGTCCTGATACTTGACGAGCCTACAGCGGGACTTGACCCCAAGGGCAGGGATGAGATACTGGCGCAGATAATAAAGCTCCACGAATACTACAAGTCGACTGTAATCCTGGTAACTCACTCAATGGAGGATGTTGCGGAGATTGCCGACGAGGTCATCGTAATGAGCGATTCAAAGGTCATAATGAAGGGACTGCCAAGCGAAGTATTTACAAAGGCTGAGCTTCTTGAAAGCGTAGGCCTCGGCGCACCTCAGATTACCTATCTTATGAAGGCTTTGAAAGAGAAAGGCTTTGATGTATCCACCGACATATTCACGGTGAAGGACGCAAAGAAAGAGCTTCTCAGGCTGCTGAGGACGGGAGGGAAGTCATGATAAAGAATATTACGATCGGACAGTACATCCCTGGCGAATCCTTCATACATAAGCTTGATCCCAGGACCAAGATCCTGATTTCATTGCTGTTCATAATAAACCTGTTCCTGGTCAGGAACTTCGTAGGCTATGTTGCGGTATTTGCATTCATAGTCCTCATGGTGAAGGTCGCTAAGCTTTCGCCCAAGTACCTGTACAAGGGAATCAGACCGGTGTTCGTTCTGATACTGTTCACGGCGGCATTGAATCTGTTCGTGACCCAGGGAACCAGCGAGACGCTTCTTGTACAGTTCAGCATCTTCAAGATATACAGAGAAGGCGTCTATCAGGCCATGTACATGACCTTCAGGCTCATGTTCCTCATAATGGGCACTTCGGTGCTGACCCTGACAACTTCCCCCATAGAGCTTACGGACGGCATAGAGAGCCTTCTGAAGCCATTCAAGAGGATCGGAGTGCCTGCCCACGAGCTTGCCATGATGATGAGCATTGCCTTGAGGTTCATACCCACCCTTATGGATGAGACCGACAAGATAATGAAGGCACAGATGGCAAGGGGAGCTGACTTCGAATCAAGGAACCTTATCAAGAAGGCTCAGAGCCTCATACCTCTTCTCGTACCCCTGTTCATATCCTCCTTCAGAAGAGCCGAGGAGCTTGCCATGGCCATGGAGGCCAGGAGCTACAGAGGCGGAGAGGGAAGGACCAGGATGAAGCAGCTTAAGTACACCAGGCGTGACGGAGTGGCATTCGCAGCCTTTGCAGTCCTTTTTGCCGCAACCTTTGCGCTGGGACTAACAAAGCTTATATGAACATAAAGCTTCTCATAGAGTATGACGGGACCGCCTTTTCCGGATGGCAGAGGCAGCCCCATGCAAGGACAGTGCAGGGTGAACTTGAAAAGGCACTGTCTGACCTCCTCATGGAGGATATCAGGGTAGACGGTTCGTCAAGGACCGACAGCGGCGTACATGCACGTGAATATCCCGTGTCATTCCGGACAAACGGAAGGATACCTCCCGAAAGGATAGCCCTGGCAGTTAACGCAAAGCTTCCTGATGACATCAGGGCACTTTCCTCCATGGAGATGCCTGAAGGCTTCCATGCAAGGTACAGTTCTGACGGGAAGACTTATTCATACAGGATGCTGAGACGGAGACTTCCTTCAGCCATATACAGGAATTACGCCTGCCTGGTGGAGGAGTCGATTGACCTTGAGAAGATGAAGGCTTCAGCAGAACTGTTCAGGGGATCGCATGATTTCCGCGGGTTCATGAGTACAGGCTCAAGCGACATGAACACGGTAAAGGAAATCAGGGAAATGAACCTCAGCGAGGAAGGAAACTTCATTATCCTTACCATCACAGCTTCAGGCTTCCTTTATAACATGGCAAGGATCATTGCCGGAACCCTGATCGATGCCGGTATGGGGAAAATAGGGGAACCAGAAATACTAAGTATACTTGAGTCAGGCGTAAGGGGAAGGTCAAAACCGGCCCCTCCATGCGGACTTTATCTTGAAAAGGTATATTATTGAACATTGGAAATGCTTTTGGTGCACCCTCACCGGGCAAATGTTGAAAATAAACCTGTTTTTTTAGATTTATTTGTTGTTTATATCTTCAAAATAAATCCGTTTTGAAGTATAATATATTGGCACACGAGTGTCACCACGATTTTTATTGACATGAAAGTGGAACATGTAATATAATAATCGTGTTTGTTAATTTCCTGTAAGGATCCACTAGCCCCGGATCCTACAGTCGAGGATTACCTAAATACAATAGGAACTTAATTGTAGAGTTTCGGGAGGAAAGAAATGAAGTCATATTTGGCAAAACCAGGTGAAGTAGAAAGAAAATGGTATGTGGTTGATGCAGCTGGAAAGCCTCTCGGTAGAGTGGCAAGCCAGGTCGCTACCATACTTAGAGGAAAGAACAAGCCGGAGTTCACACCTAACGTGGACACAGGAGATTTCGTAATCATAATCAATGCTGAGAAGGCTGTGCTTACAGGCAAGAAGCTTGACCAGAAGATGATGAGGCACCACTCCAACTACCCAGGAGGACTTAAAGAGACTCCTTACAGGGAAGTAATGGAAAAGAAGCCGGAGCTCGCTTTCACTGAAGCGGTAAGAAGGATGCTCCCGACTGGAGTCCTTGGAAGAGCCCAGCTGCTCAAGCTGAAGGTTTACAGAGGATCTAGCCATCCTCATGAGGCTCAGAACCCTGAAGTTCTTGAGCTTAAGTACTAGAAGGACTGAGGGAGGATAAAAATTATGGCAAAAGTACAGTACATAGGAACTGGCAGAAGAAAGAAGTCAGTTGCAAGAGTCAGACTCGTACCAGGCGAAGGCAAGGTAACGATAAACAAGAGAGACATCACGAACTATTTTGGACTTGAGACTCTCATAACAATAGTAAATCAGCCGCTCGTTCTCACTTCCACAAAGGACAGCTACGATGTTCTCGTAAATGTTCATGGTGGTGGATTCACAGGACAGGCTGGAGCAATAAGGCACGGAATTTCCAGAGCCCTGCTCAAGGCTGACATATCTCTTCGAGGAGACCTCAAGAAAGCAGGATTCCTTACAAGAGACCCAAGAATGAAGGAAAGAAAGAAGTACGGTTTGAAGAAGGCGAGGAGAAGCCCTCAGTTCTCAAAGAGATAAGGATCACTATCCTTTCAAAAGGATCGCTATCCTTTCAAAAGGATCACTATCCTTTCACGTATTACAAGAAGAGTTACAGAACCTTCCAGGATTTATTCTGGGAGGTTTTTTATTGTGCATTTATGATTCGCAAATCTTTATAATAGCAAAGATTATGATTTTAAAATTTATAATTGCAAAGAAATGTGGTATAATATTAGAGAGGATGGTGACGAAATGCCAATTCAGTATAATAAGCTATTTCAGATTCTTTCGGAAAAGGGGATTGCAAAAACCGAGTTACAGAAGCAGATAGGGATGTCATCCTCAACAATGGCAAAGCTTTCAAAGAATGAAAATGTTTCTATAAAAATAATTGCTGATATTTGTAAAATTTTGAATTGCCAGCCAGGAGACATCATGGAGATGGTCAACCCTGTAGATAATCCTTTGCTTCAAAAGCTCAGAGAAGAGATGCAAATGAAGTTAAAGGGCGGAATATATCATCAGACACAGGTTAAGTTGTCATATAACTCGAATCGAATTGAAGGCAGCAAACTTTCAGAGGACCAAACCAGATATATTTATGAGACAAATACAATTGCAACAGAGAATGAAGAAACTGCATCTATAGATGACATCATGGAGACGATAAATCATTTCCAGTGTTTTGACTATATGCTGGAAGTAGCTGATCAGGATTTGTCAGAAGCAATCATCAAAGACTTCCATAGGATATTGAAATACAACACTTCAGATAGCAAAAAAGTTTGGTTTATGGTGGGTGATTACAAAAGCAAGCCCAATATGGTTGGGGATAAAATGACAGTTGCCCCTTCAAAGGTTAAGGGTGAAATGGCTAAATTGCTGATAGACTATAATCAGATTTCCAAGGTAACATTCGAGGATATAATAGAGTTCCATTATAAATTTGAAGCAATTCACCCTTTTCAAGATGGAAATGGAAGAGTCGGGCGAATGATCATATTTAAAGAGTGTTTGAAAAACAATATTGAACCTTTTATTATTGACGAAAAGCACAAGCAATTCTATTATCGCGGTCTGAATAATTTCCTGGAGGAAAGAGGTTATCTGATTGATACGTGCTATTCGGCACAAGACAGATACAAGGAGATGATTGAGTACTTTATGAAAGAATAGCCTCTGAAATTGTATAGAAAGCATATAAAAAACTCATGGCTGGCACTTTTCTTGTAACCGGGTATCATTACTGTAAATAGACCTATCATAAAGAACAAGGATATATGGAGTAATGATGATGAAATAATGCATATATTAGATGATGATAAGTAAATCAGGAATGAAATATGTGTGGTTAGGGCGGCGAGATAAATGATAAAAATCAGATCAACTTCGGATTTGAGAAATAAATGTACAAGGATTGAAAAGGACGTAAGGGTGAGTGATTTTCGATGATTGCAGATTACCACATGCATACTTGTTTCAGTGACGATTCTGTCTATCCTATGGAAGATGTGATAAGGAAGGCAATCAGTCTGGGACTTCAAGAGATATGCTTTACTGAACATGTTGACCATGGTGTCAAGACCGATGACAACTGCGACTATCCAGCTTATGTGAAGGAATTTGAAAGGTGCAGGGGTATATACGGAGACAGGATCAGGCTCAGGCTTGGTATAGAATTTGGCATGCAGGTTCATACGATTGGGCAATTCCAGGAAGACTTTGATGCCTATGCCTTTGACTTTGTCATATTGTCCTGTCACCAGGTTGGTGACAAGGAATTCTGGACGAAGGAATTCCAGAAGGGGAAGTCACAGAAGGAATACAACGAGAAATACTATGAGGAGATCCTTGAGGTGATAAAGGTCTATAAGGACTACAGCGTGCTTGGGCATCTTGACATGATCAAGAGGTATGACGATGAAGGGGAGTATCCATTTGAGAAGGTGGAGCCGCTCATACGTGAGATACTTGAGACTGTCATCCGTGATGGAAAGGGGATCGAAGTGAACACTTCCTCGTTCAGGTACGGACTGGATGACCTGACTCCCTCCACGGACATCCTGAAGCTCTATAAAAGCCTTGGAGGAAATATCATCACAATAGGATCCGATTCACATGCTGAATCACACCTTGGATATAAGATAGGAGAAGTTCAGAAAATCCTAAAAGGCCTTGGATTTGAATCCTTTCATACCTTCAGTGGGATGGTGCCGGAAGAAGTTGCGATCCTATAGGCAGAGAAACAGGTCAAATAATAACCATAATTAGAATTGCCCCCGCAGCATATCCTGGATATGAACGGGGGCTATTCATTTACAGGAATCATGATACCTCAAGCCCTGACTTTCTGAAGATATCCGAGTATTCTTCGAATAAGGGGTCGTCCCTGTGAATCTGGCTTGTTCCATCCATCTCATATTTTCGCCCGAGCAGCTCGTACTTGCCTTCCCCGAAGCTATGGTACCTGAGCAGGTGTACCTTGCTGATTCCAAGCTGGAGGATAGTCTCACTAAGCCTCGCTGCATCATGAGGTGTGTAGTTGAAGCCAGGTATGACTGGAACTCTTCCGATGACCTGAAGGGTCGGATAATTTGCCGCTGCCCTTATGTTATCTTGTATCAGCCCAAGGGGCACGCCGGTAAATGCCTCATGCTTATCGCTGTTCCAGTGCTTGATGTCACAAAGCAGCAGGTCGAGATTCCGAAGAAGTCCTATGAACTTGTCCTTCGGACCATAGCAGGTTGTCTCCATGGCGGTGTGAATTCCTTTTGACTTTGCTAAAGTGAGTAGCTCGCCGGCGAACACCGGCTGTGCAAGCACTTCTCCTCCAGTCAGCGTGATTCCGCCCCCTGACTCGGCATAGAAGGGCTCGTCCTTCATTACGATTTCCATGATCTCATGAGCTGTACGGTAATATCCCTCAAAGGAAATTGCACCTGTTGGACAGACTTCCTTGCACATCATGCATGCGTTGCATCTTTTGCTGTCAAAGACAATGAGCTTTTGCTCAACCATATGTATCGCATCCCTGCCGCAAGCATTAAGGCATGTACCGCAGCTGATGCACTTTTTCCTGTCCCAGGTCATCTCTATCCTTGCTTCCTGGGATTCAGGATTGGAGCACCAGGGGCAGCGAAGCGGACAGCCTTTGAAGAACACGGCAGTCCTGATGCCCGGACCGTCATGTATGCTGAATCTCTGAACATTGAATATAAGTCCTTTTCCTTCCATTTGCATCCTCCTTCGGATAATTAGAGGATACCAGAAAAAAGGGTGAAATGGAATAATAAAACTTCAAAAGCAAGAAAATAACTTACGAATGAAAGTAATTATTGACTCATATGAAAGAAGTGGATATAATTTGAGGTGAGTAAGGTATAGGGGGATGATTATATGTCCAGGGAAGTAGAGCTGCTAGACATCATAATTAGTGAAGGCAGGATCTCGGTGGCGGAACTCGCTAAGAGAACTGACGTATCACAGGTGACCATACGCAAGGACCTGGACCAGCTGGAGGCGAAGGGACTTATTTCAAGGGAACATGGCTATGCCTCTGCGCTCAACTCCGATGACCTTGCCAACAGGCTGGCAGTGAACTATTCAGCGAAGAGGCTGATTGCTGAGAGGGCTNNGGAGGTCATATTGCAGGATCATCACGAATTCGGTATTCATCGCGAATTTTGTGAGGGGATGCAAGGGTATCGACATCACTCTTCTTGGCGGTGAGTTCCAGAGGGAGTCGCAGGTCAATACAGGGCCGCTTACAAAGCTTTGTGCAGGTCAGTACAGGGTCGACAGGCTGTTCGTTGGTACTGACGGGTTTGACTTGAGGTCTGGCTTCACCGGAAGGGACATGGTGAGGACAGATACTGTCAGGAGCATGGCGGAGAGCGCCAAGGAAATCGTGATACTTACGGATTCCAGCAAGTTCAGCACAGCCGGTCTTGTAAGGCAGTTTTCGCTTGAAGAGGTAAGCAAGGTAGTCACTGATGGCGGAGTAGGGGAAGAAATTGCTGATGAACTGATGAAGAACGGGATTGAGGTCATGATCGCCGGATAAACAGAGGATCAAAGGGAGGAAAACATTGAACGGATATTTTGGGGAACTGACACCGAGGATGGACAGATATCGTGAGTCGGTTCTGGATTCGACAAGATGGGTATGTACTGAGAGGGCAAAGGCAACTACGGATGCCTATGGAAGATATGCTGCACAGCCTCTTCCAATATTGCGCGCAAGGATGCTTGAGACGATCCTCGGCACCATGACCATTTATATAGAGGATGAGACACTGATTGCAGGCAATCAGGCATCTTCGAACTGCGCGGCACCTATTTTTCCAGAATATGCCATGGATTGGGTAATAGATGAGCTGGATAAGTTCGACAAGAGAGACGGAGATGTTTTTCATATCACTGAAGAAAACAAGCAGATCCTCAGGGAGATGGCCCCTTTCTGGAAAGGCAGGACCATAAAGGAGAAGGCTCTCGCAAGGATGCCGGAACGAAGCAGGCTGTTCTATGACCTTGGGATAATAAAGGCCGAAGGCAACATAACCTCGGGAGACGCCCACATCGCCGTCAATTATGAGAGGATAACAAGGGAAGGACTGGAAAGCTACGAAAAGCGCACAAGGGCTGCCATGATGAAGCTGGACCTGACAGATTACAGGGAGCAGGAGAAGCTGCATTTCCATGAAGGGATACTCATTACAATAGATGCAGTCAGGAATTTTGCAAAGAGGTACGCCGACCTTGCAGCCGTTATGGCCGAGAAAGAGGAGAATCCGTCGAGAAGGTCTGAGCTTGAAAGGATGTCCTCCACGCTGATGAAAGTCCCATATGGCAAGGCTGAGAGCTTCTACGAGGCAGTCCAGTCAATATGGATCGTGCAGCTGGTGCTGCAGATCGAAAGCAACGGGCATTCCCTGTCGTATGGCAGGCTGGACCAGTACCTCATGGACTTCTATTCAAAGGACCTTGAGAAGGGAGCTCTCACCGAGGAAGAGGCATGTGAGCTGCTTACCAACCTGTGGATAAAGACCTACACCGTCAACAAGATAAGGTCATGGAGCCATACGCAGTATTCAGCCGGCAGCCCCCTATACCAGAATGTTACCATCGGAGGTCAGACATCCGAAGGTAAGGATGCAGTCAATGAAATGAGCTATCTCGTGCTGAAATCCGTGGCGAGGGCACACCTGCCTCAGCCGAACCTTACAGTGAGATATCACAGGGGCCTGGACGACAGGTTCATGAAGGAAGCAGTGGAGCTCATGAGGCTGGGTACCGGAATGCCTGCCTTCAACTCGGATGAGGTCATAATACCATCTCTAATTGAAAAAGGAGTGAAAAAGGAGGATGCGTGCAACTACAGTGCCATAGGCTGCGTCGAAGTAGCCGTCCCCGGAAAGTGGGGTTACAGGTGCACAGGCATGAGCTTCCTCAATTATCCCAAGACACTCCTTGTCGCAATGAATGACGGTGCGGACCCTAAATCGGGAATGTGCCTCATGGAAGGCGCCGGAAGCTTCACTGATTTCAAGTCCTTCGACGAGCTGATGGCAGCATGGGACAAGACTATAACCCAGTTCACAAGGGAGCAGGTGGCCATAGACGCAGCGGTGGACAGGACGCTGGAGCTAAATACTATGGACGTACTCTGCTCGGCTTTAGTCGATGACTGCATAGACAGGGGACTGAGCCTGAAGGAAGGTGGAGCTGTCTACGACATGATCTCTGACCTGCAGGTGGGTATAGCGAACCTTGCTGATTCACTGTCAGCCATCAAAAAGTGCGTATACGACGAGAGGCTTGTTTCTCCGTCTGAGCTTTGGAAGTCAATGATGGATAACTTTGAAGGGGCCGATGGAGAGAAGATCAGGAAGATATTGGTTGAGGTACCTCCGAAATTCGGCAATGATGACGATTATGTGGACCTTCTGATCAGGGAAGCTTATGACATGCATATCAGGGAAATGAAGAAGTACCATAATACAAGGTTCGGAAGAGGACCTATCGGCGGAGGCTACTATGCAGGTACATCATCAATATCGGCAAATGTCGGGCAGGGCCTCGGGACGCTTGCGACACCTGATGGAAGAAAGGCTGGAGAACCTCTGGCAGAGGGCTGTGCCCCATGCCACAATGCCGACAAGAACGGACCTACAGCAGTATTCAAATCCGTATCCAAGCTTCCTACAAGGGAGATAACAGGCGGAGTGCTTCTCAACCAGAAGGTGAATCCTGATATGCTCAGGTATGACGAGGACAAGCTGAAGCTTATCATGATGCTCAGGACCTTCTTCAACAGGCTTGATGGCTTTCATGTACAGTACAATGTGGTTTCCAGGGATACACTCAGGGATGCGCAGCTTCATCCTGAAAGGCACAGGGACCTTATTGTCAGGGTAGCCGGTTATTCGGCATTCTTCAATGTGCTGTCAAGGAAGACACAGGATGACATAATTGACAGGACCGAACAGACAATCTGATGAATATAATGATAAGAAAGAAGGTAAGGACCGCATGTTCATAGATACCGCAGACATAAATGAGATCAAGGAAGCCCTTGGTACCGGAATAATAAAAGGGGTCACGACAAACCCCACAATACTGAAAAGGGAAGGAAGGCCAAGATTCCAGCAGCTTGATGACATCCTGGCGCTCGGGCCAGGCATGATTTTCGTTCAGGCAGTAGGCCGTGATGTAGAGGAGCTTTATGATGATTACCTGAGGCTAAGTGAGTACGGCATATCCCGTGGCAGGAAAATTGGAATCAAGACTCCTATGAGCTTCATCGGCCTGGAGCTTGTGAAGAGGATCAGGGAACACGACAGCACCGTCCCTGTTCTGGGGACAGCCATTTATTCAGCGGACCAGGGCATACTGAGTTCCATAGCGGGATGCGATTACCTGGCACCATACGTCAACAGGATGAAGAACATCGGCAGAGACCCATATCTTGAGATCGGGAAAATGCGCACATTCATTGACGACAGAGGACTTGAGACGAAGATACTTGCGGCAAGCTTCAAGGAGCCGTCACAGGTGACTGATGCACTTGTGGCAGGAGCGCATACCTGCACAATGCCGCTTTCAATACTTAAGCTGATGATGGACAAGGACGAAGCGCTCTCAGCGATAGAGGTTTTCAACTGCGATGGTGAATCCCTGGGATAATCAAAGTTTACTATTGTATTCGCAAAGGCGAGGTTTAACACAACATTCCTTGCCTTTGCAAATGTTTACGCAAAAAATAAACGTTAATTCTATGTTAATTCACATTACACTCCATTAACAATTGGCGAAGATTCCTGTATCATGTTAACTGGACTTACATGTGTAGTTTTCTGTAAACGGAGGAATAATTGTGGATTTTGAAATGATACTAGGTCTACTCGGGGGTCTTGGTCTGTTCTTCTATGGAATGAAGATGATGGGAGACGGACTTGAAAATGCAGCAGGGTCGAAACTCAAGTTCATTCTCGAAAAGGTAACTGCAAATCCTATAAGTGCAGTCCTTGTCGGTACAATAGTCACAGGAATTGTGCAGTCAAGCTCAGCAACAACGGTAATGGTGGTCGGGTTTGTGAATGCCGGTCTCATGAACCTTGCTCAGGCAACGGGTATCATAATGGGTGCCAACATAGGTACTACAGTAACTGCTTTTCTGATCTCTCTGAATATGGATGCTATCGTACCTGTAGCAATCTTCTTCGGTGCGATAATGTTCATGTTCTCGAAGGCTAAAAAGCGCAGGGACCTCGCAAGCATCCTGCTCGGATTCGGTCTTCTCATGGAAGGTATGGAACTCATGAAGGTTGCCATGTCTCCACTGAAGGAATCCCCGGCCTTCGAGCAGATCATCCTTGCCATCGGTACCCAGTGGTATTTTGGAATTCTGCTTGGTATTGTAGCAACAGCCATAATACAGTCCAGCTCGGCTACTACCGGTATTTTGCTTGCCATGACTTCAACTGGAAAGATAACAATGGAGATAGCATTTCCAATGCTTCTCGGAGCGAATATCGGAACCTGCGCCACTGCTCTGCTTTCTTCAATAGGAGCCAACAAGATCGCAAGAAAAGCAGCTGTGATCCATCTGATGTTCAATACCATTGGGTCAATAATATTCCTGCCGCTTGGACCTCTTATGATAGGCTTTGTAAGAAGCTTCACTGCTCCTGACAACATAATGATGCAGATTGCAGATCTGCATATCATGTTCAATGTGCTGAATACCATAATCCTCCTGCCATTCTCGAACATTCTCATTGCAGCAGCAAACAAGCTGATAGGACCGGACGAGGTAAGGGTATCTGTCACTGACAGGCTGGACAAGAGACTTCTCCAGACTCCTTCCATAGCTGAAGGGCAGGTAATCAACGAGACTGTAAGGATGGCTGAGATTGCAAAGGAAAACTTCAAGCTTTCTTTTGAGGCATTCCTTGAGAGCGACGAAACAAATGCTGAGAGGATATTCGGCAACGAAAGGACAATCAATGAGCTCAATGAAGGGATCACGAACTTCCTTGTAGAGCTCTCATCAAGCGACATAGACATCAATGAGTTCGGAAGGATAGCATCAACATACCATGTCCTGAACGATATAGAAAGGATAGGCGACCATTCGGAGAATATAATGGAGCTTGCCCAGGAAAAGATCAGGAAGGGAGTCGAAATGACTGAGGATGCGGTCGAAGAACTCAAATCCATGTTCTCCTACTGCATTGACGCACTTAACATTGCCATTGAAAGCTACAAGAACAATGACAAGAAGCGTGCCGAGTCAATGATAAGGGTCGAGAAACGCATCGATGAGCTTGAGAAGGAGTACAGGGAAACGCATATAAGAAGGCTTAACCATGGAAAATGCACACCGATAGCTGGAATACTCTTCCTTGACCTGATATCCAACATGGAAAGGGTAGGAGACCATGCGAACAATGTAGCTGAGGCAGTACTCGGCAGATATGAGGAATAGATGAATCAAGGGCCGCTGCAAGCGGTCCTTTTTTGGCAGAATGTTCAAAGAAACTTAAGGCTTAAGTAACAAAGCTGGTATATACTATACACATATATAAATATTGGGGGTGATGTATTTGAAGAGATGGCAGCTTAATATTATCAATGCTTGCCTGCTTGTTTCGCTGATAGCTGTCGCTTATGTCATGTTCAGAAACATCGTCACTCCAGAGCTGAAGGCTGAAGAAGTAACCTCCGTAACAATGGCAATCAGTGCAACTCATGATATGGAGAAGCGTATCACCGGTGCAGATGACCTGAGGAGATTCATCAAGGTCTTCAATTCAATCGACCTGAGATATTCACCTTTGGGAGGAAATCCAGAGGAATGGGCGATGAAGGTTCAGGTCCAGGTTGATGAGAGGTTGGACATCCTTGTACAGGATGACATGATAAGGGTGGGAAAAGCGTGGTACAAGGCAGACAGGGAAAAAATCAGTGAGCTTCTGTTCCTTTACCCGGAATTCAGCTATCCGGCTGAAAATAGCATAGAATAGGGTTGAGTCTTAATGATTGGAGGCCGCAGGGCCTCCTTTTTATTAAGTTATTTTTTTGTCAGGTTTCTTTTGTGTTATAATTTTTGTTATGTGATAAGAAAGTGATGGTTAGGCGAGATGGAAGATACCAAGAAGAGCAGTGGAAAACTTAATATATACGCATACATAAAGAATCCCGTGAAGGCTGACATAATAAGGCTGTCCTGGCCTATAGTACTTGAACTCATCATGGGTACCCTTTTCGGTATGGTCGACATGATCATGCTGGGCAGGCTTGCAAACCTAGGAGAAGCGGCAGCATCGGTAGCAGCTGTCGGTATCACGAACCAGCCCATGTTCGTGGGGCTTTCGCTGGTACAGGCCCTTAATGTAGGTGGAACGGCGATGATTGCAAGGTACCTGGGTTCTGGCAAGAAGGACAGGATCGAAAACACGCTCAAGCATACCATAATACTTAATCTGCTTGGACTTGGAATACCTCTTGGAATCCTTGGAATCATGTTTTCAAACCATATCATGCAGTTCATGGGTGCAGGGCAGGATGTCATAGGAATAGGCAACACGTACTTTAAGATAATAATGGTTGGCTTCATATTCCAGTCCTTCAACATGTCGATAACGGCGGCTCTCCGCGGAGTGGGACAGACGAAGGTTCCCATGAAGATAAACATACTGGTTAACTTCATGAATGTTGTAGGAAACGCAATACTTATCTACGGACTTTTAGGGGCTCCAAGACTTGGGATCACCGGAGCCGGAATATCCACAGCCCTTTCCAATGTGGCTGCAAGTATGCTGCTGCTTGCCTTTGTCCTGAAGGGCGATAGCATTGTAAGACTTAGCTTCAGGAACAAGTTCAAATTCAACAGGGATATCATGACTAACCTTGTGAAGATAGGGGTCCCGGCTTCCCTCGAGTCCCTTGCACTGAGGGTTGCCATACTTATATTCGTAAAGATAGTGGCAGGTCTTGGAACTGTAGTCTATGCGGCACACCAGATAGCTCTCAGCATACTGGGTCTGTCATTCCAGCCGGGGCAGGGCTTTGGTATTGCAGCGTCTTCGCTGGTCGGAAGGTCACTCGGCGCTGGAGATCCTAAGAAGGCTGAGGAGTATGCGAAGGAGACCAGGAGGATGGGCTCTGTAGTCGCTACGGTAATAGCCATACTGTTCTTTTTCTTCGGATCGGATATNNCTCAAGATAATCGCACTGGTCCAGCCATTCCAGGTATCTCAGCTCATACTCGCCGGAGCATTAAGGGGAGCGGGGGATACGTTCTGGCCGCTTATCGCGACATTCATAGGAGCACTCCCGTTCAGGCTGATCATAGCCTACGTGCTGGTAAACAATTTCGGCATGGGACTGACTGGAGCATGGGCGGCTGTCCTTGTTGACCAGCTGGTGAGATGGTTCTTCGTCATGATGAGGTTCAGGACAGGAAAGTGGAAATACATAAAGATAAGGTAAAAAGAGGACGCAGCCGATGGAAATTCGGCTGCGTCCTTTCGCTCTAGAATATATCAAGCCCATGCTTCAGCTTGCCTGAATCGACCTGAGAAAAGGTCGGTATATCGTCACCGAGGCTGTCTGCCTTCCTTACTGCTTCGACTATGGCCTTCTCCACTGCCTTTGCAGCAAGTGTTCCAAGAAAGCTGAGGTCAGTCTCCTCGCTGCCGTTTGCCATGACGAACAGGGTGTCACCGTCAACCATGGTATGTACAGGTCTGATTGCCCTGGCAAAGCCATCCTGGCCCATGGTGGCAAGCTTGTTCGCCTGCGCCTTGGTTAGCTTTGCATTGGTCAGGATGCAGCCTATGGTCGTGTTCCCCCTAAACCTTGCTTCCATTCCCTTTATCATCAGGTCCTCGGTGGATACGGGGATTCCTGCGATCCTTGGTCCTGCCATTAGTTTTCCGGCGTCATATACGCTTCCGAAGGCATTTACAGCTACGACCGCACCTACCCTTACACTTCCGACCTCATAGGCTGCTGAACCTATGCCGCTCTTCATGGCGTTCTGAGGGCCCATGATCTTACCTACTGTTGCACCGGTTCCTGCACCTCTGGAGCCGTCCTCGTAGTTGCCGGGGTATGCATTAAGACACGCCTCATAGCCCATCTTAAGGTCAGGCCTGGTTTTTGCTGACCTGTATGCCAGGTCGAAAAGGACGGCCGACGTTACTATTGGGACCTTTGCGACACCGGTGTCGAAGCCGATTCCCTTTTCCTCCAGGAACCTCATGACGCCAGAGGAGGCGTCAAGTCCGAAGGCACTGCCGCCTGCCAGCACCACGCTGTGGATCTTCTCCACCATTTCGCGTGAGTCGATGAGGTCAGTCTCCCTGGTTCCGGGTGCACCGCCCCTTACATCGACTCCGGGCACCGCACCATCCTCGCATATGATCACTGTAACTCCGGTGCCTGCATCCCTGTCCTCTGCGTTTCCTATCCTGAAGCCCAGTTCCCTTATATCTATTTCCTTCAATCCAATCACTCCTTAGTTGACCCTCATTAATAACTAAATTATATATCACAAACATGCGGATTGCCCATGGCAGCGGGAAAAATCGGATATTTCTCTTTGTGTGCATATTTACTGATTTTTTTCATGAAAATATCCAATATGCTTTTCATGCAGAAAAAATCATGATAAAATCAAATACATTAAGTTTCAACGGGAACAGGGTTTTAAAGCCCTATAGTCGGGTATCGTGACCAGGAGGTAAGATATGGCATATTATTCACAGACAACAGATTTTTATAAGGGGAATGACCCTAAGGAGCTTCTGGCTAAATTCGGAAGCCCCCTTTACGTATACAGCGAGGAGATCCTAAGGCAGAAGGCAGGGGATATGAAGAACCTGGCAGACCTTCCGAACTTCCAGTCCAACTATTCAGTCAAGGCGAATTCGAATGTAAGCCTTCTTCGGATCATCCACGAGGAGGGTCTCTACGCAGATGCGATGTCACCGGGAGAGATACTTGCACTTGAAGCTGCGGGCTTTGAGCATGAGAAGATATTTTATGTGGCCAACAATGTAAGCACTGAAGAGATGAAGTTTGCCCTGGACAGGGGAATAATCGTAAGCGTTGACTCCCTGGACCAGCTTGACCGGTTCGGAAGGATAGCTGAAGGCCTTGAAGTGGCCATCAGGTTCAATCCGGGCGTCGGAGCAGGGCACAGCGAGAAGGTTGTGACCGGCGGAAAGAAGACCAAGTTTGGCGTTTCCATGGATGACATAGAAAAGGTCAAGGAGATACTCCAAAGGAACAAGACCACTCTCATAGGGATAAACCAGCACATAGGATCCCTGTACATGGAGAAGGACCCGTTCATAGCGGCGGTAAAGAATCTGCTTGAGATTGCAAAGAGCTTCAGGGGACTTAAGATAATTGACTTCGGAGGCGGCTTTGGAATACCCTACAAGAAGCATTCAGGTCAGGAGCCTCTTGACATAGCGTCACTGAAGGCTGAATTCACCGAGGTACTCAAGGCGTGGATGGCTGACACCGGCGAGACTCCTCTGTTCAAGATCGAGCCTGGCAGGTATGTTGTGGCTGAATCCTCAATTCTCCTCGGAACAGTCCATGCTGTAAAGGACAATGCGGGGACTACCTACGTTGGGACTGACCTTGGCTTCAATGTCCTGGCAAGACCTATGATGTATGACAGCCACCATGACATAGAGGTATATCCATATGACGGAAGGGCTTTGGGAGAGGAGTTCGAACAGACTGTAGTCGGAAACATCTGTGAATCGGGCGACATCATGGCAAAGGGAAGGCTTCTGCCGGAGATCAAGACCGGAGATACCCTTGGAGTGATGGATGCAGGAGCCTACGGCTTCTCGATGAGCTCAAACTACAACAACAGGCTTAAGCCTGCCGAGGTCCTTATCAAGGCGGACGGGTCAGTGAAGCTCATAAGGAAGATGGATAATTATGAGAGTTTGCTTATAAATATGTTAAATTTGTAAAATTTCAGTATGAATATATTGCTGCAGGAAATTTCATTTCCTGCAGCTTTTTCTTTGTTTTTTCATAAATACGATTACATTATGAAGGATGTCAGTTCGTAATATTCAAAAACGATCCAATTGGACTCTAATGGACTCATAAAATTCATAGAATAACCGGTAAATATTATGAAATTGGACTCTAATGGACTAAAAAAATCCTTGCATCATGCGTCCAATGTGGTAATATTAGGGTGAATAGAGATGAAATAGCGACTGATAGGAAACAGGTGACTGATTTGGACATTACCCTGAACAAGAACAATGGCAAACCGCTTTATAAGCAGCTGTACGACCAGGTTTCCGAACTCATAAGGAAGAGGGAGCTTGAAGCGGGCTACAGGATGCCTGCTGAAAGGGACCTTTCACTGGAGCTTGGAGTGAGCAGGAATACCGTCAGTTCAGCATACAGGGAGCTTGAGGCTTCAGGCCTTCTGACCTCCAGGCAGGGCAAAGGTACCTTCGTATCTGAGGATGCGGCAAGTCCCGGCAGGGACAGGTACTTAAGCCTTCACAGGCTGCTGGACCAGGCGATAGATGAGGCTGCCGCCCTGGGGGTGGATGACAAGAGCCTTTCAGGGATGCTTGAGGACAGGATAAAGGTGAGGGCAAGCGGATTGTCAGGTGCAAGGTCAGTGTTCCTGGAATGCAACATCGAGCAGGCGAAATTCTTTGCAAAGGAGCTCACTGAACTTACGAGGATACCATGTCAGCCACTAACGATCTCAGACCTGGAGGTCATGGACGATGAGACTGCAGGAAAGCTCCGGGAAGCGAGCGTAGTGATAGCGACCTTCAACCATGTCAGGGAAGTGGTCGAGCTTGTGGCTGATTTCGGAAAGGAAGTCCTGGGAATTGCTATCAATCCTGACCTTGAGACCATAGTCAGGATTGCCAGGTACCCGGACAGCAAGAGATTCGGATTCCTCTGCATATCGGACCAGTTCATGCAGAAGACGAGGCAGGCACTTGAATCTGCAGGACTCGGATATCTCTCGATCGAGTTTTCCAACACCAGGGATGAGGAAGAGGTAAAGAGGCTTGTCGATGAAAGTGAGGTCCTCATAGTATCGCCGGGCAGGATGAAGGACATTGAGAAATACAACGCAGATGGCAAGGAAATCATAGAGTTCCAGTACAACCTGGATGAGGGCTCGGTAAAGGCCCTCAAGACAAGACTTAAAGAACAGAGCCTGATGTAGGCAGAAGGAGCGATTGAAATGGAAAAGAAGACAATAGTACTTGGAGTAATAGGCTCTGACTGTCATGCAGTCGGCAACAAGATCCTTGATTATTCCCTTACGGAGGCAGGATTCAATGTCGTCAACATCGGTGTCCTTTCACCTCAGGAGGATTTCATCAATGCGGCTATCGAGACGGATGCCCAGGTGATCATGGTGTCATCGCTATATGGCCATGGCGAGATCGACTGCAGAGGAATGAGGGAGAAATGCGACGAGGCAGGACTGAAGAATATTCTGCTTTATGTCGGCGGAAACATAGTGGTCGGCAAGCAGGACTTCAGCGAGGTTAAGGCAAGGTTTGAGGCCATGGGCTTCGACAGGGTATATCCTCCCGGAACGACTGTTGATACAGCTATCCATGACCTCAGGGAGGACCTGGGAGTTTCAGAAGAAGCGATAGGGGCATAGCATGAGGGATGCGTATCTCTTCATCGATTTCGGAAGCACCTATACAAAGCTCACCGCTGTTGATGCGAGTGCCGACGAGGTGATCGCCACCGGCAAGGCATATACCACGGTTGAGACCGATGTCCGGGAAGGCTACCTCAATGCGTTGAAGGAGCTTGAAGGAAAGACAGGGGAGCTTAACTACATAAAGAGGCTTGCATGCTCATCTGCGGCCGGAGGACTGAAGATAATTGCCATAGGGCTGGTACCTGAGCTTACGGCCGAAGCTGCCAAAAGGGCGGCACTCGGCGCAGGGGCCAGGGTCACAAGGGTATACAGCTTCAGGCTCAACAAGGATGAGATGCGGGAGATCAAAGAGTCCAATGCAGACATGATACTATTGGCTGGCGGCACAAACGGAGGAAATTCCGAGGTCATCCTTCATAATGCGAAGATGATCAGGGAGTTTGAAATAGGGGTACCGGTTGTTGTAGCAGGCAACAAGAGCGCAGTGGATGAGATAAGGGATATCTTTCACGATGCCATAGATTATCATATTACGGAAAATGTCATGCCGAGCCTTAACGACATCAATGTTCTTCCTGCACGGGAGACCATCAGGACCATCTTCATGAAGAGGATCGTAAAGGCCAAGGGCATGGCAGGAATGGAAGGCATGATAAGCGGCATACTGATGCCGACTCCGGCTGCGGTCCTTAAGGCAGCGGAGGTCCTGTCCATGGGTACCAGGGATATGGAGGGTATAGGCGACCTTGCGATAATCGACATTGGCGGTGCGACGACAGACGTCCACACCATTGCCGAAGGGGCGCCGAGCAAGCCCTCTGTTATTTTGCGCGGACTTGAGGAGCCTATGTCAAAAAGGACGGTCGAAGGTGACCTGGGGATGAGATATTCGGCCATGTCGCTTTATGAAGCCGCTGGAAGAAGGCTTGTAAGGAAATATCTGGATGAGGGGAAGTACGACTTTGAAAAGGAATTTTCAAGGCGGCATGACAATACTGCCTTCGTATCGGTTGAAGAGGACGATATCGGGTTTGACGAGGGAATGGCCAGGATATGCTGTGACATGTCCATGAAGAGGCATGCGGGTACGGTCACTGCAATATATTCGCCTCTCGGGATGATGTTCGCCCAGGAAGGCAAGGACCTGTCAGAGCTTCCATATGTCATAGGGACCGGAGGTATCATAGTATACAGCAGGAATCCAAGCGAGATCCTCAGGTCTTCGGTGTTCACGATGGATGACCCCGATTCCCTTAAGCCGAGGCACCCGAAATTTCTCTATGACAGGGACTACATCCTGTCAGCCATGGGCCTGCTTGCAATGATAGACAGTGAAAAAGCGTTAAGGATGCTGAAAAAATATATGGTCAGCTGTTAGGAGTGGCGATATGAATCTAAGGAACAGGAAGCTTACAGAGGAAGAATTCATGGGAATAAGGTCGGATGTGCTTACGCACTGGCCGACCGGAAAAGATGTGGACCTGGATGAAGCGGTGGAATACCTGAAAAAGGTGCCTGATGAGAAGAACGTGGCGAAAAAACTGAGGAAAGCCAAAGAAGAAGGGATAACACTGGCACAGCCAAGGGCCGGAGTCGCCCTCATCGAAGACCATATCGAGCTTCTCCTGCATCTTGAAAAGGAAGGGGGGGCTGACCTTCTGCCTTCAACCATAGATTCCTACACCAGGCAGAACAGATATGCTGAATGCCAGGTGGGTATCGAGGAATCCATAAGGCTAGGAAGGTCCATGCTTAATGGGTTCCCTGCGGTTAACCACGGAGTGGCCGGCTGCAGGAGGGTGTTCGAGGCCGTCCATGTGCCGCTGCAGGCAAGGCACGGTACTCCGGATGCGAGGCTCCTGTCCGAGATAATCCATGCTTCAGGCTGGACTTCCAACGAAGGCGGCGGCATAAGCTACAACATACCTTACGCAAAGAGCGTTTCAATGGAGAAGACCATTACCGACTGGCAGTACTGTGACCGTCTTGTCGGTTACTATGAGGAGCGGGGGATCGAACTTAACAGGGAACCCTTCGGGCCGCTTACGGGGACTCTTGTACCCCCATCGACCTCCAATGCGGTGGCGATAATCGAGGCGCTTCTCGCCGCGGAGCAGGGCGTTATGAACATAACCGTAGGCTATGGCCAGTGCGGGAACCTTCTCCAGGATATAGCTGCAATAAGGGCACTGGAGAGCCAGACGAACGAATACTTAAAGAGGTTCGGTTATGCTGGCGTGTATGTCACTACGGTTTTCCACCAGTGGATGGGTGGATTCCCGGAGGATGAAGCAAAGGCCTTTGGAGTCATATCATTGGGTTCGACTGCTGCTGCGCTTGCAGGGGCAACCAAGGTTATAGTAAAGACTCCCCATGAGGCTCTCGGAATACCCACCAAGGAAGCAAACGCACAGGGGATAAGGGACACAAAGATGACCCTCAACATGCTGAAAGGGCAGAGGATGCCCATGAGCACGGAGCTTGCCGATGAGATTGCGATCATAAAGGCTGAGACCGCCTGCATGATAGAGAAGGTGCTTGAGGTAGGAAATGGGGACCTGGCAAGAGGAACTGTAGAGGGCTTCAAGCTTGGACTTATAGATGTGCCTTTCGCCCCATCCAAGTATAACTACGGCAAGATGATGCCGGCAAGGGACAACACCGGGGCAGTAAGGTACCTTAATGCTGGGAACGTACCGCTCACCAGGGAGCTTCTTGACTTCAACAGGGCGAAGCTTGAGGAGAGGGGAACCTATGAACACAGGAAGGTCGGCTTCCAGATGACTGTGGACGACATATTTGCAGTTGGTAAGGGAATGCTGATCGGAAGACCGGAGGGTGACGATAAATGAGGATTGTAGACTTAGTATGTTCAGAAGGAAAGACAGGTTTCTACTTTGATGACCAGAAGGCTATCGTCGGCGGAGCCGGACACGATGGATTCATATATACAGGGGAGCCGGCGACGACTGGCTTCAAGAGCATAAGGGTTCCAGGGGAAAGCGTATCAGTCATGCTTATACTTGAAAATGGTGAGGTTGCTTACGGAGACTGCGCTGCGGTCCAGTATTCAGGTGCAGGCGGAAGGGATCCCTTGTTCATTGCCAGGGACTTCATCCCCATCATCGAGGGCCAGGTGAGAGAAAAGCTCCTGCAAAAAGATGCCTCGACATTCAGGGAGCTTGCAGATGAGATAGACTCCATTGAGATCGACGGGAAGAGGCTCCACACCGCTGTAAGGTACGGTGTCACCCAGGCACTTCTTGATGCTGCCTCGAAGAGCAGAAGGCTCACCATGGCGGAGGTGGTAAAGGAAGAATACTCCACCGGCGTCGAGCTGAGAAGGATACCCATATTCGCGCAGAGCGGAGACGACAGGTATACCAATGCCGACAAGATGATAATAAAGGGTGCTGACGTCATGCCCCATGCTCTCATCAACAACATTGATGAGAAGCTCGGAAGGCACGGTGAGATACTCAAGGCCTACATAGAGTGGCTGAGGGACAGGGTGCTTCTCCACAGGGAGGAGGAGGACTACAGCCCCATATTCCACATAGATGTCTACGGCACCATAGGGATGCTCTTCAACCAGGATATGGACAGGATGGCTGACTACCTGAAGACCCTTGAGGAGGCCGCAAGCCCATTCAAGCTGAGGATAGAGGGACCAATGGACAGAGGCGGCAGGACGGAACAGATGGAGGCCCTAAGGGACCTCACAGCACTCCTTGACCGGCGGGGGATAGATGTGGAGCTCGTTGCTGACGAATGGTGCAACACCTATGAGGATGTCATCTATTTCGCTGACAACCGTGCGGGGCACATGATACAGGTGAAGACTCCTGACCTTGGCGGTGTCAACAACTCAATAAAGGCGATCCTTTATTGTAAGGAAAAGGGGATCGGAGCATATCTCGGAGGAACCTGCAACGAGACCAACAGGAGCGCCGAAATATGCGTGAACATAGCAATGGCCTGCGGTGCAAGGCAGACTCTGGCTAAGCCCGGCATGGGCTTCGACGAGGGCTACATGATAGTCAACAATGAGATGAACAGGGTCCTTGCCCTGGCGGGAAGAAGAAGATGACCTATGCCGGCCGCATCTTAATGCTGCCGGCTTTACCTGTCCCGTGTAAAAATAAGAAGCATTATAGTATAATCATGGGAGAAACGAGGAGGTGCTTTATGAAGGAAATTGATGCCGGTCTGGTCACGTCTGAGATCAGGAGGCTTGTAATGGAAGCGAACTACCATCTGCCGAAGGATGTGGCTGATGCGCTTAGGAAAAGCAGGGAGAATGAGAAGTGGCTGCTTGCAACTGACACCTTGGGAAGGATAATTGAAAACGCTGAGATCGCGGATACCGAGAATGTGCCCATGTGCCAGGATACGGGCATGGCGGTGGTGTTCGTGGAGATAGGGCAGGAGGTCCATATAACAGGTGGCGGCCTTGACGATGCCATAAACCAGGGCATCAGGGAAGGCTACAGGGAAGGGCTTCTAAGGAAGTCAGTTGTAGGAGACCCTCTTGCAAGAAAGAACACAGGTGACAACACTCCAGGAATAATCCACTACAGCATAGTCCCGGGAGATAAACTGAGGATCATGGTGGCTCCGAAGGGCTTCGGCTCTGAGAACATGTCGAGGTTAAAGATGCTGAAGCCGTCTGACGGGCTTCAGGGTGTCAAGGACTTCGTCATCGAGACCGTCGAGCTGGCAGGTCCGAATGCATGCCCTCCTCTGGTTGTCGGTGTCGGAATTGGCGGTTCATTCGATAAGGTGACCTATATTGCAAAGAAAGCCCTCATGAGGAGCCTTGATGAGTGCAATCCTGACCCGTTCTACTGTGACCTGGAGAACGAGCTCCTGGAGAAGATAAACAGCCTCGGTATAGGCCCACAGGGCTTTGGAGGAAGGACTACTGCACTTAAGGTAGCCATCGAGACCTTCCCGACCCATATCGCAGGTCTGCCTGTCGCAGTGAACATCAACTGCCATGCCACAAGGCACAAGGAGGTGATCCTGTAATGGACATAAGGATCACTGCCCCATTCACAAGGGAGTCACTTGAGAGCCTGAAGCCTGGAGATAATGTCCTCATATCAGGGAAGCTGTATGCCGCAAGGGATGCCGCGCACAAGAAGATGATAGAGCTTCTGGAAAGTGGCGGAGAGCTTCCGTTTGACATCAAAGGAGCTGCAATATACTATGTGGGGCCGACACCGGAAAGACCCGGCGAGCCTGTAGGCTCAGCAGGTCCAACCACAAGCCTGAGGATGGACGCCTACACTCCAAGGCTCCTTGACCTTGGTCTTCTCGGAATGATAGGAAAGGGCGAGAGGAACGATGCTGTAAAGGCAAAGATAAGGGAGCATGGAGCTGTTTACTTTGCTGCAATAGGCGGAGCTGGAGCCCTTATCAAGAAGACCATAGTAGCTTCAAGGGTAATAGCCTATGAGGAACTTGGGCCTGAAGCGATCAGGGAATTCGAGGTCGTTGACTTCCCTGCAACTGTCATCATCGACTCAAGGGGCGAAGACCTTTATGAGACGGGAAGGTCGGCTTACCTCAAGTCGCTGGAGAAATAACAAATTGTATCCAATAGTCAAATTCATGAATAAGGATATCATTAAGCATGAACAGGCCTAGCTAAACGTAATTGGACATGATGCTGATGGATTGGAATATTCAAAGGGTGCTGGTGAATAATCGCCAGCACTTTTGCATTCATGCTGAACTAAGTGCAATTGGCATAATCGGGTCCAAAGCAGTATGGTGTGCTTAATCAGTATATTATAATTAAGTAAATCGTAATTAAGTATATTACGATTTACTTAATTATGATTATGTGATAATTTAAAGGTGAGGTGGTGCGCCAGTTCGGCGCTGAAAATATAACTGGTGGGAATCCAGTCTGGTAAGTGTTAGCCACACGCCAGTATCTAGCCTTGGAGCCGAAGCCGTGAGGTCAGGTTTAAGCGTAGGCAAGAAACCATACGAGCCGTAATGCGAAAGCGTAAAGTGATTGAGCCTCGTTAGATTAAATAGAATGGAAGCTGATGCCGTCACCTCGGTAGCAAGCAATAATGCTTATTCGCAATGGCAAGAATAAGCAGGTTCCATCGGGGTCTGAGAGCATGGCGAGTATGAGAGAGTTATTTTCAACGTACCTGGGAGGCCTTGCAGGCTCTCGTAAGAGTATCGTCCATACAAGGAGCATTTCATCCAAGATGGAGGAAAAGGCCAGCAAGGAGTCGGATTCACTCGTAGTACCGATGAAACCAGTAATGACGGCGGAGGGAAGGGGTGGACATACAAACCGCTCAGAATACAAAACATTTACCGCACTGGAGGCGGAAAAGAAATGGGAAATGCGTACGAAAGAATAGCAGAGCAAGC
>DIXH01000007.1:41076-41204 GCA_002428605.1 Clostridiaceae bacterium UBA6085
AAGGAAACCTATGAGAAGAATCTTGATTCCAACATTGATGAATTGCTCAAACAAATGAAACAGTTCAGCTACCGCCCACAAGCGGTAAGACGGGCTTATATACCTAAAGCTGGAAGCGACAAGATGAG
>DIXH01000006.1 GCA_002428605.1 Clostridiaceae bacterium UBA6085
ATGAACACTACCCTTACATCCTTGTTCAGTTCCTTCAGTATTCTGCCGGCTGCAATCATAGGGGATACCGATGGTGAAAGGTCAGGAACAAGGTCGTAATAGATTTTCTTCAGCATGCCTACCCACATCGGGCAGCAGCAGGAGGTTATCATGAGGTCGCCGGGTTTCTGTACCAGCTTGTCGAATTCTACTGCTTCCTTTAATGTCAGCATGTCAGCAAAGAAGGCAACCTCTACCATGTCAGCAAATCCAGCCTTGGTGAATGCCTCCCGCATCATGTCCAGCGTTACGTTCTCACCGAACTGGCCTGCTATTGCAGGTGCCACGGCAGCGATGACCTTGTCGCCGTTCCTTATGCTGGAGGCTACTGGCAGGAGCTCCGCTCTGTCCATAAATACGCCTGAATCACATGATTCTACACAAAGCCCACATTGGATGCATCTGGAATCATCAATCACGAAGGACTTTGTTAGCGGATCTTTTACTATTGCATTGAATGGGCAGACGCTTTGGCATTTTGTCTTTCCAGTTGCTGACATGCAGGTAACGCTACACTCGCCGACCTTTGCTATGACATTTTTGTTCACCTGGTAATTGGTAATGGCCCGGACCAGGTTCCTTACATATTTGTCGTCATATTCAATGTCGACACCACACAGAACTGATACAATGTCTGTAAAGAAATCAAGGTCTTCCCTCTCCTGGGAAAGGACTTCAGTGAGAACCTCCCTGAAGTTGTCATTATAGTATGCGGAAACAAGCCTCTTGAACAACTCCTCGTGCCTTGACATTTTCACGGCATGCCGCATGGGAATTCCACACGGCTTTGCCATTCCCCCCCTTCCAATACCGTTTTTTGTACCCTATGACTTCATTCTATATTTAATTCCAGGTCACCTCAATACTTTAACCGTGTTATGGAGGTAAACATTGCTTCTCATTGTGGAATCATCGAAGAAAAGATAGAATATACAAAGACGGAGGTGGTGCGCCAGTTCGGCGCTGAGAATATAACTGGTGGGAACCCAGTCTGGTAAGTGTTAGCCACACGCCGGTATCCAGCCTTGGAGCCGAAGCCGTGAGGTCAGGTTTAAGCGTAGGCAGGAAACCATACGAGCCGTAATGCGAAAGCGTAAAGTGATTGAGCCTCGTTAGATTAAATAGAATGGAAGCTGATGCCGTCACCTCGGCAGCAAGCAATAATGCTTATTCGCAATGGCAAGAATAAGCAGGTTCCATCGGGGTCCGAGAGCACGGCGAGTATGAGAGATTTATTTTCAACGTACCTGGGAGGCCTTGCAGGCTCTCGTAAGAGTATCGTCCATACAAGGAGCATTTCATCCAAGATGGAGGAAAAGGCCAGCAAGGAGTCGGATTCACTCGTAGTACCGATGAAACCAGTAATGAAGGTGGATGGAAGGGGTGGACATACAAACCGCTCTCAGAGAGCATATCTTTCTTGGAAGAGGTACAAAATGTTATTGGGGAATCATCCAATAACAGAGCCAAGGATTTATGTGAACATATGGCAAGCTTTGTAAGGATTGTATGAAGAGCCCGTTGCCTTAATAGGGCACGACGGGTTCTGTGAGGGGCAGAGACAGAAACCTCACGAACAATATAAATATATATATGAGTGAGGTGAAGGTCGAGCTGTCTACTCGACATTTTATGGAAAACCATACACTGCTTCAAGAGGACGAGAGCCTTGAGGATCTGCAGCTTAAGGGGCTTGTCATTATTCAGAAGAAAAAGGGATTCAGGTTCGGCGTGGACGCGGTGCTGCTATCGCATTTCTCGAGCATCAGGAAAGGCTCCAGGGTCATGGACCTGTGCACTGGAACAGGGATAGTACCGGTCCTCCTTGCAGGGAAGACCGAAGCCTCTGAAATTTGCGGACTTGAGATCCAGGAGGATTTTGCGTCTATGGCAAAACGTACGATTAAGATCAACAGCCTCCAGGATAGGATTTCAATAATCGAGGGCGACTTGAAGGACCATAAGCTGCTGAAGGGCATGGGCTTGTTCGATGCGGTCACTGTAAATCCGCCCTACAAGAAAAGGCATTCCGGAATCAGAAATCCTGAGGATTCACTTGCAATTGCAAGGCATGAGGTGGCATTGGAGCTTGAAGATGTCATACTTGCATCGAAGATGCTTCTCAAGGATGGCGGCAGGCTGTTCATGGTGCACAGGCCAGAGAGGATCGCAGACATACTTGAGCTTATGAGGAAGCATAAAATAGAACCCAAGAGGATACAGACAGTACATCCTTCCTTTGGAAAGGCTCCGAACATAGTCCTTGTTGAAGGGCAGAAATACGGTGGTGAGTTCCTGAAATGGGCAGAACCGATTTACGTTTATTCTGAAAATGGCGGTTACTCGGACCAGATAAGAGAAATCTATGGAGATGATCGAAGATGACAAAGCTTTATATAGTTCCAACCCCCATCGGTAATCTGGGGGACATGACACTAAGGGCACTTGAGGTCCTGAAGACCTGCGATGCAATAGCGTGCGAAGACACAAGGGTGACCTCAAAGCTGCTGTCAAGGTTTGATATCAGAAAACCGCTAATTGGCTACAGGGAACACAACGAGGTAAGGAACGGTGAGTTCATACTCGAAAGGGTCAGGAACGGAGAAAACATAGCATTGGTAACTGATGCCGGAATGCCTGGGATTTCTGATCCGGGCGAAGTGGTAATCAAGGCTGCGATAAGAGAAGGTATAGAATTCGAGGTTTTGCCAGGTCCTTCCGCTGCTGTGACAGCACTTGTATCTTCAGGCCTTTATACTGGAAGGCATACCTTCCTGGGATTCATCGGCAAATCACGCAAGGAGAAGCGAGATGTCCTCACGGAGTACAAGGACAGGACTGAGACAATCATAATATATGAGGCACCGCACAGGCTTAGGGATACTCTGGATGCGATGCTCGAAGTCCTTGGAGACAGGGAGGCATGCGCCTCAAGGGAGATCACCAAGCTTCATGAGGAGCATATAAGAGGAAGAATCAGTGAACTTATTGGAGTATTCAAAGACAGGGAACCCAGGGGAGAATTTGTAATCTGCATATCCGGAAGGACAAGGCAGGAGCTGATTGATGAAAAAGCTCTTGCGTTCAGCGAAATGTCAATCAAAGAGCATCTTCTGATGGTCATAGGTTCTGGAATTGATAAGAAGGAAGCAATAGCTCTCGTAGCAAAAGAGCGGGATATACCTAAAAAGGATGTATACAAGGAAAGTTTGGATATTTAAAAATTAGATTATATGGTAAAATATAACGTATAATACAGTATGATTTGTGAGAGAAGGTGGACGCTATTGCATGAACTGGAGAAATCGGTAAATCTTGGAGACCTTAATCTTAACGTAAAGAACCTTGCCAGGACAACTTTGATTCCAATCGAGGATTTTCCCAAGTATGACCTGTTCCTGTCCCAGGTAATCGAATTCCTGGAGACTGTGTTCAAGGATGAGAAATACACTGTGAATATCATCCAGAACTACATTAAGAATGAGATAATAACAAAACCTGTAGATGGGAAGAAGAAGGGCTATACGAGGATACACCTTATCGAGCTTTTCTTCATCAGCTACATGAGGCCCGTGCTTACAATGGAAGAGATCAGAAAAGTATTCAGGCTCGCATTCAACAACATCAATGACAGGACAGATGACATAATATCATTTGATACTGCGTATGAGATCTTCTACAATATCCAGAGGAACAAGGATATTTTTGACATGAGCAAGGGCATATTCAGCAATACGAAGCTTGAAAACATAGTCAGTACTTTGAACCTAAAGGAAGCTGACAAGGACAGGATAAAGACTTTCATTGCGGTCATGGCGCTTATTTCCGAAGCCAGCTTCATAAAGACAAGCGTAAAAAGCCTGATTCTTGATGCCAAGGAGTAGCAATTCAGAGTAAACCGGCATATTTATCACAGGGGTGATAAAATGGATGTTCTCATAAGTGCGGTATCAGACATAGGTTTCCCTATGGTAGTGGCAATCTATCTCCTGACAAGGATCGAGGGGAAAATGGAAAGCCTGACTGTAAGCATCAATAATCTGTCGACCATACTTGACCAGAACCTGAAGTGATTCCAATATTCTTACAAAATTTCCATGAGGGACACACAATGGTAACTTCTGTCTGATAAATTGGAAATATGAAGAATCCCCTTTATCAACATTATTTTGAAGCATAATCGTTTATGCTCTCTCCTTTGAAGCTCCTTTTTTTGGGGCTTTCTTTTTTTTAAGCAAAAGGACCGGAAAAATCCGGTCCTTAGTTATGTCAGCAATCAGATGCAGACAGGTCTCGTCCTCTTTCACTCATAAGTACGAATCTGCCGCCAAAAAATGTCTTGATGTACTTTATCCGGACATTCTGGAAAAAGAATGCCATATCTCCATCAGCTGCAATTTTAATTCCGTCCTGCTCGTATACCTCGTCCTCATTAGATAGTTCACCCTGAACTATTTCGAAACTCGGGCCGCCTCAGCCAAAGCCCATCATGGCTATTCTGTATATATTTCCTTCCTTCTTGAGCTGCTTCTTCATCTCTTCGATAGTATTTTCATCTATATGAATCTGCATGATATCCTCCTTTCTTTTGTTTTAAAAGATTATATCACGTTAGTTAGGATAAATGAAGTGCAGCATAATTTTCATGGTGTAAATCATCAAAGCATAGTGGCGGTACAGCAATGATCCATATTGCGCCTGAAGCCTGCGTAACGCGTCAGGTGTTCCTTGCAAGAAAGCTGATCCTTGAATGGAAGGTACAGGATTAGTCCCTGGAAATAGTGAACCTTGAACCGAAAAATGACTTTATGTACTTTATCCGCATATCATGGAAGAGGGATGCATGGGCCTTGTTTGCAACGACCTTTATGCCATCCTGCTCGTATACCTCATCTTGACTGGATAGTTCACCCTGAACTATTTCGATACTCGGGAGATCTCAGCCAAATCCAAACATCTCGATCCGGTAGACGCTATGTTCGTTCCTTAGGCGCCGCTGCATTTCAGCAAGGGTATTCTCATCGATTCTTATATCCATCTTAACCTCCGCTTTTAAGTAAATTATAGCATGTCAGAAACCTTAACTGAAACGGGGTTCAGTTAAGGTTCTCATGCTCTATTAAGATCCTGAAACTTTTGTCATCATTGCCATTAAGAGACCTCTTTCGTCTATAATATAGGAAGTACTGCATTCGAGGTGGACGATGACTGAGGTTAAGATATCTGTAAGAAATTTAATAGAGTTTGTCCTGAGGCACGGAGACATATCCTCCAAGTCCGCAGCGTCAAGTCCTGCAAGGCTGGAAGAAGGTACAAGAGCCCATATCGCGCATCAGAAGATGAGGCTTGACGAGGACAGCTCATATATCAAGGAATATTATATGAAGCATACCAGGGAAATCGACGGGTGTCTTTTTACGGTTGATGGCAGGGCTGATGGACTGGTACACGACAAGTATATTGAAGAGATCAAATCAACCTATGTCCCGCTGGACGACATAGAGGACGGAAGCCTTCTGCACTGGGCGCAGGTCATGTTCTACGGCTTCATGTACCTTGGAGATAAAAAGGGAGAAGCAATCCTGCTGAAGGTGACCTACTGCAATCTGGATGACAATATCCACAAGACTTTCGAAAGACACTGCACAATTGATGAACTGAGGTCTTTTGTCGAGGAGGTCATCACGGGATATATGAGGTTCATCAGGGAAAGGCTGAGATGGCAGGAGCTTAGGGATGTATCACTTAAGGCCCTTGAGTTTCCTTTCGATCGCTACCGTGAAGGGCAGCGAGAGCTTGCAGTTGCTGTATATGGAACCATAAAGGAAGGCAGGAAGCTCTTTGCCCAGGCACCTACAGGAACAGGAAAGACAGTATCGACACTTTTTCCATCTCTTAAGGCTCTTGGGGAGGGGCTTCTGGACAGGATATTCTATCTGACCTCAAAGGGTACAGGCAAGACAGTCGCAGAAGAGACCGTGGATATCCTCAAGGCAAAGGGTGCACGAATAAGGACACTTACCCTCACAGGAAAGGAGAAGGCGTGCCTTAACGAGACTGTTGAATGTGAGCCTGAAAAATGTCCATTCGCTAAAGGGCATATGGACAGGATAAACAGCTGCCTCCTTGAAATGCTTCAGAATGAGGAGACCTTCACAAGGGAGAAGCTTGAGGAATATGCGATTAAGCACATGGTATGCCCGTTCGAGATGTCGCTTGACATGTCGCTCTTCTCAGACCTCATAATCTGCGACTACAACTATGTCTTCGACCCGAGGGTTTACCTGAGGCGATTCTTCATGGACATCAGGGAAAAGTACATGTTCCTTGTAGATGAAGCACATAATCTTGTAGACCGCTCAAGGGAGATGTACAGTTCAACTCTCCTCAAATCGGAAGTCATGGAAGCGAAGAAGGCAGCAAAGGGAAAGTCGAAGAAGCTTGAAAAGGCGATAGGCGACATGAACAGGATATTCATTGCCGAGCGCAAGGAGCTTGAGACTACAGGCGGAAGGAGGACTTCTGATGCCGTACCTGAAGAGCTGCTTCAGTACGCTGAAAAGTTCATAACAGCCTTTGAAGGATTCCAGAAGGATCATCCTGAGGAATTTGAAGAAAAGGAGAAGATCCTTGAACTGTTTTTCAAGGCCCATAACTTTGTTGCAGCCGGGGCAATGTTCAGGGAGGGCTATATAGCATATACAGAGTCAGATCCTAAAGATGTCAGGTTCAGGATATTCTGCATGGATCCGGGTGAGATCCTCATTGAAATCTTCAAGAGGGCCAGGGCTGCTGTAATATTTTCCGCAACTCTCACTCCCATGAAATACTATATGGATGTTCTAGGAGGCGAGGAGGGAGATTACAGGATGGCTCTAAAGTCCCCATTCCCGAAGGAGAACCTCGAGGTATTACTTGACCGGCAAATAGACACAAGATTCAGCGCCAGGGAGAACAGCTTCGAAGGCATTGCTGACAATATCCATGCCATGGCGATGATGAAGAAAGGTAACTATATGGCATTCTTCCCTTCGTACAAGTACATGAACAATGTCTATGAGGTGTTCTGTGGAAAGTACGGTACAGAGACAGATACTTTTCTCCAGACTCCATCAATGGAGGATGCGGAAAGGGAAACGGTCATAGCCAGCTTCAGAAGTGAGAGGGAGAAGTCATACGTAGCCTTCATGGTCCTTGGCGGAGTATTCGCAGAGGGCATTGACCTTAAGGGAGAAGCTCTCATTGGTGCAGCAGTTGTAGGTGTAGGATACCCTCAGGTATCCTACGAGAGGGACCTTATAAGGGACTATTTCGAAAAGGAAGGTCTTGGCTACGAATATGCGTACATATATCCTGGAATGAACAGGGTGCTTCAGGCTGGNNTCTCTACTGCCGGAGCATTGGCTTCCGCTCTCGGAATGGAAGAGACAGAACCATCTTTGAGTAAAATTAAAACTGATGCACAAAAGAAACTGATTACATTGGTAATTCAATGATTAAATTGTGAATTGTTGGTATTTTGTTAAAATTCATTGACTTTACATAACATTAAATAATACCATAGTATTATACAATTATTACATCATACGGAATCAGAGAGGATATTTAATGCTAAGCAAAAAAACAAGGAACCTGCTGCTAAAGACGGGAGTGGCTCTGTCACTCACATTCTTGCCGGCTGGACTGCCAGTTGAAATAATAGATACTTACACAGTACAGGCTGCCGTAGTTGATAATGTCACCGGAAAGCTTACAGTAAAGGCTTCATCAGTATGGGCTTACTCAAGCGCAAGCTGGATCGCAAGATCGAGGACATACAGCCAGGGGACTGTGCTCAATGTGACTGAAAAGCATATAGTAGACGGCAGGTACATGTACAAGCTGGATAACGGACTTTTCATTACCGCGAACACCAGCTATGTGTCGTTTGCACCGAATACTGTGCAGAGTACCCCTGCAGTTTCAACGCCTTCAACAGAAGACTGGAGGTCGACCACTGTAAACCTCAACATGAGGTCAGGAGCTGGAACCGGTTATTCCATCCTGCTCACTATCCCCAAGGGTACATCACTAAAGATTGAGTCAATATCAGGCACATGGGCTAAGGTAAGCTACAGTGGAAGGACAGGCTATGTTTCAACCGCTTACCTGGTGTCTTCATCAGCGCCTGCACCTGCACCTGCTCCAGTGCCGGAGGTCCCTACAGCCGAAGACTGGAGGTCGACCACTGCAAACCTCAACATGAGGTCAGGAGCTGGAACAGGCTATTCCATTCTAACCACTATCCCCAAGGGGACATCACTAAGGATCGAATCATTATCAGGAACCTGGGCCAAGGTTAGCTACAGCGGAAGGACTGGCTACGTCTCAACCGCTTACCTGGTGACCGTATCTGCACCGGCACCCGCGCCAACCCCGGAGCCAGCACCAGCTCCAGCTCCAGCACCTGCTCCGGTCACAGAAGACTGGAGGTCGACCACTGCAAACCTGAACATGAGGGCAGGAGCCGGAACGAGCTACTCGATCCTTTTGACCATACCAAAGAGTTCAGTGCTTAAGGTGGAGGCAGTCACAGGGACCTGGGCCAAGGTAAGCTACGGCGGAAAGACAGGATATGTCTCAACCGCTTACCTGATGACCGCACCAGCACCGGTGCCTGAACCTGCACCTGCACCTGAACCTACGCCAGAGCCTGCTCCGGTTGCAGAGGACTGGAGAGCTACGACGGCTAACCTCAACATGAGGTCAGGAGCCGGAACCAGCTATGCGATAATTGTCACCATACCTTCCGGGACGAAGCTGAAGGTAGAGGGGATCTCAGGGACCTGGGCTAAGGTCAGCTACAGCGGAAAGACAGGATATGTTTCGACAGCATATCTGGTACAGGCTGCAGCACCCGTACCTGAGCTTCTCCCGTCCAAGATTGCAGTGGATACAGTCTTCAGGGAAGTCTACAGCAACGAGGACATTGCAATCCGCGGATGGGCCTTGTCAGACAAGGGAGTTACCGAGGTAAGGGTCATTCTCGATGGAATAGATATTGGAGCAGCGGTCAGGGAAGCCAGACCTGATGTGCTGGCCGCATATCCGGCCTATACAGCAAATGCTGAACCCGGATACACCTTCACACTTGGCAAGGACAGCATTTCAACTGGTTCCCATACGATTTCCATTAAGGCTTTGTCTGCTGACGGGACCAGCATGGAAAAGTCATTCCAGTTCACTGAAGTCGATGCTATGCCTATGGCTGTCATCGAAAAGCCAACTGGGACAGTAGCTTACGGTGATGTAGAAGTATCAGGATATGTGCTTAACAACGCTGGTGTGAAATCAGCGGAGATACTTGTAAATGGAGTATCGATTGGGATGGCATCAACTGGTCTGGAACGAGGGGATGTCGCAGCAAGATATCCGTTCTATTCGAATGCACTGACGAGCGGCTACAGCCTTACCCTTTCAAAGGCAAGGTTTGCAAGAGGTCAGAATACTGTTACCGTCAAAACCATTGGAAATGATGGGACATCGGCGCAGGCTTCGGTCAGTATAAATTTCAGCAAACCCTTCGCGGAGGCTGTTACTGCACTTGAATCTCCAATCGCATCAGAAATGGGCAATGAGGACATCCTTGTAAAGGGCTATGCTCTTGACGACACCGGAGTTAAATCTGTGAAGGTCCTTTTGAACGGAAAGGCAACCGGTACGGCGGCCATTGGCATTGCCAGACCTGAAATAGAGACACAGTATCCGGGCTTCTATAATTCAGAGAAGAGCGGATTTGAGTACACTATCAGAAGGAACAACCTGTTCCCGGGTGTAAATACTGTGACCGTGAACATCACGTTCAATGACGGAAGGACTAAGTCACTGACACATACTGTCACTGTTGACAAGATTCCCCTTATCATAATAGATGCAGGGCATGGAGGAACCGATCCCGGAGCATCAGGCTACCTGAACGGTATAAGAGTATCTGAGAAGACCTATGTCCTCCAGTTCGCAAAGGCTCTGGATGAAGAGGTGAGGGCACTTGGATACAGGACACTTCTGACAAGGACGGAAGATGTGTTCGTGGACCTGTCTCTAAGGGCGAAGGTTGCAAATGACGCGGACGGTGACCTGTTCTTTTCGATACATCACGACTACAGTTCAACACCGACATCATCAGGTGCGTTCCTGATATACCCTTCACAGAAGACAGTCTCAATATCCGACTCGGCTATAGCTGAAAGCATAGACGTGTCGGGTTACCTGAAGAAGACTCTTATAGCGGCAGGCTTCAGGGATAGAAGGAACGGTTACGACATAGATATTTCAGGACATACGCTGGCAGTGCTCAGGCAGTCTGAGATGCGGTCAGTGCTTGCTGAGATCGGATACATGTCAAACGCTGAGGACATACTGAAGATAGCTGATCCCGTGCTCCAGAAGGCAGTAGCCTTCGGGCTTGCACAGCAGATCAAGGCGTATTTTGAGAGGCAGTAGCATTTGATTTTAGCCTCATTGAGCCAGAGAGGAGGAAGGGCATGTTAAGCAGAAAAACCAGAATGGCACTTATCAAGGCGGGTGTAGCACTCACCATTTCATTCGGTTCGTTTGGAGCATACAGCATAAGGACATATGCTGAAGTAGTAAATACAACAACAGGTACGCTGACAGTCAAGGCATCTTCCATATGGACATACAGCGCCCCTGACTGGAATGCAAAGACCAGGACATACCCGGCGGGGACTGTATTTGAGGTAGCTGAAAAGCATGTCGTTGAAGGACGATACATGTACAGGCTGACCACCGGAATCTATATCACCGCAAACGAAGCATATGTCACTTTCATGCCCAGTACACAGGCAGGGCCTGTAGAACAGCCTGTTCCTGAGGCTCCTGCAGAAGTGACCTCTGATACAAGGAAGACAACAGCGAATCTGAACATGAGGACGGGTCCTGGTACTACATTCGCAATCATAACTACTATTCCGAAGGACTCAATCGTCAAGGTGGAGTCAGAAGCCGGAGGGTGGGCCAAGGTCTCATATGGCGGCAAGTCAGGTTATGTTTCGACAGCATATCTGACTAAGACTGAAGCAGCACCTGCGCCGGCTCCGGTTCCGGAACCGACACCGCAGCCGGAAATAACACCAGAGCCGGCACCCGCTCCCGCACCTGAGATTTCAACATCTGAAAGGAAGACGACAGTTAACCTCAACATGAGGTCGGGACCCGGGACATCATATGGAATCATCCTTACAATTCCAAGGGACTCCAGCGTAAGTGCTGAAGCTGAATCGAACGGATGGGTAAAGGTCACATATTCAGGGAAGTCAGGGTATGTGTCGGCACAATATCTTACTCAGCCTGTAGCAGCAGTTCCTGCGCCAGAACCTGTTCCGGAACCTGAGCCGGTGACTGATCCTGTCACCGAAGTGCCGGAAGCTCCGGTAAGCGATGACTGGCGGTCAACGACTGCAAACCTCAACCTGAGGTCGGGAGAAGGCACGTCTTACCCTATAATCAAGGTCATCCCTTCAGGTACATTGCTTAATGTTGAAGGGGTTTCAGGGACATGGGCAAAGGTGACCTACAGCGGAAGCACAGGATATGTTGCAACCGCGTACCTTGTTGCAAGCAAAGCCCCGGCAACCGGCGAAGATATTGTGGAGTATGCCTCTCAATTCCTTGGAGTTCCGTACGTCTGGGCTGGAAATACACCTGAGTCAGGCTTTGACTGTTCAGGCTTCACGAGATACGTATACGCAAACTTCGGAATTTCACTTCCAAGGGTATCCAGAGACCAGGCAAAGAACGGTGCAGCGGTAACCGAAGAAGAAAGGAAGCCGGGTGACCTTCTGTATTTCGGAACTGACGGCTATGTCGACCATGTAGGGATCTATGCTGGCGACAATCAGGTCATACATGCATCGAGCACCAACAAAATGGTTGTAATTTCAAGCCTTCAGTACTATACTGCGACATATATGGGAGCAAGAAGGCTTCTGAATCCATAGTAAAGTACATCAAGTCATGAGAGGAGGAACAGGATGTTAAGCAAAAAGACCAGAATGGCTCTCGTCAAGGCGGGAGTAGCACTGACAGTGACAATGACCAGCATCGGGGCAGGCAGCCTCTCAGGCGGGGAAATGGCTTTGGCTGCTGTCATAAATACGCAGACCGGAACACTTACAGTGAAGGCAGCTTCACTTTGGGCATACAGCTCTCCTAACTGGAGTGCAAAGTCAAGGACATATCCGGCAGGAACATCATTGAAGGTCGTAGAGAAGCATGAGGTGGATGGAAGATACATGTACAAGCTTGAAAACGGGCTGTATATATCCGCAAACACCGTTTATGTGACTTTCTCACCGGATACTGCAAGCGTACCTGCACCGGTTCCATCGCCAGCACCAGCTGAGCAGACCGGGGACGTCAGGGTAACAACGGCAAACCTCAACATGAGGTCGGGACCGGGAACTGGTTATTCTATAATAACTACAATACCAAAGGGCGGGAGTGTCAGAGTGGCATCTGTATCTGGCGGTTGGGCGAAGGTAACCTATGGCGGAAGGACCGGATATGTTTCGACAAGCTACCTGTCTGCACCTGTAACAGCACCGGCACCAGCACCAGCGCCGACACCAGCTCCTGAATCACCATCAGGCGATGTAAGGAAGACTACTGCTAATCTCAACATGAGGTCAGGACCTGGAACAGGATATTCAATACTAATGACGATACCCAATGGCTCAAGCGTGACAGTGTCGTCCGTATCAGGCGGATGGGCGAAGGTGACCTATGGCGGGAAGACCGGCTACGTCTCCACCTCATATCTCACGCAGCCTGTGACCAGCACTCCTGCACCAGCTCCTGTGACTCCGTCGCAGGATACGAGGACCACGCTTTATAACCTCAACATGAGATCAGGACCCGGAACAGGGTATTCGATACTTGTGACCATACCAAAAGGCACAAGCATACCGGTGGCATCCGTATCAGGCGGATGGGCGAAGGTGACCTATGGCGGAAGGACAGGCTATGTCTCGACAGCTTATCTGTCGGAGCCTCAGGCTCCTGCAGTCAAACCGGACCTTCCCATGATGCTCACTATTGAAGCATCACCAAAAGAATCATACTCAAACGAGGACATTGTAATAAAGGGCTGGGCTCTTGACGATTCCGGCATAAAGGATGTAACGATCCTGCTTGATGGAGTCCAGATAGGGACAGCATCGAGGTATTCAAGGTCCGATGTCGAAAATGTATATACGAGCTATGAATCCAGAGCCAATTCAGGATTCGAATTTATGATACCAAAATCCGGTGTAAGCATCGGGACCCATACTGTTACAGTTCGTGCTACAGGCATTGATGGTACGGTAAAGGAAAACACCTATACGACTGTCATGGTAAAGGAGAGCCCGGTAGTAACAGTCACCAGCCATGAGAGCGGTGCAGCTGTAAGGACAGAGAAGACGACGATTGAGGGCTTTGCGCTTAATGTGGACGGAGTGGCACAGGTATCTGTCGAACTCAATGGCGCGAAAATTGGAAACGCTGTGATTGGACTGGCCAGAACTGGCATGGAAGCCCATGCCGCGTATTCCGACCCTTCAAACAGCGGGTTCAGCTTCACATTCGACACAAAGTCCATGGCTCAGGGGAACAATACCATAAAGCTTGTCATGACAGGCAGGGACGGTACACTGAAGAGCGAGACCATAACGCTCGTGAGCAATGAGTTCTACGTAGAAAAGGCTTATTCAGAGACTCTGACCTACTACGCCAAGGCTGAGCTTGCCAAGGGATCCGCAATCAAGCAGGTGGATGGGAAGTGGATTGCAGCAACCGTAGATGACATAAGGTACTATATTGATCCCGCTAACTTTATGAACGACTACATAGGGAAATACATGTTCATGAAGCTGAGCTACATTGAGGTGGATAATGCCGTGCTTGAGCAGATGCTCGAAGGCAAGGGGATCCTCAGTGGAAAAGCCCAGGTCTTCAAGGATGCGTGCAAGACGAACAACATAAATCCGATATACGTTATAGCACATGCACTGCTAGAAACCGGAAACGGAACCTCCGTGCTTGCTAACGGTGTAGAAGTAAAGGAAAAGCATGTTGTGTTCAATGATCTCTACAGTCCTGTCATACCGGTCGATCCGCCGGTCACAGTCTACAACATGTTCGGAATAGGGGCATATGATGGCAATGCTGTCCTTTGGGGATCGGAACGTGCGCTTGACCTGGGATGGACCACTCCTGACCTTGCCATAGCTGGAGGAGTAAAATTCCTCGCTGAATCCTACATCAACAATTCGACCTACATGCAGAACACGCTGTATACCATGAGGTACAGGTTCGAAGGCTACGGCCTTTGGCACCAGTATTCGACTGATATAGCATGGCACTACAAGCAGGCAAGGATAATCCAGAGGGAGTTTGCAAAGATCCCTAACCTGCCGAGGTTTGAATTTGAGATTCCGACCTTCAAGGAAGAGCTGCCGCAGCAATAGAGGGCAGGCTTTGTATCGTTAAGAATTAAGGTTTAAGGAAAAAAATGAAGACCGTGAGCGGCTGCTCACGGTCTTGTCATTAACTGTATTAATCTTCTTTCTGGCTCTTTGGGATCTCGTTCTCGTATATGAAGTCGTGGAGCTCCTCAATGGTCTCCTCTTTTTCGTAGAAATAGAACCACTTTGTAGTAAGCTTCCCGTAGCCGTAGTCGTCGGTGGGGAATCTGGCCTGGAGGACATTCTTCATTCCCGCGTTTATTACGCTTGTCCCTATCCTTACCATGTTGTAGAGGGACACGTTGGTTTCGACATTCGGTGCAAGCTTTGCTGCTACACCCGGGATGTCCTTGGTGTCGATCTCCTTGAACTTGTTGAACATGGATGTGAGTACAGAACGCTGCCTTTCAGTCCTTTCGAAGTCGCCGTCCCCTACATACCTTACTCTCGCATATCCAACAGCCTGGACACCAGTGAGTGTCTGGAGACCTGTTGTCTCGATTGCCTTATATGGGACGTCTTCGATTTTAGCCACGTCCCCTATGTATGCATTGACCATATCTATCTCATAATCCTTAATGTCTATCTCAACTCCGCCAAGCGCATCGATGACGTTGATAAGTCCGCCATAGTTGATTACTGCATAATATTCGATGTTCATGCCGAAGTTGGTGTTCACGGTATTCAGCGCAAGGGGTGCACCGCCATATGCATAGGCATGAGCAAGCTTGTCCGAGCCGTAACCCTTTATCTTGACATAGGAATCCCTCATGAGTGATGAGAGCTTCAGATTGTTGTTAACGGGGTCGATGGAAAGGATCATCATGGAGTCCGAGCGTGAATTCTCGTCCGGCTCTCTCTTGTCAGTTCCGAGCAGGAGTATGTTGATCACTTCTTTGGAGTTCTCGAACATATTTATCTTTACTTCAGCTTCTTCGGTAATTCCGAGATCTTCCTTCTCAGTGCTTATCTCCTGCACGTCAAGACTCTTGTATATGTTGTTGACATACCAGGCTCCGTACGCTCCCGCTGAAAATAGGGCGAGGAGGGCTATTATAAGCGCTGCTTTGATTCCTTTGTTCATGTAATGCACATCCTTTGCTGGTAATGGACCTTGAAATTTCCATCTACCGATTATGTTACCACCATTTTGTAAAGAAAAGTTAAAATTCAATGACACAATTCTTAACAGCTGATTAAAGATTGACGCCTCTGTGACAATGTCCTCCGTTTATATTATAATGATTGTGGTAATTTATTGTTTTTGAAAAATCATGCAACAATCGGAGGTATATATGAAGACTTACCTTGTGACCGGAGGAGCCGGTTTCATAGGATCGAATTTTGTGATCCACATGCTGAATTCTTATAATGACGTGAAGATAGTGAATCTGGACAAGCTGACATATGCAGGGAACCTTGAAAACCTGAAGGGTGTTGAAAACAACAGTAACCATGTTTTCGTCCAGGGGGACATCTGTGACAAGGAGCTTGTAGGAAGGCTCTTCAGTGAGCATGACTTTGATTATGTAATTAATTTTGCAGCCGAGTCCCATGTGGACAGGAGCATAAAGGAGCCCGAGGTATTCGCCTCGACGAACGTACTTGGAACAGTTACACTTCTCAATGCTGCAAAGAGCGCATGGGAGAAGGACGGAGTCTGGAAGGAAGGAGCAAAGTTCCTTCAGGTCTCAACTGACGAGGTCTACGGATCGCTTGGAGATACAGGCTACTTCATGGAGACTACACCGATCGACCCGCACAGCCCGTATTCCTCGTCGAAGGCAGGAGCAGACATGATGGTCAAGGCTTACGCTGACACCTTCAAGATGCCTGTCAACATAACAAGATGTTCGAACAACTACGGACCCTACCAGTTCCCTGAGAAGCTGATACCTCTCATAATCAACAACTGTCTTAACAAGAGGCCGCTTCCTGTTTATGGCGACGGACTAAATGTAAGGGACTGGCTTTATGTCGTGGACCATTGCAAGGCTATTGACATGGTCGCAAGGAACGGAAGGCTCGGAGAAGTATACAATGTTGGCGGACATAACGAGAGGACGAATATCCACATAGTGAAGACGATAATCGCATACCTCAATGAAAATGTGGATGAAACCATCACCGAGGACCTCATAAAGTACGTTGAGGACAGGAAGGGACATGACAGAAGGTACGGCATCGACCCGACAAAGATCAGGGAAGAGCTTGGCTGGGAGCCTGAGACCATGTACGAGGACGGCATAAAGCTGACCATCCAGTGGTATCTGGACAACAAGGACTGGATGGATCACATAACAAGCGGCTCATATCAGGAATACTACGACAAGATGTATTCCGGGAGGTAGGTCATGGGTAAATTCAAGTTCACTGAAGGTGAAATAAAGGGAGTATTCGTGATCGAACCCACAGTGTTCGGAGACGACAGGGGTTACTTCATGGAAACCTACAACTATCAGGAGTTCAGCGAGAACGGACTTCCGATGCAGTTCGTGCAGGACAACCAGAGCAAATCAAGGAAAGGCGTGCTCAGAGGTCTCCATTTCCAGTCAGAGATGCAGCAGGGAAAGCTCGTAAGGGTGATAAGCGGCGAAGTGTTCGATGTAGCTGTTGACCTCAGGAAGGGCTCTTACACATATGGAAAATGGCAGGGCGTAAGGCTGTCTGCGGAAAACAGGAAGCAGTTCTACGTACCCGAGGGCTTTGCACACGGATTCATCGTTCTTTCAGAGACAGCGGAATTCGTGTACAAGTGCACTAACCTCTATGCACCTCAGTATGAGGGCGGCATACTGTGGAACGATCCTGGAATAGGCATAGAGTGGCCACTTGAGGGAATCGATGAAGTGCTGCTTTCGGAAAAGGACAGGAATGCCGGTACTCTCCAAGAAAAAAGAATAGAACTATAGAAATCCTGACCATATTTTTATATATTAAAAATATGGTCATCTGATTGTATCTACAAAACCACTTGTTCTACAAGTGGTCCAAAAAAGCTTCTAGCGTGGGGTCAAAAAAATAAACTCCTTTGATAAAATAGAATGAGGTTCGCCAACCAAATCTATAATCAAAGGAGAGTTTCCAAATGGATAGAGATAGTTTAGCACATACAACTTGGAATTGTAAGTATCACATTGTTTTTGCACCGAAGTACAGAAGGCAACTCATATATGGCCAGATCAAGACAGATATTGGTGTAATACTACGAAAACTATGTGATCAGAAGGGCGTAGAAATTATTGAGGCAAACGCATGTGTGGATCACATCCACATGTTGGTCAGTATTCCACCCAAACTGAGTGTCTCTGCCTTCATGGGATTTTTGAAGGGAAAAAGCTCACTAATGATATTCGACAGACACGCAAATATGAAGTACAAATACGGCAACAGGAAATTCTGGTGCCGAGGCTATTATGTTGACACAGTAGGCAGAAATAAGAATGCCATTCAGCAGTACATCAAGAATCAACTACAAGAGGATGTAGTAGAAGATCAGATAAGTATGAATGAATACATAGACCCGTTTACGGGTGAGGCAGTAAAGAAGGGCAAAAAAGATTAGCCCCTTTTAGGGGCTGCCCGTAGTAATAATGCGGTTGGCGAACTATTCAATGTGTCTTAAGACACAGCTAGTACCATGCCCTTCTAGGGCTGAGCAAACCACCGGTTCTACCGGTGGTGGTGATTATTTGTATATCGGTGCTGCTTTCTGAGCCCTTAGGGCTTATCTCGGAATTTTGTTAGGTGGTCGTATGTTAAAGAAGATCAAAGAAATAACTGTTTATAAGGAGCTCCTGTTCAACCTTACCAGCAAGGAGCTTAAGCTGAAATACAAGAATTCCGCACTGGGATTCTTCTGGTCGTTCCTGAATCCACTTCTGATGCTGACAGTATATACTTTCGCATTCAAGTTCATTATGAAGGTACAGATTGAGAACTACAGCCTGGTACTTCTGGCAGGACTCCTGCCCTGGAACTTTTTCAATGCATCCGTACAGGGAAGCACCATGTCGCTTGTGAACAATTCACATCTGATCAAGAAGGTGTATTTTCCAAGGGAGATAATACCATTGTCTTTAATCATGAGCAATTTCGTGAACTTCCTCATGACATTGATAGTGCTGTTCGCTGCAATGATGCTTTTTGGAGTGCCGCTTGGCATAAACATACTGATGCTGCCTGTAGTTCTGATTCTCCTTGTCATGTTCACCACAGGGCTCAGCCTTATGCTTTCAGCTCTAAACGTATATTACAGGGATATTTCCCATTTCACTGAGATCCTGTTCATGGCGTGGATATACCTTACTCCTGTAATCTACTCCTTCTCGATGATACCGGAAAAGTACAGGATATTCCTCATGCTGAATCCTATGACGCTTGTTGTAGAGCTCATAAGGGATACAACTATCAGGAACGTGTTTCCTGATCTGAAGTTCCTTCTGGCACTGCTTGTTGTCTCTTCAATTACTCTTGCTGTCGGTCAGAGCGTGTTTACAAAGCTCGAACGCGACATCGCAGAGCGGATATAGAGGGGTGGAAATATGGCAGTGATAGAATTCAAGAACGTAAACAAGAAGTTCAAGCTGTACCAGAACCTCAGCTATTCGATCAAGGAGATCTTCATCAATACCTTGCTGAGAAGATGGAGGCTGCAGGTGGCATACCACCCAGTATTGACTGATGTGTCCTTCAGGATCGAAAAGGGAGAGACAGTAGGGATTATCGGGGAGAACGGTACAGGAAAGAGCACAACTTTAAAGCTGATATCAAAGATACTCTATGCAGACAGCGGAGATGTGCTGGTAAACGGCAAGGTATCTGCGCTCCTTGAGGTAGGTGCCGGCTTCCAGCCAGACCTGACCGGAAGGGAGAATGTGTTCCTGTACGGATCCATACTCGGGCTCTCCAAGGCAACCATCACAAAGAAATACGACGAGATAGTGGCGTTTGCGGAGATGGAGGAGTTCATGGAATCCCCTGTCAAGAACTACTCATCAGGTATGTACATGAGGCTTGCTTTCGCTGTTGCGATAAATGTGGACCCTGACATACTGATCATCGACGAGGTACTGGCGGTGGGCGATGAAGCCTTCCAGAAGAAGTGCATAGAGAAGATCCTCTCATTTAAGAGGCAGGGCAAGACCATAGTATTCGTGTCGCATGACATGGGGATGGTTGACAGGATATGCGACAGGGTGATCTTCATAAAGAAGGGCGGACACATAGTTGAGGGCTCGACGGATGACATGATAAACCTGTACAGGAGACTCGTGTACAATATAGTCGACGAGCCTGAAACGCCGGTAGTCGGGGAAAACGGCAAGGTGAAGCTCATGCTCCATGAATCACATTCCCACCCCATGAACAACAGGTATGGAAACAGGAAGGTGGAGATCTCAAGGGTCTACTTCTCTGACGTGGCAGGCAATATAAAGAACAGGTTTGATACTGGCGAGGATATTGCGGTAAATGTGGAGATCAAAAGAAACTCAGATGTCGATGAAGTGGTGTTCGGCTACGCTGTGCATTCTGAGGATGATGTCCTTGTATCTGGAAGCAATTCCAGGAACCATCATGTGACATTGAAGAATCCAGCGGACACTGCCCGGTTCAGGCTTATTATCAGCAATGTGCTCCTTGAGGGCAGATACCAGTTCACTGCTGAGATCCATAGCTCCGAACAGGTCGACCAGTATGACATCCTGGACAGGCAGTATGAGTTCATGGTAGACCAGGAGACTGGCGACGGGAAGGGACTTGTTAAACTTCCTGTAGCCTTTGAGATACCGGAAGAGAGCAGCCTCAGATGAGAGCTGACATTGTAGTACCAAACTACAACGGCTTAAGGCATATGGAGCTTCTGGCAAGGTCCCTTGCAGCTCAGGATGACAGTGACTTCAGGGTCATACTTGTTGACAACGGGTCAGAGGATGGCAGCCCGGAGCTCTTTGAGAAGCTTTCAGCAGAGCTGGGGCTTGACCATGTCATCATAAGGAATGGAGCAAACCTTGGATTTCCAGCCGCCGTGAATGCAGGTATAAAGATTTCTAATGAAGAGATCGTGATCCTCCTCAACAATGATATCGAAGCTGACCAGTCATTCGTGAGAGAGCTCAAGAAGTGCATGGAGGCCAGGCCGGATGCATTTTCGGTCCAGTCCAGGATGATGCGCTTCGATGACAGGGATAAGTTAGACGATGCCGGGGACGGATATACCATACTTGGCTGGGGCTACAAGACAGGAGACGGAAAGAATGCTGCAAACTACCTGGACGAGAGGGAGATATTCAGCTCCTGTGCGGGGGCTGCAGCATACAGAAAGAGCGTATTCGATGAGATCGGGCTGTTCGATGAATCATTCTTCGCTTATCTTGAAGACATGGATATTTCCTGGAGAGCTAAGGTAGCAGGCTACACCAACCACTACTCCCCGGATTCAGTGGTTTACCATGTTGGAAGCTCGTCAACCGGCGGCAGAAGGTCGTCCTTCAAGATGAAGCTGGTGCCAAGGAACAACATATGGCTCATATGGAAGAATATGCCTCTTGTGTTTCTTGTGTTGAATTTTCCATTCATCGCAGCAGGGATACTCATAAAAGGCGCTGCATTCGCCCTGATGGGCTTTGGAAGAGAATACTGGGGTTCTGTAGGCGAAGGGGTAAAGACCCTCGGTGAAGTCAGGAGAGGCCCATTCAGGCTTAAGGACGCAGGAAGGCACATAAGAATACAGCTGGAGCTTATTGCTGGGATCTGGCACCTGATAAAGAAGTAAGAACGGAGGACCTATGGACGTTTCAATAATCATTGTCAACTACAATACGTGTGAGCTTACCGGAAAGGCCATAGATTCCGTTGTGAATACGGTCAGGAACCACACTTATGAGATAATACTGGTGGATAACGGTTCTGCCGATGGAAGCGTAGAGGCTTTCAGGAGAAGGCAGGACATCGTCTTCATAGAGACCGGTGAGAACCTGGGATTCTCAAAGGCGAACAATATCGGGATAAGGGCTTCAAAAGGAAGAAGGATACTGCTCCTGAATTCAGACACCGTAGCAAGGTCCGGCGCCATCGACAGGTCCATGGAGTACATGGATTCCACAGGTGTCAAGGTCCTCGGCGCCAAGGTGGTGCTTCCTGACGGGAACCTGGACAAGGCCTGCAAGAGGTCATTTCCGACTCCTTCAAATTCAGTATGGCACTACATGTACCTTGACAGGCTGTTCAAGGGGAGCAAGACCTTCGGAGCATACAACCTGACTTATCTTGACGAAGACGAGATCGGCATGGTGGAGTGCATCATGGGTGCATACATGATGGTGGACAGGGAGGTCATTGACAGCGTTGGTCTGCTTGATGAGGATTTTTTCATGTATGGTGAGGACATCGACTGGTGCTACAGGATGGTGGAAGCCGGATACGGGATAATATACTATCCTGAGGCAGTCATAACACATTACAAGAAGGCGAGCTTCAACAAGAGAAGGAAGGAGTCCATAAGGGAGTTCTACGACTCAATGTGGATATTCTACGAAAAGCATTATAAGGAAAAATACGGGAAGGGTGTCTCTTTGGCAATGTATGCCGGTATAAAGGGGAAAATGGCCCTGGACCTTGCAATAAATTCGCTGAAGAGGTGATTTTGCCGTGATCAAGAAAAACCAGAAGATACTGAACATGCTGCAGTTCGTGCTGGACATGGCGGCGATTCTCTTATCCATAGCAGCATCATGGTTCCTGAGGTTCCACTCGGGGTTAGTGCCCATATGGTTCCCGGGAGTCCTTTCATTCTGGGATTATTTCAATCCTGTAGTCATGTTCCTGCCTTTCTTCGCTATCTGCCTGTATCTGTTCAAGCTGTATGACCCTCAGAGGAAGAACACGTTCTCCGAGGAAGTATATGCGATAGTTAAGGCAAACAGCACAGGCATATTCATATTTGTCCTGTTCCTGTTCCTCTCCAAACAGATGCACTATTCCAGGGTGATGCTTGCAATCCATGTTGTGCTGGTCAATCTGTTCATGATAGCCGAGAGGGGGTCCATCAGGCTGGTGCTCAGGCGAATGAGGGCGAAAGGGTATAACCTGAAGCACATCATTCTTGTCGGAGACAGTGACGCATCGAGAAGGATAATAAGCTCCATGGCTTCAAACAGGCAATGGGGATACAACATAATAGGGGTGATCAGCACTGGACTTGTGGATGCTGATCTTCCTGCAAGGCATCTTGGAATACTTTCCGACCTTGAGGAAGTGATAACAAGGGAGAATGCTGACGAGGTCTTCATAACCCTTGAGCTTAATGAGTACAAGGTAGTGGAAAAGATAATACGCGTGTGCGAGAAGGCGGGAGTGAAGACCTACATAGTTCCGGACTACTACAGATATCTTCCGGCAAGGCCGTTTGTTGAGGATGTCGACGGGCTCCCTATAATAAACATAAGGTACATACCACTCGACAATCCTGTATATGCATTCGTAAAAAGGTTCCTGGACATACTGATCTCAGGACTTGGCCTCCTCGCAATAAGCCCTGTGCTTCTAATAGTTGCCATTCTTGTCCGGCTCGATTCCCCGGGACCTGTAATTTTCGTGCAGGAAAGGGTTGGAATTAACAGGAAGTCATTCAACATGTACAAGTTCAGGTCAATGAAGCTGCAGACGGATGAAGAGGAGCACGACAAGTGGACCACAAAGGATGACCCGAGAAAGACCAAGGTAGGCAACTTCATCAGGAAGACAAGCATAGATGAACTGCCGCAGCTCTTCAACGTACTTAAGGGTGACATGTCACTTGTGGGGCCGAGGCCTGAAAGACCATATTTCGTGGAAAAGTTCAAGGAAGAGGTTCCGAGGTACATGATAAAGCATCAGGTGAGGCCCGGAATCACAGGCTGGGCTCAGGTACAGGGATGGAGAGGCGATACCTCGATCGTAAGAAGGATCGAATGCGACATTTACTACATTGAGAACTGGAGCCTGATTTTCGATGCAAGGATATTCCTAATGACGTTCTTCAAGAGGAAGGTCAAGGAAAACGCCTATTAGAAGATTATGACTGATTGGATGTGGTCATCATGGCATTGTTAAGTGGGATAGGAAAAATAAAAAAGGCTGTGAAGATTGCCATGAAGGATCCCGTGTATGCCGTAAGGCTTGTAAAAGGGGTCAGGAGGCATGGAATAAAGTGGGCTCTCGACAAGTCCAAGGCCAGGCTGTTTGCCGAGTCATTGTCAAGCGGGTACTCATATGATGAAGAGGAATACCTTGATACTGATGCAGTGCTTAATGGGCTGGCAAGGAAGCCACTCATTTCTGTAGTCATGCCTGTATACAATGTCGAGATAAGATGGCTTGATGAAGCGGTAAAGTCCGTTATATCAAGCACCTATGACAATTTCGAGCTTATTCTGGTCGATGACTGCTCCACAGACAAGAGAGTTACTGAATACCTTGATTCGATTTCTGATTCCAGGGTAACGGTAACAATAAACGAGAAAAACCTCGGGATATCAGGAACCAGCAACAGAGGGATCGAAGTGGCTTCAGGCGAATACATAGTCATGATGGACAATGATGACCTGATCCACAGGAACGCCTTGCTTCATATAGCTGTGGCAATAGTTGGATCCGCTCCGGACATCATATATTCTGATGAAGACAAGACGGACCAGGATGGAATAAGAAAAGCACCTTTCTACAAGCCTGACTGGTCCCCTGACCTTCTGCGAAGCCAGATGTATATAGGCCATATCTTCGCATTCAGAAAGGGATTCTTCCTTGAAACGGGAGGCTTCCGAAAGGAATTTGACGGTGCGCAGGATTATGACCTTGCTTTAAGAATGTCGGAAAGCACTTCAGGTATGTTGCATATACCAAGGGTCCTCTACTCCTGGAGAGAGCTGCCGTCTTCAACGGCCATGAATCCGGATTCGAAGCCCTATGCCCACACTGCCGGATTAAAGGCCCTGGATGGACATCTGAAGCGGGTGTTCGGACAAGGTGCGTATGCTGATGAGACCGACCAATGGTATGTGTATGATGCGAGGTATCCGACAGATAAGAAAAGTGTTCTTGTCTCGGTGATAATCGACGGGACAAGCGGTATTGAAAATATCAGGAGATGTATAAGGATAATCAGGAACTCCGGAACAGGTATAAGATATGAAATAATCGTTCTGTGGGAAGCAGCTGAAGATAAGGGGGATGCAATTGATCCTTCTGTAAGGGTAGTTGACACTTCAGGGGCAAGCTCCTGGGGTGAAAGAGCAAACAATGGTGTCAATGAAGCTAACGGTGATATCCTGATTTTTATAGATGCAAGAGTCACCGGACTGTCGACAGGATTCATGGAAAGGCTTTCTGAAAAGGCTTCAAGGATCGGGACAGGTATGGTAGGGTCAAGAATAGTATCAGAGGATGACAAAATGATCAGTGCCGGTGTCACTGTCCTTCCGGACGGAACCTTGAGGAGATTGTTTAAAGGGTCACCCTCGTTACATTACGGTACACCCTTCGTATCACCTCTTGTCACAAGGAACATTCTTGGAGCCGATGGAATACTGATCGCGGTTGCAAGGTCTTGTTTTGAGCTTATCGGATCATTTAACGAGATATCTGATATGCTGGAAAGCTGTTTTGACTATGGTCTCAGGAGCTCGACTGCCGGATTGTTTAATGTCTACGATCCTCATGTGCGAGCTGAGCTTGAGGAGACTGGTGCTTTGACATACGGAATCGATATGTTTGACCTCAGCAAATTGAATGGTTCGGACCCTTACTCAAATATCAGGCTCAGCCTTAATGATGGGCTTCCAGTTGTACCTGCAGCTCCACGAATGAAGAGAGTATTAGGAGATAATAATGATAAGCAATAACTTCAAGGTATCCAACGCAAGGTTTCATCTTACTGACAAGGATAAATTTGTCATAGGCGGATGGTTCGCTGAAAACAACCCCGAAAAGAACGGTATTGAAGCATATCTGGACAAGACGAGACTGGAAATGAGCTACGACAAGTACAGGGGCTATGATGTAAGACAAAGACATCTGATACATCAGGCAAATGTGAGCGAAGAATACTACTTATATATCAACCTGCCTAAGGACTTTGATAAGTACTCCAAACTTACTGTTTATACTGTTAATGGCGATGAAAGGATTATTTCATTTGAAGCACCTGCTAAGAAAATACAAATGCTGAAGTATCAGCTTCCATATTGTGTCGATACAGTCTCGATTGAAGACGGAGACTGCAAGCTTTCAGGCTGGGTTGCATCCACAGAAGCCTTTGATGTTTCGGCACAGGATGAAAATGGACGTGACATGGATATCAATGTTGAATTTTTTCAGAGAAACGATGTTTCAGCCACATTCAAGGAGGCTTCGCTCCATGAATACTGCGGGTTTAATGCCGAGGTCAATTATCCAAACGGAAAGAAGCTCCATTTCAGCTTCAAATCAGGCGAAATGACAGCAAAATATGAGGTTGACATGGCAAAGGCACGTAAAGGGGCATATTCTCATAAGGAAAACAAACTCATCAAGGGACTCAAATACCTTAAGAAGCATGGAGTCAGGTGGACAGCACTGAAAGCCCTGCAGGTTGTAAAGGGGAAAGCTGAATCTGCAGCAGAATATGAGAAGTGGCTGAAATACCACCTGAGGTCCGAAGTGGAGCTTGATGCACAGCGAAAGTATAATTTTACAACAAGGCCGAAGTTCAGTATTGTCGTGCCTCTCTACAAGACTCCGGAAAATTTCCTGCGGGAGATGATAGACTCCGTTACGTCCCAGACCTATTCCAATTGGGAACTCTGCATGTGCGAGGGCAGCGGAACTGATACACCGGTAATTGAGATACTTCGTGATTATGCCAAGAGGGATGAGAGGATAAGATACACTGTTTCATCGAGGCAGCTGGGAATTTCTGACAACACCAATGAAGCTATAAAACTTGCAGCAGGTGATTTCATAGTTCTGGTGGACCATGATGACCTGCTTACTCCTGATGCGCTTTTTGAATGTGCATTGGCAATACAGGATGATGCTGATGTTGACGTAATATACTCGGACGAGGATAAGCTTACGATGGACGGCTCAGCATACTTCATGCCGCACTTCAAACCGGATTTCAACATAGACCTTCTCAGGAGCATGAATTACATTACGCATCTTTTTGTCGCAAGAAGGGAGCTTATGCATAGTGTCGGACTTTTCAGGAATGAATTCGACGGGTCCCAGGACTATGACATGATCCTCAGATGCACAGAACAGGCTAAAAAGGTACACCATATACCAAGGATCCTGTACCACTGGAGATCACATAAAGACTCCGTTGCTGAGAATCCGGAAAGCAAGCTTTATGCATATGATTCAGCGAAAAAGGCGCTCGATGCGCATTACAGCAGAATGGGTATCGATGCCCATGTGGAATTCACGAAAATATACGGAGTATATAAGACCTTCTTTCACATTGCGGCTGAGCCGTTGGTCTCCATAATAATATCCAGCAAGGACAGCATCAGGGACATCAAGAGGTGCATCAGCGCGATTGAGTTCAAGAGCATGTATGACAACTATGAGATCCTGATAGTGGACACCGGAAGCAGGAAAGGGAGTACATTTTCTTTCTATGATGAACTCCAGGCAAAGTTCCCTAAAGTGAAGGTGGTATTCTACAGGGGAGAGAAGAGCTACTCCAAGTCAAGAAATTTCGGAGCTGAAAACTCTAATGGTGAATACATGCTGTTCATGGATGACAGCATTTCCATAATTACTGATGAATTCTTTGAGGAGCTTCTTGGCTATGCAAGAAGAGCCGACGTGGGTGCAGTAGGTGCAAAGCTGTATTATGAGGACGATATAATATACCATGCGGGCTCGGTTGTAAATATGGATGGGATTACCGGTAATTCTTTTCAAGGACAGTCCAGGTATGACAACGGATATTTTGCTCGTGCCATTACCGCGTGCGACTACAGCATAACAAACCCGGCCTGCTTCATGACGAGCAGGGAGGTATTCAATAATGCAGGTGGCTTTTCTGAGGAATTCAGTACAGGCCTGACTGTCTCGGATTATTGTCTGAGGGTTGGAAAAACAGACAAGCTGACAGTATTCAATCCATTCGCAGAAGCATACAGGTACGAGCCTGTTAGACCGGTCAATGATTCAGGGAAAGAAGGCCAGGATAAGATCAAGAATGAATCCGATAAATTCAAGGAAAGATGGAAGGTCCTGTTTTCTAAGGGTGATCCCATGTACAACCGAAATCTTTCGCTGAACAGGAATGACTATCATTTGAAGAAGGTATGAAATTGATTAAGGATAAATTGTTCAGGGCCGCAAGGTTCTATAAACGTCACGGACTAAAGACCTTCATGGTACACCTGGTACAGAAGGCACTTGGAGTGGAGTCAGACTACAATAAGTGGTTTTTAAGACATGCTCCTGATAAATCGGTACTTGATGCCCAAAGGGAAACCAAGCCGTCATTTGCTTCAAAATTCAGCGTCATAGTCATGCCTGGCAATGATCATCAGCAAGGACTGAAAGGGACATCCCTATCACTCTCAGAACAGACCTATGCTGGCTGGGAGCTTATTTCGATCGGTCGCGAGGACCAGAAGCTGAGTGAATCGGGAGTGGTTTTCGTTGAATATGACAAGAATTCACAGCTAGCTGAAATTTTGAACAGGGCTGCTGAAAAATCCAGCGGTGACTATATCCTTCTCATGCATCCAGGCGACCAGCTTGCGCCAAATGCATTGTTTGAGATTGCTAGCGAAATCGAAAAAGGTGGATACTCAGCAGTTTATACAGATGAAGACAAGATAGAGGCAAGTGGGATCAGACATATCGATCCGATCTTTAAGCCCGATTTCAATCTGGACCTTTTGAGAAGCACCAATTATATTTCAAATTCGATGGTGATAAGCAGAAAAACCCTAAGTGATATGGGGGGATTTAAAAAAGAATATGGAGAAGGCTGTATCCTGGACCTGTATTTCAGGATTTTTGAGAGCAGTGCAGCAATAGGTCATATATCCAAGGTTCTTTATCATTCAAAACAAACAGCTGTGAAGGATGAGATTTCAACCGCTCATCATATCAAGATACTTAATGACCATTATAGAAGGATGGGTATCGATGCTAAGGTATCGGAAACTGGCGTGAAGAGCATATACAGAACTAAATACAAAGTAAATGGGAATCCGCTCGTATCAGTACTGATCCCTAACAAGGACCACATCGATGACCTTGAAAAGTGTCTGAATTCATTGTTTGACAGGTCACAGTATGAGAATATTGAAATCATAATAATTGAGAACAACAGCACAGAAAAGAGCACATTCGAATATTATGACAAGATTTCCGGTGAGCATGAAAACATTCAAGTTGTGGAATATAAGGATACGTTCAATTATTCTGCGATAAATAACTACGGAGCGAGTATTTCAAACGGAGAATACCTACTTCTTCTGAATAATGATACCGAGATCATCAATGGTGACTGCATTGAAGAGATGCTTGGCCATTGCATGAGGGATGAAGTGGGTATAGTAGGAGCGAAGCTGTATTACGGGGACGGTTCGATACAGCACGCAGGAGTCATAATAGGTCTGGGCGGAATAGCAGGACATGCATTTGTAAGCCTTAAGAAAGGCGATACCGGGTATCTCGACAGAGAGAACTCTGCACAGGACTATAGTGCTGTAACTGCAGCCTGCATGATGACCAGGAAGAGCGTATTTGAGAGTGTAGGTGGGTTCACCGAAGAGATGCAGGTAGCCTTCAATGACATTGATTATTGCATGAAGGTGAGAAATACAGGCAAGCTTGTGGTCTATACTCCATTTGCTGAGCTATTCCACTTCGAGTCGAAGTCAAGGGGACTTGATGATACACCGGAAAAGGCAAGAAGGTTCAACAGCGAGGTTGAGAGATTTGCAAAAAGATGGCCGGAAATATTGAAAAAGGGCGATCCATACTATAATCCAAACCTTACGCTGGTAAAGCCCGATTTTTCAATAAAGGACTAAAGAGCATGTAAATTATGCCAAGGAGGAGGGAATCCATGAAAATACTTATTACAGGAGCCAAAGGGCAGCTTGGAACGCAGCTGACAGAAATACTTAAGGCAGGCACGACCGAGCTTGGGGCCATACCCGAAAGCTTTATCGGTGCCGAGGTGTTCGGATATTCAAGCAAGGACCTTGATGTGTCAGACCTTTCAGCAGTAAGGGCTGCAGCTGCAGGCATAAGGCCTGATCTCATCATTAACACTGCCGCCTATACGAACGTAGATGGCTGCGAGACCGACAGGGACAGGGCCTTCAGGGTAAATGCCCTGGGGCCCAGGAATCTTGCCATGGTTGCAGAAGAGACTGGTGCCAGGCTTGTGCACATATCAACTGATTATGTATTCTCAGGAACGGGAAGTGAGCCATTCGCTGAATACGACCTGACGGACCCGCAAAGCATATACGGCAAATCGAAGCTTGCAGGTGAGGAGAATGTTAGGACTTTCTGTTCTAGGCATTTCATCGTAAGGACCTCATGGCTCTATGGACTCTACGGTGGGAACTTCGTTAAGACAATAATGAAGGCTGGAAAGGAAAGAGGTGCGCTTCAGGTGGTTCATGACCAGAAGGGCAACCCGACCAATGTGGAAGACCTCTGCTACCATATACTTAAGCTGGCAGACACCGAGGAATATGGAGTCTACCATTGCACTGGGTCAGGTGAATGCTCATGGTATGATTTCGCCTCTCTGATCTTAGAATATGCGGGAATTGAAGCGACGGTAGCACCGGTTACCACTGACCAGTTCCCAAGGCCTGCAAGAAGACCAGCGTATTCGTCACTGGATAACATGATGCTCCGGGTTACAGTCGGAGACAATATGAGGCCATGGCAGGATGCGCTTAAGTCATTTATAACAGCATTAGAAAAGATGTAATATTACGATTATATTTGTATACAAGGAGAAGTGAGAATGAAAGGTATAATACTCGCCGGAGGATCCGGTACAAGACTCTACCCGGTTACAAAATCAGTTTCAAAGCAGATACTTCCGATATACGACAAGCCGATGATCTATTACCCGCTGTCTGTGCTCATGCTGGCAGGAATCAGGGAGATACTCATAATATCAACTCCAAGGGACATCGGGTCCTTCGAGGAGCTTCTGGGAGATGGAAGCGATTATGGACTCTCCATCTCATATGCTGTACAGCATGCTCCAAACGGCCTTGCAGAAGCTTTCATAATTGGAGAGGAGTTCATAGGCAGTGACAAGGTTGCACTTGTCCTTGGGGACAATGTATTCTACGGTTATGGATTCTCCGAAAGGCTGAAGGCAGCGGTCGAAAGGGAAGAAGCAACGATTTTCGGCTATCACGTCAGCAATCCGACTGAATTTGGCGTTGTCGAGTTCGATGACAACATGAATGTTCTCTCGATCGAGGAAAAGCCTGAAGAGCCAAAATCAAGTTATGCCGTACCGGGTCTGTATTTCTATGGAAATGATGTCATAGAAATAGCAAAGACAATAAAGCCTTCAAAGAGAGGCGAGCTGGAGATAACTGCAGTCAACAATGAGTACCTTAAGAGGGGCAAACTAAAGGTTGAGCTGTTCGGCCGTGGAATGGCATGGCTTGATACAGGTACACACAGAGGACTGCTGGATGCAGCCAACTTCGTTGAGGCAGTACAGACCAGACAGGGTCTCTATGTAGCGTGCATTGAAGAGATAGCGTACAGGAAGAAATTCATAACCAGGGAGAGGCTCCTTGAACTTGCTCAGCCACTGCTTAAGACAGAGTACGGCCAGTACCTTGTGCATGTAGCGAACGAGCCAAGGTAATCTGACACACCAAAAAGAGGTGAAGGCGTTTGAAAAAGCTCGCATATGTAGTCACCCAATCTGAAATGGGCGGGGCACAGAAGAATATATTGCTGCTTTCGAAAGGGCTTTCAGACAAATTCGACATAACAGTCTATTGCGGGCCTGGCGGACTCCTTCTTGAAGAACTTCGAAAGGCTAAGATATCTGCCATAGAAGTGCCTTTTCTAAAGAGGGAGGTTTCCCTGCTCGATGACCTGAAGACATACTGTTTTCTGGTAAGAGAGTTCAGGGAAAAGGGCTACTCGATCGTTCACAGCCATAGCTCCAAGGCGGGACTTCTTGCAAGGCTTGCAGCGAGGAAAGCCAGGGTACCGAAAAGCATCTATACCGCCCACGGATTTGTGTTCAACGAACCTATGGGCAGTATCTCTAAAGCATTCTACAGGATGATAGAGAAATATGCGGCTTCAATATCGACTGACCTTATTGTTGTTTCAAGGCGTGACCTTGAAACTGCTGAGTCACTCGGCATACAGTCCGGGAATCAGGCAGCCTTCATACCTAACGGGATCGATTTCCTTACACCTGATTACAGGGATTATGGTGTAACAGCTTCAGGCGTAAGGCAGCAGCTGGGACTTAAGGATGACGATTTTGTGTTTGGCTGCATAGCAAATTTCTACGAGACCAAGGGTCACAGATACTTGGTCAGGGCTTTTGAGATGCTCAGAAACAGATCAGATTCGGAAAAGCTGAAGCTCGTACTGGTGGGTCAGGGCAGCCTGAAGGATGAGATAAGGTCTTTGTCCGGAGATGGGGTAATATTTACAGGATATGTGGAAAATGCAGAAAAGCTGATGAAAGCATTCGATTGCCTTATCCTGTCATCAGTCAAGGAAGGGTTTCCTTTTGTAGTCCTTGAGGCTGTCAGGCAAAGACTGCCGATTGTTGCAACTGATGTTGGAGACATTAATAGGGTGCTTTCTGAAGGAGACTTTGAATCTTTCAGGATAGTTGACCCGGGAAGTTCGGAAGCGTTGAATGAAGCTATGGAATGGATGCTCGAAAATGCCGAATCAGCCAGGATTGCCGCCAACAGGACATATGAGATGATAAGTGAAAGATATTCCCTTCAGCGTATGCTTGACGAAACGCTGAAGGTATATGAAAGATGAAAAGGGCTTTGTGCCCTTTTTTTCGTTTTTTATACAAGTTTTTTTGCCATTTTGCTTAAATGCGCATATTTAGTGTGTGAAAGGAGCTGATAAACATGGCAGTATCGGTAAACAAGGAAACAACGGCCCTGCTCATCACCTACATCAAGGAGGTAGTAAACGGCAAGACTACCTATGAGGCAAGAAGGTTCAGGAACTTCAAGATCGCGGCACTTCCAGAGGATATCCACGAGATAGCCGCAAAGATCTCATCCCTTGGTGAACAGGCGACCTTCAGCTACAAGCTTGAAGACGTCAGCGCACTTGCAGCGGTATAGGAGGTAACGGAGAATGAACAGTCTTTCAATGGTATTCGTGAACAAGGCAGGCAGGAACTCTACCGTGAGGATTCCTAAGGTAAGGACCGATGTGACTGAGCTCGAGATACAGGAGCTCATGAACCTCCTCATAACAAAGAATGTCCTCTTTGAAGGTGACCAGGAGCTCGAGTCAATTGATTCGGCTGTGATAACCAGACAGGAAACAATGGCAGTCTAGGTCATGGGCCCATCCTACTTGGATGGGCCTTTACTTTTTCAATATTAATAGCTTGGTTCCATTTGTTTAACAATATTGCGAATAGTTTGTGATAGTATGGTGTTAGGAAAGTCGAGGGATGCATATGGAAAAGAAGGGTATCTTGAAATTCATGAAGACGCTGCTGAAAAAGGCAGAGTGGGATGACAGCTTCGCATTCGCGTATCAGCTCACATACAGCCTTCTTCTGGCAATATTCCCTTTCCTCATATTCCTTTTCACCCTGCTGGGTTATATGAAGATCGACTCTTCGATAATCCTCCAGAGGATGCAGGAAGCACTTCCCATGGAGGTCTACGACCTGACTGCAGGGATAGTAACCGATGTCCTTGACAACCAGAGAGGTGGACTCATGAGCCTGTCAATATTCCTTGCCATATATACGTCTTCAGGAGGGATAAGGGCCTTCATGAAGGGAATAAACAAGGCGATGAGGATAAAGGAGAAGAGAAACATTGTGCACCTTTATGCGCTGTCCATATTCTGGGTGGTGCTGTTTGCCGTTTCAATAATGCTCTCACTTGTAGGGATAGTATTCGGAGAACAGATACTTATGGTCATACTCCATTATTTCCCTGCACTTCCACAGAAGGAATTCATTCAGACAGCAAGGATAGTAACGCCGGTAATATTCATGTTCCTGATGTTCACAATGTTCTACATGTTCGTTCCGACAAAGAAGGTCAAGTTCAGGTATGCATTTCCTGGAGCACTGTTCGCTACACTTATGTTCATACTCTCGACCCTTGCATTCCAGTATTATGTCAATAACCTTGCAAACTACTCAAGGTTCTATGGAACCCTTGGAGCTGTTGTGGCTCTAATGCTATGGCTTCTGGTGGTATCCATGATAATGCTGTTCTCAGCTCAGATCAATGCACTTCTGATCGAGGTGAGGGGTATACGGGACCCGTACATACATGTGGTGCAGGCTGTCAGGGACAGGGTATCTGCCAGAAGGAACGGTAAGGCTGCGACCAGCGAGTCTATTGTAGAGAAGGAATAGAAAAAATGGAGACTTGAGGATATCCCAAGTCTCCATTTTATTATACCAGTCCTGCTTCCTTAGCGCTTTCGTAGTCAAGTCCGTTCTCTATGGCCTTCAATACCTTTATCTGCTTGGTAGTGTCGCCTATGAGTATTCCTGCCACAAGCTTACCATCCCTGAAGAATACCTTCCTGTAGGTGCCTTCAACATCGTTTCTCATTCCTACCTGGTCAAGAAGCGGATCGTCGAAATCAACTGAACCTGCTGAAAAGACCTTTGCGTTGAGTGAGTTGAAGATCGTCGAGTTGGTGAACTTCTTGAAGTCCTCCCCGACGCCCGCGGCATTCTGCCCTGCTGTCTTTCCCATTCCAAGGGCTGCAGGCCATGTTCCGTAAACGAGTCCGTCAAGCTGGCAGACATCGCCGCATGCCCAGATGTCAGGCACGGATGTTTCCATCTTCCTGTTGACTATGACTCCCCTTTCCACAGCGAGCCCTGCTTCCTTGGCAAGCTCAAGGTTTGACCTGATGCCAACAGAGAAGAGGACGAAATCTGCTTCGACGAAGCCGCCGCTCTTAAGAGAAACACCTGCTACCTTAGCTCCAAGCCTGTTGGTTAGTGAAGGGTCCTTCTTGATCTTGATGTACTGAGCTGAATCGCCAAGTATGAGATTAAGCCCCGACCTGCTCGCTATCCCGCTGAATATTGCAGCACCTTCGTTGTCAAGCTGCCTCGGAAGAAGCCTCTTGACGAACTCGACGACAGTGACATCGACGCCGAGGAGCTTCAGCTCCCAGGCTGCCTCAAGTCCAAGCAGACCGCCGCCGATCACGACAGCCTTCTTTCCCGGACCGATTTCACCGGAAAGCTCCTTTGTATCAGCATATTCCCTGAGCGTATGGATGCCGTCCACATCCTTGAGGTTCGAATCATTCAGTACGAATCCAGGCAACTTCTCGCTGTGGTCGAATTCAACCTGTACAGGAGGTATGAAATTGTGGCTTCCGTTTGCCAGTATGAGCTTGTCGTATGATCTCTCGGATCCGTCGTCAAAGATCACCTTCTTCTCTTCAGGAAGCAGCCTTGTCGCTGTCTTTCCGAGAAGCAGCTCGATCCTGTTCTCCTCATACCAGGAATCCTTTGCGAGGAAGAACTTTTCAGATGGCTCCGAGCCATCAAGGTAATCTCCTATGTTGGTCCTTATATAGGACTTCATGTTCTCTTTGGATACCATGGTAATGGATGCTTCAGGCAGGAGCTTCCTGATTTCCTTGGCGGCATTGAAGCCTGCCGAACCGTTTCCGAGTATGAGGAACCTGTCAAGTCCGCCTATGGGACCTGGAGCCTCCATCTCAAAGACTTCCACGAAGGCGTCGCCATCAGCTCCGCAAACCTCGCATTTGTCAGGGATCGAACCTTCTACAACATGTCCGCAGACAGCGCACTTGTAAAGCTTCTTTTTCTCCATATCAATTTCTCCTATCAGCCCTCAGGCCTTGACATGTTCCTGGTTCACAGGAATCTTGCCCAGCAGCTTCTCTCCAAATTCTCTACCCCATGCATAGGCATCCTCAAGCTCTTTTTCGCCTGCCTTGAACTTGATGCATAAGCCAGGTCCGTGTATCTTCATCCTCAGCTCCTTGAGTCTTGATTCGATCCTCGGTACTGCTTCTCCGCTCCATCCGAAGGAGCCGAAGGCACCGGCTACCTTGCCGCCATGCACAGTCGGATTGAGGTGGGCCATAAGGATCCTTACAGGCTCCAGAAGCTCACCGACGATCGTCGGCGAACCAAACAGCAGTCCGTCTGAATCACCTATGTCACCAAGTATGTCGCTGATTTCATGTTGGATGATGTCATAGGATGTGACGTCGAAGTCACCAGCTGAAAGAAGCCCTTCAACTACCTTCTCACCGATTTCCTTCGTATATCCATAGGCGGATACGTAGCTGACAGTAACCTTCTTCCTTCTGCCTGTCCTGTCTTCCGGAGTCGCCCATTTTACATACTGGTTAATGACAGCCCAGGGGTCTCTCCTGAGTATTGGGCCGTGACCGGTAAGGACCGTGTCAATTTCAAGTCCCTTTATCTTTTCATAGGCCTTCAGCACATGCTGCCTGTATGGCCCGAATATGGTATCGAAATAGTACTTCAGTGATTCCTGGTATTTTGGCTCATCTTCAGGAGTGATAAGGTCGTCGAACATTGGCTCGAAGCAATAGTGAAGCCCGAAGGAATCGCAGGTGACAAGTGCCTTGTCCTCCTCGATGTAGGTATACATGGAGTCCGGCCAGTGAAGGAACGGTGCCATGATGAACCTCAGGGTCCTGCCTCCAAGCTCAAGTGTCTCGTTCTCCTTGACTATCCTGTGCCTGAACGGCTTGTTCACCATTTCCTTCAGGAAGCCTATGGCTGCCTGTGAACCTAGGACCTCTGCGTTCGGGGACAGCTCGAGCATCTTTGACACTGACCCTGAATGGTCAGGCTCAGTGTGGCTGACTATTATGTAGTCGATCTTTGCCGGATCGGTTCCAAGCTCCTTGAGCCTTTCCAGGTATTCGTCAAGAAACTGAAGCTTGACCGTTTCGAATACAGCGGTCTTTTCTGTTCCCTGCACAAGGAAGGAGTTGTAGCTTGTGCCGTAGGGTGTATACATAATTATGTCGAATATTCTAAGGTTCGGGTCTAGGGCACCTACCCAGTGGATTCCCTTTTTTACTTCCAAGGATCTAAGCATTGTTTCATCCCTTTCTTATAGAGCCACGAAGGCCTTCTTAATCAAATTTCACACAATTATTATACATCAACAAAGTGAATTTTTTATGCAGGCAGACTTGAAATAGTCAGTTGTTTTCAGAACTTTTACAAACATGGTGCCTTTGGAACGCCTGTATTGCACAAAGCCAGTCTTCATGGGTTATAATGGAAGGAAAGGACATCAGGGGGAAAGCCATGCAGGACATGTATACAAAGCGTCTCATTCTCAGGGAATGGGAGTTAAGCGATGCGGACGAAATGTTCGATTATGCGCGGGATCCTGAGATAGGTCCCAGTGCCGGATGGGCTCCTCACGGGGATGTGGGGGAAAGCCGCAGGGTAATTGAAATGTTCAGGGAGAGTAGTGATGAGATATATGCCCTGGTGCTCAGGGAAACTGGAAAGGTCATCGGCAGCATCGGCCTCCATGACAGGGCACAAGAAGGCATGCAATCATCTGAAAGGTCCAGGGAGATCGGTTATGTCCTGACGAGGAGCCTGTGGGGAAAGGGTCTTGTACCTGAGGCGTGCGCAAGGTTAATCATCCATGCGTTCCAGGATGACCTGGCAGACGAGGTATGGTGCGGACACTACAGCTTCAATGGAAGGTCACGGTCAGTGGTCATAAAGACCGGCTTCAGGTACGTCGGGACGATAAGGAAGAAGCTTGACAAGCTTGATGGCAGGGAGGTCGATCTTCTGGCCTACAGGATGACGAGAGATGACTTCGAAGAGCTCAGGGCGTTTCTTTCGGATAGAGCAGGAATAAGATTGTGAGGTGTTCCCATGGTGCTTGGATTGGGCTGCGACATAGTGGAGATTGAAAGGGTGGCAGGCATCTTCACGTCAGATAGGAAGCTTGCCAGGATATTCACGGACTCTGAGATTGAGCTTGCAAGGACAGACAGCACCCTTGCAGGAAGGTTTGCTGCTAAGGAGGCTTTCCTAAAGGCACTTGGCTCAGGAAAGCAAGGGGTCCAGCTAAAGGAAATAGAGGTCCTGAGGGACATATCAGGGAAGCCTTATATCAACGAGGAAAGGCTGAAGCATGTCCTCGACAGGGTATTCGGAAGGCCTGTGAGGATAAGCGTTACGATCTCACACAACAGGAAGGACGCAATGTCAGTAGTAATTATAGAAGGTGATTGAATTGAGGATCGCTGGGGTCGAAATGATGAGGGAGATTGACAGGATAGCGGTGGAGGAGATCGGGATACCGGCTTCCGTTCTCATGGAGAACGCCGCCATTGCATGCATAAGGAACCTTGACCTCACAAAAGGCTACTTCGTAGTAGTCTGCGGAAGGGGCAACAACGGAGGCGACGGCTTCGCCATAGCCAGGCACCTATACTGCATGGACAAGGAGGTCGATGTCTTCTATATAAGTGAAGGCAGTGACTACAAGGCTGAGACCAGGACAAACTTCGGGATACTGAAAAGGCTCGGAGTTCCCATGACACCGCTTTCTAACGAAACCATGTGGACCTTCAGGGAAGCGCTGAAGGATGCGGATGTCGTAGTGGATTCGCTGCTTGGTACAGGGGTTGGGAGGCCGCTAAGGGACTTCCTGAGGCAGGTCATCCAGGAGATCAACATTAATTCAAGGTTTGTGCTTTCGGTGGATGTACCGTCCGGAATGAATGCTGATACCGGTGAGTCCATGGGACAGGTGGTTGATGCGGACATTACCGTGACTTTCCAGTGCATGAAGAGGGGATTCCTGAATTATGAGGCAATGCCGCGTCTTGGAAGGATTGCAGTGGAGAAAATAGGCATCCCCGGACCTGTTGAGGCAAAGGCTGAGAAAGGCGAGTACCTGACAGACCACTCACTGGCCTGCTCGCTTGTGCCGGTAAGGGACAAGACCGGCTTCAAGGGAAATTATGGGAAAGTTCTGGTGGTAGCAGGCTCCTCCGGATTTACCGGGGCGGCGCTTATCTGCACAGAAGCCGCGATATCCACCGGTTCCGGGCTTGTGACACTCTGTTCAAGGGAAGAGGTGTTCCAAAGCCTAGTGCTGAGGCTGAAGGAAGCAATGAGCCTCCATCCTGACGAACTTGAGGAAGGGGTGTCACGTGCTGATGTCGTGGTGTTCGGGCCCGGACTTGGCAACTCAGATGTGACCTTCGACATGCTTCTTAGGGTGATCAAGTCCATGCAGGAGAATGGCAGCCGCTCCAAAACGCTACTGATAGATGCTGATGGGCTGAATGTACTCAAGGACAGGACTGAGATACTGACTCACCTTGACTTCAATGTGATACTGACTCCCCATGTGGGGGAAATGTCCCGTCTTTGCGGCATGACCTCGGAGGAGATCCTGAAGTCGAGGATCGACACCGCAAGGGACTTCGCACTGGAGCACAAGTGCATCGTGGTCCTCAAGGGATACAATACCGTAGTGACAGACGGCAAGGTTTCATACGTGAACCCTACAGGCTCATCAGCCATGGCCCAGGGCGGCATGGGCGACGCCCTGGCCGGAATCACGGGGTCCCTCTGCGGACAGGGGCTTGAGCCACTTGAGGCAGCGGTCCTTGGAACATATCTCCATGGCTACATAGGAGATGAGCTTGCAGGAGAGAGCTACATCGTGAAGGCATCGGAGATCATCGATGCGATTCCCGGCAGCATGAAGAGGCTTCAGGATTCGAGGCACTGATCGGTAAATTGTGTTAATATGTAACGTGGAACTTAAGGATTTGTACAGAGGAATTGGTGATGATATGCATGACATGATAAGGCCCTTATGGGCTGAAATAGACCTTGACATACTGATGGAGAACATGAGGCGGATAAGGAAGCTGGTAGGTGACGCAAGGATAGTGACCGTCATCAAGGCTGACGGATACGGCCACGGAGCACCTGAGATAGCCAGGCACATGCTTGAGGCTGGAGCCGACGAGATAGCTGTTGCAGTGGTTACAGAAGCCCTGCAGCTTAGGGCATGCGGGATAAAGGCGCCCATCACGATACTTAGCTTCACCCCCCTGGATTTTGCTGAAGCCTCGATCAGGGAGGGCTTTGCCCTTGCCTGCTACAGCTACGGATATGCGGCGGAGCTTGACAGGATCGCGGGAAGACTGGGACTTAAGGCCAGGCTCAACATAATCTCGGATACAGGGATGGGCAGGCTCGGATTCCCGGTAAGCGATGAGAGCGCTGATGAGGTCGCCAGGATAGCCTGTCTTGAGAATATCGAGATGTACAGCCTGCAGTCACATTTCGCATCGTCTGATTCAGGCGACAAGTCCTATGCGCACATACAGCTGGAAAGGTTCATGTCTTTCATGAAGTCAATGGAGGACAAGGGAGTCTCATTCAAATATAAGGCCATGTCCAACAGCGCAGGCGTGATCGACATACCTGAGGCCAGGTTCAACTGCGTGAGACCAGGCATAATGCAGTACGGCTATTATCCGTCTGACGAGGTGGACAGGACAGTCATAGACGTAAGGCCCGCCATGAGCCTGAAGTCCATGGTCGTAATGCTCAAGACCGTCCCTTCAGGCACTTCAATTGGCTATGGAAGCACGTTCACGGCAGAAAAAGAGACAAAGGTCGCCACCATACCCATAGGCTATGCGGACGGCTACTTCAGGAATCTGTCGAACAAGGGGGAGGTCCTCATAGGCGGCAGGAGGTGCAGGGTCCTTGGAAGGGTCTGCATGGACCACATAATGGTGGATGCCACCGGATGTGACGGAGTCAGGGAAGGTGATGAGGCGGTCATCATGGGATCCCAGGGAGAGGATTCTATCTGGGCTGATGAGATTGCCAAAAAGGCCGGCACGATCTCATACGAGATAATCTGCGCTGTTGCCAAGAGGGTTCCCAGGGTGTACCTGAAAGGCGGAAGGGAAGTGTTCAGGACAGAGCACCTTGAATGCCTGCCGAAGGGAGCACTGTGAAGAAGACTAAGGAATATCTTCTGATAACCATAGGATCCATTCTTGTAGCCTTTTCCGTCCAGGTATTCTTCATACCTAACGGCATAGCCCCTGGCGGCGTTTCAGGAATGGCACTAGTGCTGAACCTTGCAGTCCCGGGTATCCCTGTGAGCGTGCTGGTCATGGGGCTTAACGCCATCTTCTTCGGACTTGGGTTCCTTGTCCTTGGAGGAGGCTTCGGCATCAAGACGCTTTATGCCAGCACCCTTGTTTCGGTTGCCATGTGGGTCATCGAGACCTTTCTTTCAATTGGTCAGCCTACAGAAGACCTGATGCTCTCCACGGCCATGGGGATACTTCTCCTTGGAACAGGCATCGGGATAGTCTTCAACCAGGATGCCTCCACTGGAGGCACTGACATAATAGCCAGGATAATATCGAAGTTCACAGGCATGACGCCCGGTAGCGCCCTGGTACTCATCGACCTGACGGTCGTGGTGATGATCGCTCTTAACTTCGGGCTTGAGCGAGGGCTTTACGGAATCCTTGGTGCCATACTGAACGGTGTCGTCATCAACAGGATCGTCGAAGGCTTCAACGCACAGAAGCAGGTCTTCGTCATAACCAGGGACAGGGAAAAGGTCAGGGGCTTCATCGTGGGGAAGCTCGACAGGGGTGCAACCATATTCACAGGTGAAGGCGCTTATACAGGTACAAAGAGCCATATGATATACTGCGTGCTGTCAACAAGGGAATTCGTGGTCCTGAAGCAGTTCCTGAGGGACCAGGTCCCTGATGCGTTTGTTACTGTCGGAACGGCTGCCGAGGTGCTGGGCAAAGGCTTCTCATCGCCTAAGGTCATGGGAGAGAGCGGGGAGGGAAATGCGTGAAGGATTTCAAGCTTAGGGACTTCATCCTTATAACCATAGGTATCTTGCTTGTCGCATTCAGCCTGGAGTATTTCTACATTCCGGCCAGGATAGCGGCAGGAGGCGTAACGGGAATAGCCATAATCCTCAACAGCTTCATACCTTCCTTACCTGTAGGGGCCATAATCCTTGTGCTTAACCTGATACTATTCGCAACGGCATTCCTTACGATCGGTGGAGGCTTCGGGGCAAAGACCATATATGCCTCATACGGGCTGTCTCTTGCAATGTGGGCGATGGAGGCCGTATTTAAGCCTCAGGCGCTTACGGATGACCTGTTCATCAACGCCGCAGTCGGCACGATCATCGTCGCCATAGGCATGGCCATGGTGTTCAACAGCGGAGCCTCGACAGGAGGAACTGACATACTGGCGAAGATACTCAACAGGTATTTCCACCTGGACATAGGAAAGTCGCTCCTTATCGTAGATTTCATCGTCGGACTTGGCGGAATAATGACCTTCGGTATCAGGATAGGACTCTACGCCATGCTCTGCATCATCATAAACGGGACTCTCATAGACAGGCTGATCGACGGACTCAATACCTCCAAGGAGCTTATGGTTATCAGCAGAAAAGAGGAGGACATAATAAGGTTCATAATAAAGGACCTTGACAGGTCGTGCACGGTACTTACAGGCTACGGCGGATATACAGGAGAAGGTACCTCCGTACTTTATGTGGTCCTGAACTGGAGGGAGTACATAAGGCTCAGGGAGTACATAAGGGAGATAGACCCCCGCGCATTCATATCGGTCAACGACGTCCACGAGGTGCTCGGAGAGGGATTCAAGGATCTGAGATAACCATGCATTTTCTTTATATTATCTTCATAAGCTTATGCCATACTTAGAAATCGTGGAGGTTTAGGGATCATTCGCTTAAGGTTAACTAAAGCAATGAGGCTTAAACTTGTAGCGTTACTATAAAACCGACGAGACAAGTCAGCGCAGCTCCGGTCCCGATATCATGCAAAAATTGCCTGATTGAGGCTGCTAAAGCCGGACGCCGCATGCCCACAGATTTATTCATAGGAGTTGCAGATATGATTGAATTCAGAAACGTTACGAAGAAGTACGACAACAAGGTCACTGCTTTGGACGACATCAGCGTAAAGATAGAATCGGGGGAATTTGTATTCCTTGTCGGAGCTTCAGGTGCAGGAAAATCAACCTTCATCAAGATGCTGCTCAAGGAGGTCGAGCCGACCACCGGAGTTGTTAAGGTAGGAAACAAAGACCTTGCGGCAATAACAAAGAAGGACATCCCATACTATAGAAGGAAGATAGGAATGGTGTTCCAGGACTTCAGGCTCATCAACACGCTCAACGTATTCGAGAACGTGGCTTTCGCGATGAGGGTAACAGATGCCACCCCGAAGGAGATAAGGAGAAGGGTCCCGATGGTGCTTGCACTTGTAGGGCTTTCAGACAAGGCAAGGAATTTCCCCACCGAGCTTTCCGGCGGAGAGCAGCAGAGGGTATCCCTGGCAAGGGCAATAGCGAACAATCCTTCCATACTCATAGCTGACGAGCCGACAGGAAACCTTGACCCTGATACAGCGAAGGAGATCATGTCGCTGCTCATGGATATCAACAAGGCCGGAACAACGGTCCTCATGGCTACACATGCCAGGGAGATAGTCGACATCAGCAAGAAGAGGGTAATTTCGCTCGAAAAGGGCAGGATAACCAGAGACGAGCAAAAAGGAAGGTACAACATTCATGACGAAAATTAAGATGTTCCTTGGAGATGCGCTTAAGAGCCTGAAAAGGAACAGGACGATATCGCTTGCCAGCATGGCGACTGTGGCAGCGACTCTGTTCATATTCGGGGTATTCATACTCGTGGCGATGACGATAAATTCTAGCGTAGCGACTGTGGAGTCCAAGGTCGAGATCAAAGCGTACCTCCTGGACGAGGCCACTGAAGAAGAGAAGCAGGCCGTACAGGCTGCTATAGAGTCGGTAGTCGGCATCAAGGAGATCAAGTATGAGACCAAGGAAGAGGCATTCACCAAGTTCAAGGAATCCCTGGGCGAGAACAATGCTATCCTTGCAGGCTACTCAGAGGCGAACAACCCTCTGCCGAATTCCTTTGTGGTGAGCCTGGACACTCCCGAGGCCGCAAGGCCTGTAGAGGATGCTGTAAAGGACCTTCCGGGCGTGCAGCAGGTTGGAAACGAAAGGGATACCGTCGAGATGATCATTGCAGTGGCTAAGACCATCAGGACGGTCGGCGTCGTGATCTTTGCCATACTTATAATCGTGTCGCTGTTCCTCATAGGGAACACGATAAAGCTCACGGTCTTCAGCAGAAGGCGTGAGATCGGGATAATGAAGTTCGTCGGAGCAACCGATTGGTTCATAAGATGGCCATTCATAATCGAAGGCGTCATCATGGGGACTGTCGGGGCGATATTTGCAGTAGCTGTACTTTATTTCACATACAAGGGAGCCTACGCTCAGATAACCAAGGCATTCTTCTATGCGGGTCTCACTGCTCCGGGCTATGTCCTCAGCAACATGAGCTGGCAGTTCATCCTTGCAGGGATGGGAATTGGAGCCGCGGGAAGCTATATTTCCCTAAGAAGGTTCCTGGACGTATAATACAAAGGGGTGGCTGGCATGTACTACAATCAAGATGAGAGAGGTCCGGGCAGAAGCGGAGTAAAGGTACTTGCGCTGTTTTTCGCGGCTATAGTTATAGCCGGGACATCGTTTCTTGCAGGTACCCTGATGGGACCCTTGAAGGAAGCGGAGCCGTCAGGGCTCGAGGCACAGTTTCCGGGTATAACAGATATCGAGGATTTCGAGAAGCTTTTCGAGGTCAGGGAAACGCTTTACCAGACCTACTACAAGGATATAGATGATTCCGTGCTCATCGAAGGCGCGATAAAGGGAATGGTTGATTCTCTTGGTGACCCGTATACTGTCTTCTTCAATGCCGAGGAGTACTCTGCATTCAACGAGGAGGGTACCGGCAACTATGTGGGTATCGGTATAATGGTTGGCGCCAAGGACGACAAGATAGTCGTTATAACCACCTTCGACGGAACACCGGCATACGAAGCGGGAATCAGGTCAGGAGATGTCATAGTCAGGGTCGAGGGCGTAGAATACAAGGGATCCCAGATGGACCAGGCGGTTTCAATAATCAGAGGCGAGGCAGGTCAGGCTGTGAACCTCACTATAGAAAGGGAAGGGACCCAGATGGACCTTTCCGTGGTAAGGGACCACATAAAGCTGGTCAACGTCGAGGCTGAGATGCTTGAAAGCGGCGTAGGGCTGGTTACACTCCTTCAGTTCTCTGAAAACACATCCATTGAGTTCAAGAGCGCACTTGACAGCCTCAAGGCTCAGGGAGCCAGGGGCTTCATAGTGGACCTCAGGGGAAACCCCGGAGGATACCTTGACGAGTCAATAAAGATAGCTTCAAATTTCGTCAGGAAGGATGATGATGTAGTCTACACCCTGGACAAGTTCGGCCAGAAGAAGACCTACAAATCCTACGGAGGAGACTACCTGGGAGTACCTCTTGTGGTACTTATCGACGAGGGATCGGCATCAGCCTCCGAGGTAGTTGCCGGAGCCCTGAAGGATTACGGAGCTGCAACCTTTGTGGGGCACAACAGCTTTGGAAAGGGAATAGTCCAGATGGTATACAACGTTGGCGAGGCTGAAGGCCTCAAGGTCACAGTGTCATCCTACTATTCTCCAAAGGGCACAAACATACATGGCACGGGAATAATGCCTGATGTGGTGGTGGACTTGCCTGAAGGCTTTTCTGAAGGAGAATATGACAGGCTGAAGGATACTCAGCTCCAGAAGGCGCTTGAGATACTGAAGGGAAAGCTTGGCAACTGAATAAGGAATACATCAGGGGATGGCTTTGCCATCCCCTGGTTTGCCATTTCCTGCCAGAGCATGTTAAAGGTTGCATCATTCAATATGTGAACGTATGTTTACATACACATCCCGTTAGGAGTATAATCATGGGTGAGGATAAAGGAAAGGAGACTTAAGACGATGGAAGGGACCTTCAGGATAAAATCGAAGTACAAGCCTACAGGCGACCAGCCTGACGCAATAAATACCCTTGTGGAATCCATAAACAGCGGCAACAGGGCGCAGACACTCCTTGGAGTAACCGGTTCCGGAAAGACCTTCACCATGGCTAACGTCATCGAGAGGACACAGAGACCGGCACTTGTGCTTGCGCACAACAAGACCCTTGCAGCCCAGCTCTGCTCGGAGTTTCGGGAATTCTTCCCTGACAGCGCAGTCGAGTATTTCGTCTCCTACTACGACTATTACCAGCCGGAGGCATATGTGCCGCAGACAGACACATTCATCGAGAAGGATTCATCAATAAACGACGAGATAGACAAGCTGAGGCACTCAGCCACATCGGCGCTCTTCGAGAGAAGGGATGTCATAATCGTGGCATCGGTGTCCTGCATATACGGCCTTGGAAATCCTGAGGAGTACAGGGACCTGTCGATATCGCTGAGACCGGGAATGAACCGCGACAGGGACGATATCGTGAGGAAGCTGATCGAGATCCAGTATGAGAGGAACGACATCGACTTTTCAAGGGGTACGTTCAGGGTGAGAGGTGACATACTTGATGTCGTACCTGCATCCGAGACTGCCAAGGGCATAAGGATTGAGTTCTTCGGAGACGAGGTCGAGAGGATAAGGGAATTCGACGTCCTTACCGGGGAGATCATGGCTGACCTTTCCCATACCATAATATTCCCTGCCTCCCATTTCGCAACCTCCTACGCCAAAGTCGAGAAGGCGATAGCGAGGATCGAGTCTGAGCTTGAGGAAAGGCTTGAGGAGCTGACCAGGGAGGACAAGCTGCTGGAGGCCCAGAGGCTCAGGCAGAGGACCAACTTCGACCTTGAGATGATAAGGGAAATGGGATACTGTTCTGGAATTGAGAACTATTCCAGGATACTTGACGGAAGGGATCCCGGAACTCCCCCCAAGACTCTCATAGACTACTTTCCCAGGGATTTCCTCATGTTCATAGACGAGAGCCACGTGACGCTCCCGCAGCTTCGTGCCATGTACGCAGGTGACAGGTCGAGGAAGAGGTCCCTGGTGGACTATGGCTTCAGGCTTCCTTCCGCATACGACAACAGGCCCCTCCGCTTCGAGGAGTTCGAGGAGAGGATAGGACAGGTTGTTTTCGTGTCGGCAACGCCGTCAAAGTATGAGAATGACCATTCCACAGTTGTTGCTGAACAGATCATAAGGCCTACCGGACTAATCGACCCCGAGATCATCATACGGCCTACCAAGGGACAGATAGACGACCTTTATGCGGAGATCCGCGAGACTGTGAAGAATGGCTTCAGGGTCCTTGTGACTACCCTTACGAAAAGGATGGCGGAGGACCTGACCAAATACTTCAAGAACCTGGGGGTAAAGATAACCTACATGCACTCCGACGTTGAGACGATGGAGAGGATGAGGATAATAAGGGACCTGAGGCTGGGCGAGACTGATGTCCTGGTGGGGATCAACCTTCTCAGGGAAGGCCTTGACCTGCCGGAGGTAGCACTTGTGGCGATCCTCGACGCAGACAAGGAAGGCTTCCTGAGGTCCGAGACAAGCCTTATACAGACAATAGGAAGGGCAGCCAGAAACTCCGAATCCAGAGTCATAATGTATGCCGATGTAAGGACCGGATCAATGGACAGGGCGATCGGGGAAACCTACAGAAGACGGAAGATCCAGATGGAGTTCAATGAGTTGAACGGCATTACCCCGACAACCGTTGTTAAGGATATCCGTGAGGTCATCGAGATAACAAGGATGGCCGACGAGATCGAGGAATTCAAGTCACTTGAGGATGCTGTAAAGTTCAACAGAGAAAACCTGGAGAAGACAATAAAGAAGCTGGAACTGGATATGTACAAGGCCTCGAAGGAGCTTGAGTTCGAGAAGGCGGCGTACCTGAGGGACGAGATAGGCAAGCTCAAGAAGGAGCTTATAAGGAACAAGAACTGATGTCAGGAGAATATTATGAAGAACATTACGATTAAAGGCGCAAAAGTAAATAACCTCAAGAACATTTCACTTGAGATCCCAAGGGACAAGCTTGTGGTATTCACCGGGCTTTCAGGCTCAGGGAAATCATCCCTGGCATTCGACACCCTTTACGCAGAGGGACAGAGAAGGTATGTTGAATCCCTTTCATCCTATGCAAGGCTTTTCCTGGGACAGATGAACAAGCCGGATGTAGAATCCATTGACGGATTGTCACCGGCAATTTCGATAGACCAGAAGACTACATCCAAGAACCCAAGGTCGACCGTTGGTACCGTGACAGAGGTATACGACTACCTGAGGCTGCTTTATGCGAGGATTGGAGTGCCGCACTGCCCGGAGTGCGGACGTGAGATTGCATCCCAGTCGCTTGACCAGATGGTTGACAAGGTAATGGAGCTTCCTGAGAAGACCAGGATACAGGTCCTTGCGCCTCTTGTCCGGGGCAGGAAGGGTGAACACGAGAAGGTCATCGAGACCATCAAGAAGGCGGGCTTCGTCAGAGCGAAGATCGACGGTGCAACCATAGACCTGTCCGAAGAGGAAGTGGACCTTAAGAAGACCTACAAGCATGACATATCAGCAATCGTCGACAGGCTCGTAATAAGGGAGGACATCAGGTCCAGGCTCAGCGAGTCCATAGAGCAGGCTCTTAAGCTTGCGGAAGGGACTGTGGTAGTGGAGGTCATCGGCGGTGAAGAGATGATCTTCTCAGAAAAGTTCGCCTGCCCTGAACATAATATCGGCATCGAGGAGCTGGAGCCACGGATGTTCTCCTTCAATGCACCCTTTGGAAAGTGCGGGCACTGCGACGGCCTGGGTACGCTTCTTGAGATCGACCCTGACCTCGTCATCCCTGACAGGACAAAGAGCATCATGGATGGTGCAATAGCCTCGTGGAGCAGCACAAGGCTCAAGGAAGACTCCTGGACCTACGGTATACTGCAGGCGCTGACAAAGAAGTACAGGTTCAGCCTTGATACTCCCATAAAGGACCTCCCTGAAGAAATAGTGGACATTCTCCTTTATGGAACAAAAGGCGAGAAGCTGAAGGTGCAGTACAACAAGCAGTATGCAAAAGGTGAATACTCCCATATGTATGAGGGTGAGGTAAATAATCTCAAGAGAAGGTATATGGAGACATCCTCCGACTACATGAAGGGCGAAGTGGAACAATACATGTCCAGCAATCCATGTCCCACCTGCATGGGTGCCAGGCTCAAGAAGGAGGTTCTTGCTGTAACAGTAGGCGGAAAGAACATTTATGAGTTTACGAGACTCAGTATCGCAGATGAGCTGAAGTTCCTTGACAGCCTCAAGCTTTCTGAAAAGGAAGAGATGATCGCACAGCAGATCATGAGTGAAATAAGGTCAAGGCTCAGCTTCCTGGTTAATGTTGGCCTGGACTATCTGGACCTTGCAAGGAGCGCAGGGACCCTTTCAGGTGGAGAGTCACAGAGGATAAGGCTTGCCACACAGATAGGCGCAAGTCTGACGGGAGTACTCTATATACTGGACGAGCCGAGTATCGGGCTTCACCAGAGGGACAACGACAAGCTTATTGATGCACTTAAGAGGCTGAGGGACATCGGGAATTCCCTGATAGTTGTCGAGCATGACGAGGATACAATAAGGAATGCCGACTACATAGTGGATATCGGACCCCTTGCAGGAGAGCATGGGGGTGAGGTTGTAGCCAAGGGGACCCTTAAGCAGATCATGAAGTCAAAAAGGAGCATTACCGCCAAATATCTCACCGGTGAACTGAAGATCGACGTTCCAAAGGTGAGGCGAAGCGGAGACGGAACAGTCATAAGAGTGACGGGAGCTTCAGAAAACAACCTGAAGGATATCGATGTGGACTTCCCGCTGGGCAAGTTCATAGCAGTCACAGGAGTATCAGGCTCAGGAAAGTCCACACTGGTCAATGAAATACTGTTCAAGGCTCTTTACAAGATCGTTACCAGGGCAAGGGCAGTACCCGGAAAGTACAGGTCCATAGAGGGCTATGAGAACATAGACAAGATAATTGACATTGACCAGAGTCCCATAGGAAGGACGCCAAGGTCCAACCCTGCAACATATACCGGCATGTTCGACATGATAAGGGACCTTTTCTCCCAGACCTCAGAATCGAAGGCAAGGGGGTACAAGCCGGGAAGGTTCTCCTTCAACGTCAAGGGAGGTAGATGCGAAGCCTGCTCAGGCGACGGTATAATCAAGATCGAGATGCAGTTCCTTTCCGATGTCTACGTACCCTGCGAGATCTGCAAGAGCAAGAGGTACAACAGGGAGACACTTGAGGTGAAGTACAAGGGGAAGAGCATAGCTGACATTCTGGATATGACAGTGGAAGAGGCTTACAGGTTCTTCGAGAACCTGCCGAGGATACACAGCAAGGTCCAGACCCTAATGGATGTGGGAATGGGCTACGTTAAGCTGGGGCAGCCTTCCACGCAGCTTTCGGGGGGCGAAGCCCAGAGGATAAAGCTGGCCTATGAGCTGTCGAGGAAGAGCACCGGAAGGACGCTGTACATACTGGATGAGCCGACTACCGGACTGCATACGGATGACGTGAAGAGGCTGAACGAGATACTGCAGAGGCTGGTTGACGTAGGCAATACCGTAATAGTCATAGAGCATAACCTTGACGTGATCAAGTGCGCGGACCACATAATCGACCTGGGACCGGAAGGTGGAGACAATGGAGGGACGATTGTGTTCCAGGGTACACCGGAGGAGATTTCTTCATTTGAAGGTTCCTACACCGGTAAATATCTCAGACCTTATCTGGGACTATAACAATGGATGCCCGGCACTTCCAGGGAAGTCCGGGCATTGGTATTTTCATATTTAGTTCGTAGTGCAGACAGCTCCTGGTTACTGGTATAATCAAGTTAATTGAATGTTAAGGAATTCATCCGCAATCTTCAACGCTCCTTAATTATTTTGAAATATCATTCTATATAGAAAACACATATCAAGGGGGTGCCTCATGGACTTCGAAGCTCTGCTCAGCAGGATCTTCACTCTTATATTCATCGCAATAATTTACTACATCATTTTCAAGACACTTATTCTGATGGGAAAGGACATGAAGAAGAGAACGACCGGAGAAGAAGAATATTCAGTGCTCGTAGTCGTGGATACCGGCGAGAACAGGAACCTGAGGAAAGGGGCGGAGATACCACTCCGGGGGGAAGTGACCCTGGGCCGGAAGAATGACAATACAGTTGTCCTCAGCGACCCATATGTTTCCAGCCACCATATCAGGTTCTTCAGGAACGAGGGCAGATACGTTGTGGAGGACATGGGCTCAACCAACGGGACGCTTCTCAACGGGGAAAAGCTCAAGATGAAGACCTATCTCAAGGACGGCGATGTCATAAGCATCGGCGGACTCTCACTGAAGACAAGCCTTTGAAGGGAGGTGCCGGTTTGAATACAAAAGTTAAGCTGCTGCTTCCTACATTCGCCCTCACAATGGCGTTATTCGCAAACATAGCCATCCTGGGAGACCCGTTTGACGTAGGGGCGCTCATCATGGGCGGCGTCATGTGCATCCTCATAGGCTATGCCCATATAGTCGTAAACAGGTTCTTTTCACATGGCGACAGGTTCATAGTGTCCATTGCATCCATACTTCCTGTCATAGGTATAGCCGTGATCTACAGGCTTGACCCGGCGACTGCAATAAGGCAGGTGCTGTGGTTCATAATAGGGATAAGCACATACATGGCGCTTGTGATCATTCTTCCGGACCTCAAGAGGTTCGCAAGCCTCAAATATGCATATATGGTGCTGACACTTGTGTTCATGGCCATGGCGACCTTCATCGGCAAGGAGCTATATGGCGCAAAGAACTGGGTTGACCTGGGCTTCGTGTCCTTTCAGCCCTCGGAGTTCGGGAAGATCTTCTTTGTCTTCTATCTGGCATCAAGCCTAAAGAACTACACGGACCTGAAGTCTCTTGTCGAGCCGGGTGTTGTAGTAGTGATTTCCCTTGGCTTCATGATACTGCAGAAGGACCTGGGGTCGGCAATGATATTCTCCTTCATCGCAATATCCATGCTTTATGTGGCAACCTCCAGGCTCAAATATCTGTTCGGAGCCCTTGGAGCAGGTGCTTTGGGCGCTGTGGCGAGCTGGGCGATCTTTTCACACATCCAGAAAAGGGTCATGATCTGGAGGGACCCCTGGTCATATGCTGCCAACGAGAGCTACCAGATCGTGCAGGGGCTGTATGCAATATCCTCGGGCGGACTTTTCGGCTCGGGGCTCTATCAGGGATTCCCGGGATACATACCGGTAAACAAATCCGACTACATATTCGCGGTCATAGTCGAGGAGCTGGGTGTCATATTCGAACTTGGGATAATGGTCCTTTACTTCATCCTGTTCTTCAGGAGCATAAGGGCCGCCCTCTCAGCCACATCGCCGTTCACTACGCTCCTTGCGGTAGGCTTTTCGGTGATGATAGCCATGCAGGTCATTGTAATCATCGGAGGCGTGTATAACATGATCCCGCTTACGGGAATAACCCTTCCACTTGTAAGCTACGGCGGAACATCCATGCTTACCGTATTCTTCTGTCTGGGCATCGTCCAGAAGATATCCGAGGAGGTTTGAAATGGGAGACGATACGAGGATAAGGGTCCTCAACAGGAACATAAGGCTGCTCTCATTTGCCCTTCTTGCGCTTTTCCTTGGAGTGATGTCCTACATGATCTACTTCCAGGTATTCATGGCTGAGGAGATCGAGGCGAAGCAGGGGAATGTGAGATATCTGGCGAAGACGAACAGGGTCCTTAGAGGCAACATCTACGACAGGGAGGGCAATGTCCTTTCCTTCAGCGAAAGGCAGGAGGACGGGACACAGAAAAGGGTCTATTCCGGTGGGACACCCTTCAGCCATCCCCTCGGCTATGCAAGCGCACAGTATGGTATAGCTGAGCTTGAAAAGAGGATGCAGGAGCATCTTACGAACTACAGCTTCGACCTGACGCTTTCTGCACGGGACTTCCTTGGAATGCTCAAGGACCCTGACACATACGTCGGAGAGGAAAAGTACGGTGACAATGTGGTGACTACCCTGGACAGCAAGCTTCAGCGCGCGGCATACGACAGCCTGGGGTCCCAGTACGGGGTGGTTGTTGCCATGGATCCTTCAACAGGGGAGATACTTGCCATGGTATCGACGCCTACTTACAATCCGTCAAAGATCGACACGGACTATGAGTCCTATAGGAACGACACTGACGGTGTCATGGTAAATTTCGCCAATGTGGGCCTTTACCCACCGGGCTCCTCCTTCAAGGTGGTGACGCTGGCGTCCGCCCTCGAGAATATGGGGAATGCCCTCGGCAGGACCTTCGAGGACAATGGAAAGATAGAATTCGCGGATGGCACGGTACTTCCTAACCTCAACAACAGGGCCTATGGGACCATAGGACTGGAGGAGGCCCTGGTAGTGTCATCGAACGTGGTTTTCGGAACTGTTGCCATGGAGATAGGCAATGCTGCGCTGAAAGAGACCGCTGAAGATTTCGGCTTCAACGAGAGGTTCTCCTTCCACGACATCAACCTTGAGGCGTCAAGGTTCCCTGAGCTCTCGAAGAGCCAGGGGGGAGAAATAGCGCAGACAGGAATAGGGCAGGGCGAGGTTCTCGCATCCCCTCTTCTTATGGCTATGATAACATCAGCCATAGCAAACGATGGGGTGATGATGCAGCCGAGGCTTGTATCTGCAATAACCTCACATGACGGCAGCATCAGGGGTGCCTTTGATGCTAAGGCGCTGAAGACGCCGCTAACCAAGGAGGATTCTGACACCATCGCCGCGTTCATGAAGGAAGTCGTCGACCAGTCGTCCTCCGCCAACCTGAAGAACCTTGAGAAGCTTTCAGCAGCCGGAAAGACTGGCTCTGCGCAATACTCGGAGCTTGTATATGAGGAGCTTGTGACGGGAGTCCATTCCTGGTTCATTGGCTTCGCACCATATGAGGATCCTGAAATAGCTGTTGCTGTGATCGTCAGGGGCGGAGGCTCCGGAGCAGGGGCAGCTGCTGAAGTTGCAGAGGATGTCATAAGCACTTACCTTGGGAAATGAACTGGAGGAATCTTGATTGTTCGACCTTGAATATCAGCTGAGCATACTCCCGGACAATCCGGGAGTGTATCTCATGAAGAACTACCTTGGGGAGATAATATACGTTGGGAAGGCCAAGAACCTTAAGAAAAGGGTCAGGTCTTATTTCGTGAACTCAAAGAACCAGAATGACAAGACCAGGATCATGGTCTCAAAGATAAAGGAATTCGAGTTCATAATCACTGACAATGAGATGGAAGCCCTGATACTTGAGATGAACCTCATCAAGAAGCACAGCCCAAGGTACAACGTAAGGCTTAAGGACGACAAGCATTATCCTTTCATCAAGATAACGATAAACGAGGATTTTCCAAGGGTCTACATTACGAGGACGTACGCAAAGGACGGCAACAAATACTATGGTCCATATACCGATGCCGGCGCTGTCCACGAGACCCTTGAAGCCATAAAGAAGATCTATCCCATAAGGACCTGCAAGAGGGTCATAACAGTGGAAGGCGAAAGGACCAAGCCCTGCCTGAACTACCATCTGGGACTATGCAAGGCGCCCTGTGCGGGCTATATTTCAAAGGAAGAGTATTCGCTCATGGTCGAGGACATCATAAACCTCCTTGAGGGCAGGGATGTGAAGATCAAGAGGTCACTTAAGGAAGAGATGGAGAAGGCGGCTGAAGCCCTGGAATTCGAACGCGCCGCATTCATACGCGACAAGATATATTCGATCGAAAAGACCATCGAGAAGCAGAAGGTCTTCTCGAAGAGCGACGAGGACGAGGACTATATCGGAATATACAGGGAGGGTGACGACGTTTCGGTGCAGGTATTCAGTGTAAGGGACGGTAAGCTTACCGGTCGTGAGCACCACATGATAGAAGATACCGTGCACGTTGAGGATCAGGAGATACTCGCCGGCTTCATAAAGAGCTACTACGGAGGTACCGCCTTCGTACCAAAGAAGATATACCTTAAGGTGGAGCCTGAAGATGAGATAGTATCCCAGTGGCTGAACCTGAGGCGCGGAAGCAAGGTAAGCCTGATCGTACCTTCCAGGGGAGAAAAGCTGAAGATGCTTAACCTTTCAGCCAGCAATGCGAAGATGAGCTTTGAGCAGTTCAGGGACAAGCTGATGAGGGAGAAGGAGGAGAACAGCCTTGCCCTGATGCAGCTGTCGTCTCTTCTTGAGCTGGACGACGTCCCCATGAGGATCGAAGCCTTTGACATATCCAACATACAGGGTGTCGATTCAGTCGGGACAATGGTGGTGTTTGAAGGCGGTAAGCCCAAGAACAGCGACTACAGGAGATTCAGGATAAAGACAGTGAAGGGCGCCAACGACTACGACTCAATGAGGGAGATACTTGTAAGGCGGTTCAGGAGAGGCCTCGATGAGGTGAGGGAGATCCAGGAGCAGAAGCTGGAGTATGCAGGCGGAAAGTTTTCTGTTTTTCCTGACCTTATTGTAATGGACGGCGGAAAGGGCCAGGTGAACATCGCCCTTGACGTGCTGAAGTCCCTTGACATCGAGCTTCCTGTCATAGGACTCGTCAAGGACCACAGGCACAGGACCAGGGGAGTGATATACAACGGCTGCGAGTATTCCATGCTCAGCATGCGTGAATCTCTCATGATGCTGACAAGGATCCAGGACGAGGTGCACAGGTTCGCGATAACCTATCACAGGACCTTAAGGGACAAGAGGACTCTCCATTCGATCCTCGACGACATACCCAGGATAGGGGAGAAGAGAAGGAAGAACCTGATGATGGCTTTCGGGTCCATTGAGAACATAAGGAGGGCATCCATCGAAGAGCTCATGAAGACCCCTTCAATTGACAGGTCCGCCGCTGAGAGCATCCATATGTACTTCCATGGAAGGAACGGCAGGGAAGACACTGAAAAAGAGACGGATGAGATGTAGATCGTGGTTCTTTATTGACTTTGGGTACTATGCGATATA
>DIXH01000089.1 GCA_002428605.1 Clostridiaceae bacterium UBA6085
AGAGTGAGATGATAGAGGTCAGGCTTTAGGAGCTTATTGTCAGTATGAGTCTTCTAATGGGTTTTGACTGATCAGCCCGGGGGTGGGAATATGCTTGAAATTCCTGAAAGCTATAGCATAAGCAGGCAGCTAGAAAGGGAGATATCCGGTAAATGCATTGTCAGTGCAGCTGCCGGGCATTCGCCGCATAAGCTTGCATTCTACAGCGGGGACCCTGAGAGCTATGGTGAACTATTGGAAGGCAAAACTGTTGGCAGTGTGAAAGCTGTCGCTGGGCTGGTTGAAATCGAAACTGGAGATTCATGGCTTCTTTTTGGGGATGGAGCAAATATAAGGTACCACGAACCGGGTGCCTCGCATCCTGAAAAACACCAGCTATTGGTTGTCTTTGAGGATGGATCCGCGATTTCCTGCACAATACAGATGTATGGCGGGATCTGGGCATTTGCAGAAGGGAAGCTGGACAACAAGTACTATGATGCAGCACATGATAAACCATCTCCTTTGACTGATGGTTTCAGTCGTGGATACTTCATGGAACTTGTCAATGGTGAAAAAAGAAATCTGAGCCTGAAGGCGCTTCTATCCACTGAACAGAGGATTCCGGGGCTCGGCAACGGAGTGCTTCAGGACATATTGTTTAACGCAGGGCAAATCCGAAGGCTAAGGTCGAAGCTCTGGGATCTGACCGTCTTGAAAAGCTGTTTTCAAGCATTAAGGAAACACTTAGTCTGATGGCTGAACTGGGGGGCAGGGACACCGAGAAAGACATCTATGGCAGAGAAGGCTGATACAAGACTGTGATGTCTGCGAAAAACCTTGGATCACCGTGTCCAAGGTGCGGCGAGGTAATCGTTAGGCAGGCATATATGGGAGGAAACGTGTATTTCTGCCCGTCATGCCAGAAGCTATGAGGATATGGGCTTGAACTGTTTACTGATGATTTCAGGCTGAAGTTACAAAATATTGATCATACCAATAAAAAAAGTGCCAACTGACTGATTTTCTGATAAAATGGTAGGAAATGTAACAGCGGGTTTTCTTCTGTTTTGCACAAATGATGTAAAAAGTGATAAATAAGGCGGTGTCAAACATGAGTTTCAAGTACATTCAGAACATACCGACTCCGGAGGAAATCAAAAGAGAGATTCCGTTGACCAAAGCAGCTCTTGAGGTCAAGTCTAAGAGAGATCTTGAGATCAGGGCGGTCCTTGAGGGAAAGTCTTCAAAGAAGCTTCTTATAATAGGGCCTTGCTCGGCTGACAGGGAAGATTCTGTCATGGAGTATATGACACGGCTGGCCGGTGTCAATGAGAAGGTAAAGGAACAGCTGGTGCTCATACCGAGACTTTATACGAACAAGCCAAGGACCACAGGAGAAGGGTACAAGGGAATGCTGCATCAGCCGGATGTCAACGAGGCTCCGGACATCAGCAAGGGAATATATACCATCAGGCATCTTCATAAGAGGCTTGTTGAAGAAACAGGGTTCACGGGAGCGGACGAAATGCTATATCCTGAGAACTGCAGGTACCTTGACGACATACTGGCATATCATGCGGTAGGTGCCAGGTCTGTCGAGAACCAGGGGCACAGGCTTACAGCCAGCGGCATAAATGAACCCGTTGGAATGAAGAATCCGACGAGCGGATACCTGAATGTCATGCTGAACTCAATAAAGGCGGCACAGCTCCCGCATGACTTCATATTCAGCGGAAACGAGGTACAGACAGATGGAAATCCTCTCGCACATGCGATACTTAGAGGTGCAATGAACCAGTACGGAAGAAGCATTCCAAATTATCACTACGAGGACCTGATGATGCTTGCAAGGATGTATGCAGAGGCTAACCTCAAGAATCCTGCTGTCATAGTGGATTGCAACCATGCAAATTCGATGAAGTTGTGGAACGAGCAGCCAAGGATAGCCAAGGAGGTCATGCACAGCGCAAAGAGCTCAGAATCAATCAACAGGCTCTTCAAGGGCTTCATGATCGAAAGCTACCTCATGGATGGTGCCCAGTCCGAAAAAGGCACTAACTACGGCCAGTCCATAACTGACGCGTGTCTGGGCTGGGACAAGACTGAAAAGCTGGTACTTGAGCTTGCAGAGCTTACAGCAAAGCTTTCCTGACCATTTAGATTGTAATAGTACGGCTCCCCTGTGGTTCAGGGAAGCCGTTTTTTCATCTCCAGACCTCTGTTGGCACTTCAATCGGTATAGGATCAGTCTTGCCGCTTACTGATGAGACCTCAAATGCCGACGATGGTTTGGTTTCATCGGCTCTGTGCCTAAGGTCGATCCTTGCCCAGTCACTTGGGGGTATCATGACATGCCACTCAAGGTGCAGCTCCCATTCATCAGAGAAGAACAGATAATGTGAGACAACGAGCCACTGCGGGCTTACCATGGTGCCTGTCCATTTGGTATCAGCATTGATCTTGAATTCAGGGTGCTTCTCAGCAAGGAAAGGTATGAACATCGTTAGAAGCTCTTCAGCATACTCCTTCCTGTCATCCTCACCCTCAATGACCTCGAATGTGACTGATTTCTTATCCTTTACGCTTCCCCGGTTTCCTTCGATATCGACAGTTATGGTCTTTCCCGAGCTTTCAGCTTTTGGTGCGACTATGATTTCAGCGACCTGACCTTCAATGATATCCTTGCTTACTACGGTAATATCCGCACCAGAAGACGATGCCGTTATGGTTACTGCATCCTTTTTTGCTTCCTCGCTGACAGTCACAAGAAAGTAAATGCTTTGTCCCGGTATTGAAAATCCTTTAAGCTCCAGCGGAATTACTGTTATTTTGAACGGAGAATCATTTTGCTTTTGAGCGCAGCCATATCCAAGAAGAAGAACAGTTACAAGGAGACAGATAAGCTTCCTTACACTTCTCATGTGAACTCCTTTCAGGCTTACCAATGCCTTGAATATATAAAATCCATTAACGGATCAGTAGGTCATTTTTTTCGCAACCCTATTATACTTCCAACCTGCAAATAACAAATCACAACGTGGTAACAACAGGATAAATAAATAACAAGGCAAGAGACACATACTTCTTACTTCATGGAAAATTATTTATATGGAAATGGGAATATGCCAGACTGAAGTGTAAATTGAGGTAATTCAGTATGATAAGGTCAGGTGATACTTATATATAAACAGGGAAGACTATCATGAGGAGAAGAACAGGTATAGAATTATAATATATAGACATCCGGTATGTCTTTGGTTATTCAAGCTGTTTCTTAAAGGGGGGATTACAGTGATTGAAGTAAAGGGCCTGACACTGACCTATCCAAGCGGTAAGGGTGTCTTTGACCTTGATTTCAGGGTGGAGGAAGGGGCTCTCATGGGGTATCTTGGTCCTAACGGGGCAGGGAAGACGACTACGATAAGGGCGCTTCTTGGATTCATGGATCCGGACAGGGGTTCATGTTCAATAGGAGGGCATGACTGTACAAGAGAAGCCAGCGAAATACAGAAGACTCTGGGATACATACCTGGGGAAATTACATTTCTTGAGGATATGGGAGGGGATGAGTTCTTAAGGTTTATGTCTGAGATGAGAGGGACAAGGGACAATGCAATGCAGAAAAGGCTGCTTGAGATGTTTGAACTTGATCCGAAGGGGAAGATAAGGAAATTCTCCAAGGGTATGAAACAGAAGCTCGCAATTGTCACAGCCCTCATGCATGACCCTGAAGTCCTGATTCTTGACGAACCGACCAGCGGGCTTGATCCTCTCATGCAGAACAGGTTCCTTGAGGTTCTGGCTGAAGAGAAGGCAAAGGGGAAGACGATCCTTATGTCCAGCCATATCTTTGAAGAAGTCGAGAAGATATGCGATAACGTTCTGATAATAAAGGACGGACGGATAGTGAAGCAGGCGGATGTCCAGACTCTCAAGGATTCACAGAGAAAGGGATTTTCAATCAGGTGCGCTGAAGCCCCTGAGCTGGGGAAGCTTTTGACACAGGGAGGCTTCGAGGCCACTCTGGTGGACAAGGACAGATTGGAGGTCACAGTTACAGGTGAGAACATTGATTCCCTGATCAAAACCTGCGCAAGGTTCAAGGTGTTGGCTTTTGATGGCAGGAATCAGTCCCTTGAAGATATCTTCATGCAGTACTACGGAAAGGAGGGGAGATAGATGAGCATGACCCTTTTCAAGAATACACTTAAGAGGAATTGGGTGCTTCTCGCCATATTCCTTGGAGTCCTAAGCATGTACATGACAGTGATGCTATCAATGTACGATCCTGATGATATGGAACTGCTCAGCTCAATGATCAACCTTTTTCCTCCTGAACTCATGAAGGCAATGGGATTTGAAAGCATAGTGACCGACCTTACAGGATATCTCGCAAGCTGGCTATATGGACTTCTGATGCTTGGATTTCCCATGGTCTATTGTGTAATACTTGGAAACAGGCTGGTTGCGAAGATGGTGGACAACAGCTCCTTTGCATATCTTTTGTCCACACCAAATTCAAGGGTCAGGATAATTGTAACCCAGGGCATCTATGCACTTGCATCAGTCGGAGCTCTCATGATGTTCATGTTCGGCGTAGGAGTCATTCTAAGTGCGGTGGTATTTCCGGGACTTCTCGACGTAGGACAGTTCTTCAGGCTCAACGTGACAACGATGCTCGTCAATATGACGGTGATGATGATAAGCTTCTTCTTCTCCTGCCTTTTTAATGAGACCAGGTTTTCCCTACTGTTCGGAGCTGGAATACCCATAGTCTTCCTTCTCATGAAGATGCTGGGTGGAGTATCCGAGGAAGGCAGCATGATAAAAAAGGCATCCATCTATGGTTTCTATGATCCGGTTAAGCTTGTTTCGGGAGAAAGCATGGTTTACGTAAACCTGATATACATTTCCTTGATAGCTGTCCTTTTCGCAGGCGGAGTAATGATATTCAGAAGAAAGCGTCTTCCGTTATAGCTTATGGACTCTGCTGAAAGGTAAGTTATGGAAAAATGGTTCAAGCCGGCGGCTAAACCATTTTTTATTTGGCTATAGGAGTTGCCTGACAAATGGTAAATCGGAGACAGCTATCTCCGGGATGAACATATCGTCATCTGTACAGGACCGTTCCAAGTAAGCCGGCGACTATTACTACAATCGCCGGACTCAGGTCAAAGCCTGCAATCGCAACGAGTGCACCTATGCCTATGGCGATGTTCCTGTAATCCATGCTTGTTCCCATCAGGGCCTGAACTCCAAACCCGATGATGAGTCCCCAGGTTGCGCTCTTAATGCCTTTCAGGAACCTTTCTGCAGCCGGTACGGTCTCTGCCACCTTCAATCCGTTGAAGAGAATAAGGATTGCAGCAATCGGCACTATGAAGCTTCCGGTGATTGTCGATACGACTCCAGGGATGCCGGCCTCCTTGTAGCCAATATAGGTTGCGAACTTGATTGAAATTGCTCCTGGAATCGCCTGCGAAGCCCCGAGGACCTTCAGGAACTCATCCTGGGTGGCCCAACTGTTGACCTCTACGACCTGATGCTGTATGAGAGGAATGAGGGTATATCCGCCACCGAACGACAGCAGCCCGACCTTGAAGAATGCAACAAACAAGTCTATCAGTGTTTTCAGCATAAGTGACCCCTTTGCTTTGGATAACGCATATACTCATAGTACAGCGACTCTCAATTCCTTATTTTTTCCTGAAGTACATCCTGAAGATGCTTGCTGCAAGAAATGCAGCAAGCACCGCAATCGCTGTCCACCCGAGGAATCCCTCGAGATATGCCTGGATACCTGATGCACCGTATATGGTGTTTATAGTCCGCTCATTGACGAGAGGCAGTACAGATGCGGCCAGAAGTTTTCCGGCTAAGATAGCTGATCCATTATTGTGAATCATCCTTCCATAGGCTGAAATCGCAAAAAAAAGAATGAGTGAAATGCCATAGGCTGCGATAAGGATTCCTTTTCCTGATCTGCTGACCTTAATTATAGAAATACCGTAATCACCGATATTTTCAGGCAAGGCTCCATAGACTGACATAAGCCTTGCCCCGGAAAGGAGCAGAAGGAATGCAGCGTATATGTCTATGGCACCAGATGCTTTCCTTTTCCAGCTACCCATTCTTATACCTCCTGTAATAAAATCATTTGACAGGAATGTAAATATCCATGTAGTGGACTCCGTCTCTGTCATACTCTTCCTCGAAGGCGATCCTTCCTTCCCAGGAAAGTGTCTTATATTCTCCGCTGTTTACGAACTCGAACAGGATCTGGAAGCCTTCAGGGATGTTCCTGAATGAATCGCTGTGAGGATCCCTTATCGTAAGGGCAGCATAGGTATCTTCCTCGATCCAGGTGATTTCGGCACCGCTTATCTCAGGTTCAAAGTCATCAGGAATTACCAGTGCTGCAACATATCCTCTAAGCCCGAACTTATCCCGCTGCTCATTTGAGATATATGGGAAGTCCCAGCCAATCATCCTCCGGACATAGCATGGAATCTCAAGGACTCCGCTTTTTTCGGCCCACCTGTCCATATATCCTATGACCATTTCCTCAGGGTCAGGACTGATAACTACATAACGTGCAACCTTCATCCTTGGTATTGTCCGTATGCTGATATCGCTGTATATGCTTTTTTCCTGCATGGTTAAAACCTCCTTGCAATGATCCTTAAAGATCCAAATGGATCCTTCGAAAAGGCTTATCAAATACCCTTAAATGAGGATGTCACAGGCATATGAATTTTTTTCAAAGCTTCAGCTCCATATAGAGGGTGCCTTTGTGGGGATTGTAGATGTAGGGCTCAATCTCATGGAAGCCCAGTGAAAAGTACAGCTTCTGGGCATCGGCCATCGAAGGGAGGGTGTCAAGTCTCATGTACCCGTATCCCAAGGCCCTGGCTTCATCGATCATCCTTGAGACAATTCCCCTTCCAAGGCCAGAGCCCCGGAAATCATCTCTGACAAAAACCCTCTTCAGCTCGCCAATGTCATCAGAAACATATCTGAGTGCCGCGCAGGCTGCAGCCCTGCCTCCAACATATGCAAGCATCAGGGAGCCCTTTGGCGGGGAATATTTGCCAGGCAGGCTGTCAAGCTCTTCATCAAAGCCCTGGAAGCACAGGCTTATGCCAATCGACCTGGAATATTCCATGAAGAGTTCCTTTGCATCATCCAATTGATCGTGTCCATAAACCCTAATGTACTCAATGTTTGTATTGCCGGTTTCTTTATCCATGTTCCATCACCGCAATTCTTTATGTTTTTTCTAAAACACCTATCCTTCCTTCATTATATCAAATCAGCATTATCGTTTGCTGATTCACAGGAAAAATTCAAACGGACAGCACTGAAGTAAATCAGGCTGTCCGCTAGGACTTTCATATTAAGCTGCGATAATTGAAATGACCTTACTCCAATATGATATCTGTATCAGGTGCTTTCAACTTGTGTGTTCCAAAAAGAAGGAGAGTTATCGTGAAACCGAGAATGCACAGGAAAGCTACAAACAAGAATACGTTAGCAATGCTTCCTGATACATCCAGAAGCAGACCTGATGCCAGAACTCCGGCAATGGCTCCTATTCCGTAAGCTGTGAAGACAACCCCATAGTTCCTGCTGTAGTTTCTGGAACCGAACATGGCTGAGGTAGATGTGGGAGCTATGGCCAGCCATCCTCCAAGATTGAACCAGAATATGGAGAAGGAGACAGCATACTTCAGGCTTTCGCCTTCATTCGCTGAGAGCATGAGAAGTGCTGCAGCAAGAATCAGAAGGTAAGAAAGGAGCATAGCCCTTCCTGACGAGAACCTGTCCGTTATCATTCCGAAAAACGGTCTCCCTGCACCGTTGAAGAGGGCGAAGAGTACCATAAGTCTGGTAACCTCCATGGACGTAAGCCCTATCATTACCGTACCTGCGGCTGTCGTCAGCCCTACCATCATGAGCCCTATCATTGATCCAATGACAAAGTTAAGGTACAGTGCCTTGAAGCCTTTTGACCTGAGCATATTCCTGGTTTCCACGCCGGACAAAGCTGCTATTTTTGTGTCTTCTAAAACACCAGCTGCCGTTTTAGGATATCTGAAGGGAAGCGAGAGAAGCGGGATAAGGACTCCAAAGGAAGCACCAATTGCGAGGAAGGTGAATTGAAGTCCGAAGGCATCGACCAGCTGCCTTATGAGTGGCGCTGTGACTACCGGTGAAAGGCCGAAGCCTACAAGCACCAGTCCTGTGAAAAGGCCCTTCCTTTCTGGAAACCATTTGGAAATTGCGGTCATAGGAACACCGTAGGCAATCCCTACTCCGGATCCGCCTATGACACCATAGGTCAATGTCAGCGCATAGATACTTGGAGCAAAGGCTGACAGTATCCATCCAAGGGCTACTAGCAGCCCGCCGGATATAAGTACAAGTCTCGGGTCGAACCTCTCAAGTTGCTTTCCTGTGAGGAACATGAATATAGCATAGAAGGCCAGGGATGTCATATAGGGTAGTCCGCCAAGCATTGAGCCGGCTTCGTAATTCCTCTCGATTGAAAGCCTCAGGACGCCATAGGAATAGACGGTGCCAAGACACATCATGATGAGGAATCCAAACAGGAGGTAGACCCACTTGTTTCCATTGTTTTTCGTTTTGAATCCTATAGGTGTTTTCTTCAATCTGCACACTCCAGGTTTTATTTATTAATGTAGAATAGTAATCTGACAAGTAGTTGACTGAAACAAAAAAGCCAACGGAAAAGCTCCATTTCTGGATCTTCCATTGGCTTACATACGACTGGCATATGCCCTTCGAACCGTCTTCCATTTATATTATCTTGTGAATCTCTCTTCCATGTCACAGTCCACCACTATAACGATGATCTTCTCACCTGTCTTTGTGCTTACATCAGAATATGTGCTGATCACATTCACGTCAAGCACAGACTTTACAGCAGCCTCCAGGCTTTCGCGTGCGTTCTCGAAGAGCGCTGACCTTACCTTCTTAATGAGGTCTATCCCTTCTCTGGTATGTGCCAGGTTCTTCTCAGAGTTGCTCAGGAAGCCCTGAAGCCTGATAAGGATAAGGTCCTGCATTATAGTGGTCCTGATCTTTTCAGGTCCTCTGCCCATCTGCTCGATTTCAAACTTGCTTATCGCTTCGCTTATCTTCGACTCAATTTGCCCTTTTGTCATGAACAGCCTCCTGATGCAGGATTAAATGCAGTGGATGTCAGAAACCTTAGCATCAATGCATTTTTGAAATTATAGCATAAGGATGGGTGGACAGCAATAGCGATGTAAACAGAATATGAGGCGAAATTGGTAGTACCAGATATGGAATTGTTTACAGAAGGGGTATATAATATTAGGTGACATCAGTAATTTTATGGAATCTATATTATGATATTACGGTATCTGGATTAAATATCCAGTGCATGATTTGGGGGAACTTATGAAGAGATATATGTCTGCGAGACTGTCACTTTTGCTATGCGCTGCACTGCTTGGAAGCCAGATGGCGATCCCTGTAAGTACCGCTCTGGCTGAACCGATCCCGGTATCAGTAGAATCACTTTCGGTTGGGGGAACCTACACAGTATACTCAAGCATACCTGGCTACAGGGACAGCTACAGCGCACTGACAAAGACCAACCAGGTAACTACATATGCTGCCGGTAACTACATCATCTATAAGATTTATAACGGAACGCTGAACATAACAAGGACAAGCGGTGTTCCTGGCATATGGATAAACCCTGCACAGAACACAGCACCTGCTGCTCCGCAAGAACCAGTGCCGGCACCGGCTCCTGCTGAACCAACTCCTGCTCCGGCACCTGAAGTCCAGGCTAAAGTCTACATGAAGACGACAGTCAATCTCAACATGAGGTCAGGTCCTGGCACAGGCTACAGCATAGTAAAGACGATCCCAAAAGGAACAGCTGTAGAAGTAACCGGATCCTCAGGCACATGGAAAAAGGTAATTTACGGGTCATACACCGGCTGGTGTTCAGGAAGCTATCTTACCGCAGCTTCAGCGCCGGCTCCGGTCGCACCTGCTCCAGCACCTGTCGTGACTGCACCTTCTGAAAAGACATATATGAAGACAACGGCGAACCTCAACATGAGGTCAGGGGCCGGTACCGGATACGGGATAATCAAGGTAATTCCAAAAGGAACGACAGTCGAGGTGATCGGAAGCTCCAGCTACTGGAAGAAGGTAGCATATGCCGGCATTACAGGCTGGTGCTCTGGAAACTACCTTACACCTGCTGCTGCACCAGTTCCTGTTTTGCCGCCNNGCAGCTCCTCCAGCGGAGCCTGCACCGGCACCGCTATTGAAAAAGACTACGTCGAGCCTTAACTTCAGGACAGGCCCGGGCACTGAATTTCCTTCAATTGCAGTCATCCCAAGAGGAACAGTGCTCGAAGTGCTTGAGATTTCAGGCTACTGGAACAAGGTAAGCTATGGCGGAAGCACGGGATGGTGCTCCGGGAACTATATGACTACAGAGCTTCAGGCGGTATACAAGCTGCTTGAAGTACCATATGTCAGCCAGCTTACTCCCACATATGCCCCTGTAGGCTGCGAGCCTGCGTCAATGCTCATGGCACTTAAATCCAAGGGATTGACTGACATTTCATACAAGGGTTTCCTTGATGCAATGCCTAAGTCGGCTACGAATCCGGCACTTGGCTTTGCTGGGTCTCCATATGTGCAGGATGCAAGCATCAGGACAACGATTTATCCGAAGCCTCTTGCTGAATATGCCAACACCTATGCCGGAGGAAGGGCTGTAGATATTTCAGGTGCGACGGTTGAGGACATCAAGAAGGAGATACTTGCCGGCAATCCTGTGGTGGTATATCTTACAACTAGGCTGGAGGCTCCTGTATACGCAACCTACATCGTCGATGGTGAGTCACAGTCACTCCTTAAGAACAACCATGTTGTTCTGGTAACAGGATATGACTCAGAGAACAACAAGCTGAGGCTCACAGACCCATGGTCATGGGATGGTACAAGATACGAGAGATGGGTCACTGTCTCGAGCTTTGCTTATTCCTACAATATAAGGCATCATGCCGTAACGGTAAGATAGAAAAAAAGCTGCGTAAAGCAGCTTTTTTAGTTGCAGAACCACAATATGTCCAGACAGGACTCTTCAAGCATTCGATAACGCAGTTGTCATCCAATTCAAAATCATTTGAGTTCAATCATGCCTGTTCCATCCGTAAATATCCTGAAAAGATTGTCGTTCGGCGGATTTGCCTGGATTGTACAGAACAGAAGGTCGTCAAGGACATATATTCTTGTTGCAATATTATCGTTTATCTTTTCATTTCCACTTCCGTCAATCTTTATCATATAAAGTTTATCTTCATCGCTTTCATTTGGATAATATATCCAGCTTTCGCTGAAGGATACCAGACCATGGGAGATCCTGATGTCAGCTATCTCCTCGTTACCGGTACCATCCGCATACATCTTATTTAGGGTGGAAGTTTCGTTTTTCAAGGTAATGTAGTATATATAATTTTCATCAACATAGATCCAATAGAAGCCGCTATCTCCAATTGCTGATTTTTCGGTACCGTCTGTCCTCATTTTAGTCAGTACCGGTTTGTCATTCTGGTTTCTGAAGTATATCCACTCGTCAAATATGAAGATGTCTGTCGAACGGTCATCGGTTATCAATGACTGTTCGGTGCCGTCTAATCTGATCCGGTATAATTCGTCATCATAGTTTTCCATAATGGCCCCACCGGGAACCTTGTAGTATAGCCACTCACCGACTATGTTCATGTAGCTCGCATTACCAATACTTAAATCCATTTCCTCCGTACCATCTGTCTTCATTCTCCTGGCTGGTCCAAGATTGCCTTTTTTGTCCCATGTACAGTAGTAGATCCAGTCTTCCACAATATTTAAGTATAAACCGATGCTGTCGCTAAGTTTGGTTTTCATGGTGCCATCAGCCTTGCTCTTGTAGAAGCCATCATACAAGCCGCTGTAGAATATCCAGTCACCCTGCCTGGCAATTACGCCACCGGCATTGAGGTTGACATTGCTGTTGCCAGTGACATATTTATTAGAGTCAGAAGGGACAGCTGGATCTGCAGGAGCTGATGTCGAGGCTGTTGTCGGCAGTGGCTGAGTAGGCGAAGGGGCAGATGCTGATGGGACAGTAGCAGAAGACGGTGAGGTTGGAGTCTTTGTACCGCAGCCGTAAAGTATCGTTGAAGCAAGGAGGAGGGCAAGCATGACAGACATTAGCTTCTTCAAGGTATTTACCCCCGGACTATACTATACTATATTCATAATTATAATTCTTTAATATGGAATCTCTGAATTAATTATTTGAATATTCCGAGAATAATCGTGGTATCCCTTGCAAATCTTCCGATACATCGCAGTCCATATGAGACAGCAGTACCGGAAGAAATCATGGAAGCAAATAACTGGCTTAATAATAAGTCCGCTTCAGGTGATGGAATATTGGCATGTTTCTGCAAGGATTGCTACAATGTAGTGGAGGCCTGGTGCTAAAATACAAAAGATCGGAAAGTGCATTATGCGAAAGATATTGGAATCATTTAAAAAAGATACGGTACTGGTTGTTTCCGGGTCTGTTTCAGTAGTAACCATGTTGTTTGTGCCTCCATCAGGAGAGTACATTTCTTACATAGACTTCAAGGTGCTTGCGGTATTGTTCTCTCTAATGGCGGTAATTGCCGGGATCAGAGAGATGGGTGTGTTCGAGGCTGCGGCAAGGAGTCTCCTAAGGAAGACGAAAAGGGTGAGGACCATGTCGCTGGCTCTGATACTGCTGGCATTCTTCTCATCTATGCTTATCACAAACGATGTGGCACTCATAACCTTCGTTCCTCTCTCCATAGCGGTTTTGTCATTTGCCGGAAAAGGAAATCTCATCTTTGTAGTGACCATGCAGACAATAGCGGCTAACCTCGGCAGTATGCTAACTCCTGTAGGGAATCCACAGAACCTTTTCCTTTACTCAAGGTTTGGTGTGTCTGCAAAGGAATTCTTTAATATAACAGTTCCTATAGTCGCACTGAGCCTTGTCATAGTGACCGTGATGACCATGTTGTCAAAGGATGACACTATGGAGGTGGTGATTCCTGAAGGCGCACCGATCGAAAGAAGCCGGAGGATCGCATTGTACATGGTGCTGTTTATTGTCTGCCTGATGTCGGTGTTCGGTGTGATAGGCCATGCGCTGATGCTTGTCATCGTAATTGCGGGGATAACCCTTACTGATGGCGGTATCCTGAAGAAGGTCGACTATGCTCTTCTTCTGACTTTCGTATTCTTCTTTATCATCGTAGGGAACGTCGGAAGGATGGATGCGGTGGTTGAGAGGATGGGAGCGCTGATAGAAGGCAGGGAGCTTTTAGCCTCGATAGCACTTTCTCAGGTTATCAGCAACGTCCCGGCTGCAATAATGCTTTCGTCATTCACAGACAATTACAGGCTGCTGATAGCAGGGACGAATATCGGAGGCCTTGGGACATTGGTTGCTTCACTGGCAAGCCTTATATCCTACAAGCTCTATTCAGGGTCAGAAGGCGCGAAGCCTGCAGAATACCTTAAGACCTTCAGCATCTATAATGTTGCGGTGCTCCTTGTGCTATCGGTTTCTGCGATATTACTGTACTGACAAATCCCAAAGGACTGACTAAAATAACACTCCAGGAGGAAAATTATGGACAACAGCATCACTACAATCGACGAATACATCGCAAACGCGGCTGAAGAGGACAGGGAGACGCTGAGGGAGCTCAGAAGAGTGATCAGTGAGGCTGCTCCTGAAGCAACGGAGAAGATAAGCTATCAGATGCCGACCTTCTTTCTATATGGCAACCTGGTGCATTTTGCAGCCTTCAAGGGACATTTCGGTTTTTATCCTGCGCCTACGGGAATAGAGGCCTTCCAGGAGGACCTTTCGAAGTACAAGGGCTCCAAGGGTGCGATCCAGTTCCCCAAGGACGAGCCGCTTCCCTATGAGCTGATTGTGAGGATCGTCAAGTTCAGGGTTGAGGAGAATGTGAGGGCAAACGAGGCTAAGAAGGCCAAGAAGAGAAAAGTAAAGGATGCTGAGGTGAAATGATGAACCAGAAGGAAAGGATGCTGGGAGAGCTGCCCTACAGATCCTGGCTTGACGGACTGCCGGAGGAACGGATGGCTGCAAGGGTCAGGACAAGGGAATACAACTCTCTTGAGCCGGGTGACGATGACAGGAGGAATGAGCTAATACGGGAGATACTTGGTAAGACAGGAAAGCAGATATTCATAGAAGCTCCATTTATATGCGATTATGGCAAAAACATAGAGGTGGGTGAAAACTTCTATGCGAATTTCAATCTTGTGATTCTTGACGTAGCCAGGGTGGTCATAGGTGACAACGTGATGATTGCTCCAAATGTGGCAATCTATACTGCAGGCCATCCTGTTCATCCTGTTTCCAGGAACTCAGGCTACGAGTATGGGATAGGCATAACTATCGGAAACAACGTATGGATAGGCGGAAATGTCGTGATCAATCCAGGAGTAAGGATAGGGGACAATGTAGTGATAGGTGCAGGAAGTGTAGTTACTAAGGATATTCCTGATAATTTCATTGCTGTCGGAAACCCCTGCAGACCAATAAGAGAGATTACCGAGGATGACAGGAAATACTACTACAGGGACAGGGTTTTCGACGTCGACGATTATTGACGGATAGGGGTGAGTCCATGAACCGTAAGGAGATCCCTGAAAGCTGGCTTGAGATGAAGGACAGGAGAGAGTGGCGGGAATGGCTTGAAACGAACCATTACAAGGAGAAGTTCGCATGGCTTAGGTTAAGGAAGGCGGGGTCTGGTGCAGAGGGCCTGCTGCTTTCCGAGGCAGTCTCTGAAGCTTTGTGCTTCGGATGGATTGACGGCAGGGTGATGAGCCAGGGAAATGATGGATACCTGCTGCGGCTTACCCCGAGAAGAAAAGGTAGCCTGTGGTCGAAGGTCAACAAAGACAGGGCTGAAGCCCTTATCGAACAGGGTCTCATGACAGGGGCCGGGTATCGGGCAATAGATGAAGCAAAGCAAAACGGGCTATGGGATAATGCCTATACCTCAAAGGCCGACCCGGTTATACCGGAAGACCTTTCAGACGCGCTGTCAGCAGATCCGGACGCTGATTCCAATTTCAGGGAGTGGAGTGCAAGCGACAAATCAGTTGTCGTGTTCTGGATCGGTCAGGCAAAAAGGAAGGAAACAAGGGAAAAGAGGATAAGGAGCGTTGTAGCATGTGCACATGCAGAGAAGAGCCTGGATACCTCGTATCTCACTGGAGGCGGTAAAGGTGGCGGCAATCAGGGAAGTCTGTGAAAGCTTCATGGAAATCAGAAGGGCAGACAAGTATCACAGCATAAAAATTAATACTGTTGAAGGCATAATGAAGATCTTTTTGGAAAAATACCCGGGCACTGAACTTTCAGCAGTTGCACTTAGCGGAACCATCGTGGAGACAGTCAGGTCCTACAGCAGCTCCAAGGCTACGGCTATTGAAGTACTTAAGGAATTCCAAGGTCATGCAGAAATGAAATATGGCATCAGGGCTATGATTTCTTATCCAAAGGTTGATATCTCGAATTCATTCGAGAGGATGATGTATATAGTGAAGTTTTTGCAGGACTCCGAAAAGACAATGGCTGACCTCTATGATGAGATATGGGTAAGCGAGAGGACACTTGAAGAGGATCTTGCGAAGCTGCGCGGCAAGGATCCGATTCAGGTGCTTGGCAGACAGCTTCTCGTGAAGGACATTGAAAGGAGAGACGGGAAGGTCCTCTTCTCATCGACTGTGCACCCGCTGTTCCTGACGCTGAACCTTTCCCAGGCACTGACCATGCTGATGGGGCTGAAGGTGATGGCAAGAAAGCCTCTGTACTCTGAGTATGCCAAAGTGACTGCAGCAGCTATCTGGAACCAGCTTTCTGACTACGGGAGGAACAGGCTTCTGAAGGTGCTCAAGGAGCTCCTTGGTGAGGAAACCAGATGGTATGAATCCTTAAGTAGTGTTGAACCTGAGTTATTCAGCACAGAGTCTGAAATCGGAAGCAAAAGTCCAAAAAGCGCCATACTGGATTGCATGAAGAACAAAAAGCCCTTCAATGTAGAGTACCTGTCAGAGGACGGACCTGCATGGCTTAAGGGCTGCAGAGTCCTACCCAGGGCATTTACAGGAGAAGGCATTTCAGTCATCTCAAACGGTCAGGAACACTTCCTTGTATTTGACAAGGTAATAAGAGTCTCGAACCTTCTGGAGGACCTCCTCTGAAGTTGAAGCCGGGCTTCATGTGAAGCGCAAGCAAAGCGTGATAAGATAATACTGTCATAAAGCTTCAATATTTGAGGAGGGGATAGTATAGAAAAGAGATTTTACAGACCGTCTGAGGTCGACCATGATGAGTGCAGGAGGATAACTGAGAACTTGAGGGAAACACTTGATGCTGTCGCAGTTGGAACACTTGATCCTGAGGAGACACTGGTGCAGGCAAGGTGGCTTGTGCTTCAGGCTAAGGTACCAACCTGGAATCCTGACATTGCGTTCTGGGGGTACTTCGATCCGGATGGAATGCCACACGATGCTAGGGTAGAGTACATCTTTACACCTACCTACATAGCCGTATCAATACTTTTTAACGTGATGATGAGGCTTCCAAGCCGCGCAATGAAGATCGATGGGTTTGCAGAGATTCTTAAGAAGGGACTTAATGCAGCTACCGGGCGGAATTTCGAGGGAGCAGGCTATGAGGCGGTCAGCGGGCTTTTGGATGCCCTGGAGATATTTGCAGACGGAAGGATGTTTGATTTCATCGAGACATATCCTGATATAGCCCCATCATTCACAAGGCTGCTTTTGGACTCGGAAGCCTTCATCGCTTTAAAGGTCAGGGAAGGGAAGCTTTCCTTAGGATGGGGCGAGGATTGCCTTCAAAGAGCCTGGGCAGTCATGGGAAGGATAAGGAGAAGCAGGACAAATACAAAGGTTTTCGTATACGGTACACTCATGAGCGGGAGGTCTAACAGCTTCCTCATGGAGGGAAGCCTTTTCCTGGGGGAGGCTTCTGTAAGGGGATATTCGATGTATGAGCCATCATGGTATCCTGGTGTCAGGCGAGACCCTCATGGGGTAGTGCTCGGTGAACTGTATGAGGTGGATAAGGAAACGTTGAAGAGACTGAACGAGCTTGAGGGTGAAGGGTCTCTCTACGAGCTTGACTATGCGGATGCTGTGACCGATTCCGGAACCATTCATGGAGCAGCAGTATATGTGTACCTGCATGATGTAAGGCCGGAAAGCCATGTGCCGCTTGCAAACCAGCCATGGAGGGAAAGATGATGGACAGGGAGAAGATGGTATGGTATGCCGTATACGGTTCAAACCTGCTGTTTAAAAGGTTCATGTGCTATCTAAAAGGCGGAAGCTTCAGGGGCGGTCGTTCATCAGAGCCATGTACGGATGCATCTCCACCGAGAGCAAGGCTTCTGTACGAAATACCATATGACATGTACTTTGGTAAATCATCAGGCTCCTGGGAAGGGAAGGGTGTATCTTTCCTGGATGTTACGAAACCGGGTAGAGCATATGGTGTTGCGTATCTCATAACCAGGGAACAGTTCGAGCATATCTGCAGGGAGGAGAACGGAGGCCATAAGCCTGAAATTGGGTCGACCTGGTATGACCTGGTGCTGCCTGTGGGAAAGTTCGATAAGATTCCTGTTTTGACACTAACAAGCAGCAGAGTGTTTTTA
>DIXH01000034.1 GCA_002428605.1 Clostridiaceae bacterium UBA6085
TTTTCCCATAATGGAGACATCAGAAGCGTCCAAATGAGATTATTGCATGAATGCTGCTGCATACGTGCTTAAATTGCCGGCTGACCATAATATCGCGGAAGCTGGAAATCAAAATAGTGTAGATCAAGGAGAGATTGACTAAATGAGCTTATACAAAGACTGGAACGACATGGTAGTGGATTTTGTACAGACAAAGGGTGAGAAGGCATTCTGGGATGTTTACTCAGACATCGAGAAGCGGATATATGAAGAGATCCTGACAAAAGGCAGCGAGAAATTCACCTATACAATGAAGGGGCTCGCTGAAAAGACCAATACAACAGTAGAGTTTGCAATGGGATTTACAGACGGAATCAATGATTCCTTGAGGAATCCTCTCAATCTTGAAGAGCTTGAGGCTGAGGATGAAGTTGAACTTGATATCGACTTTGAGAAGCTCTATTTCAATATGCTGGACGCGAAGGCAGAGTACCTCTACACAATCAGCGCATGGGAGAATCTCCTGAGTGATGAAAAGAGGGAAGACATAAAGAAGGCATGGAAGAATTCCAGAACAGTTAAAAACGAGGTTAAGATTGGAAGGAACGACCCATGTCCATGTGGAAGCGGCAAGAAATATAAGAAGTGCTGCGGTAAGGCATCCTAATATTTAAGTATCAGACCCCGGCGACGCCGGGGTCTGATACTTAAATGCAGTATAGCAAAAGGATACTAAGTAAGTTTCCATGACGCCAGGTTGAATATTAAAACAGAATACTGACTTTAGAATTAAATAATTGAAGATATCTCCAAAAACTGAAAATTTCATTAAATTATCCGGATTGAAACCATTTTATGAGTCAAAAATATTAATATGTATATGATGCGGAGCGAAAACCTCTTTGCAAAACAGAGTATTGATCGATGATATGCCTTGGGCAGAGGGGGGTGATCCCTGTATGAAGAAATCTGCTGTTATTTTGGCAGCAGTCTTATCCCTATTCTTTTCATCCTGTGCTCTGGGAGATTCGGTGAACCTCCTGGAGGCGAAACAGAAGACGTTCAAGGATTCATCCGGAAGCTTTTCTGTTGATGCCACTACTAAATGGAGCGAAGACATTTCACTTCATGAGGAGTCACAACTTTCACTGGCAAATGTTGATGAGAGTGCTTATTTCATTGCACTTCTGGATCACAAGTCTGGGTTCTCAAGTGAGATGACTCTCAAGCTTTACGCGGAGCTGGCAGGTGAAGCTACTGCGGAAGGACTTCAGGATGCGTTAACAGATGGCATGGGAAGCATAACGGTCAACGGGCTCTTTGGCTATGGATTCTCTGTAACAGGGACCATTGAAGGTGTAAGGATAACTTACATGTTCGTGATTCTTGAGGATGATGAGAATTTTATTCAGCTGGTTATATGGAGCAGCGAAAGAATGATGAGTGAAAAACGGCTGGAGTACATGAAAATACTCTCATCATTTGAAAGGATAGAGTAATTGTTGGAAATCAGGATACTGACAGTTGGTAAACTTAAGGAAAAATACCTTTCTAATGCACAGGAGAGTCTGCTGACGGAAATCTCAAAGAGATACAAGGTCAGGCTTGTTGAGATCAAAGATGAGAAGACAATTGATGGAGCCAGTACTAAGGAAGAGGAACGTGTCAAGAATACTGAAGGCCAGAGGATACTGTCGGCAATAAGGGAAAAGGGAAGAATCATAGTCCTTGATGTCAGCGGTAAGACCGTGAGTTCAGACTATTGGTCGAAGAAGATAAGAGAGTCTGATGAAGATAGTGGAATGATCTACCTGATCATAGGGGGAAGCCTTGGAATCTCACAGGATGTGCTGAAGCTCTCGGATGAGAGGATAAGCTTTTCCAGAATGACTTATCCACATCAGCTATTCCGTATTATGCTTCTGCATGAGATTGCAGCAGCTTCAAGACAACAGGCATTCAGCGTTTAAGTGTGAAAAAATCAGAAATATAAAAGAGGTAATTTGATGAGAAGAAAAAAGAGACTTGCCCATGCATCCCACGGAAGTACGCTTGAAGGACTTGACCTGCTTGTTTATATCCTGATTTCCGTGTTCTACATGGAGCTGATATTGAGGTTCAACACTTCGGAGAAATTCGTATCAATCGGACTTGTGTACTCACTGCTTTTTTCATTGTCACTGAGCGCAGGCGTGTATCTTTTGGCGACTCTGTTCAGGGATAAGGCAAGGAACTTCATAACCTCATTCGCACTAATAGCGCTGGGATTATTATTTTCTTCCCAGTTGATATATTTCAAGTTCTTCAAGACATTCTATACGGTATACTCCGCTGGTAATGGAGCCACTGTCATGGAATTCATGAATGACATTATCACACAGGTGATAAGGAACATTCCCTGGCTGATTGCGATATTCATACCTGCCATAGCTTATATTGCCTTTTACAGGACGAAAATAAGCTCATACAGGATATCAGGAGTAGAGAGGGCTGTGATTGCAACTCTTATTGTCATTCCTCATGTACTTGCCCTTGGCGGGATATATGTGGGCGATAAGGAGCAGAATTCTGCCTATGATGTTTATTTCAAGACCAACTATCCGATTGCATCAGTTGATAATCTTGGCCTGTTTACAACAATGAGGCTTGACCTGAAAAGGACAATCTTCGGATTTGATCCCGTTATAGATGTACCTATAGTTGAGGTTCCTGCCAAGGAGAATGAACCTGGATCTGCTGAACCGACAACTCAGACACCAACTGAGGAGCCTGTGAAGCCGGTTGAATACAATGTCATGGACATCAACTTTGATGACCTTATTGCAGGTGCTGGAAGCGATACAGTCAAGAAGATGCATCAGTATTTTTCCACGATCGAACCTACTGCGAAGAACGACTACACAGGAATGTTCGAAGGCTACAATCTCATACTAATAACGGCAGAAGGCTTCTCGAAGTATGCGGTCGACAAGGATGTCACCCCGACACTCTACAAGATGCAGACTGAGGGCTTCAACTTTACAAACTTCTATAACCCTATATGGGGTGTGTCCACATCGGATGGAGAATACGTCGCTACTACAAGCCTGATACCTAAAAGCGGAGTATGGAGCTATTACAAGTCAGGCAGCATATACATGCCTTTTGGAATGGGAAATATGATGTCCCAGTACGGATATTCAACAAGGGCGTACCACAACCATACCTACACCTACTACAAAAGAAACATTTCCCATCCTAACATGGGATATGATTACAAGGGTGTCGGAAACGGACTGGATGTAAGGAAGACCTGGCCGGAGTCTGACATCGAGATGATGGAGAAGACAGTAGATGACTACATAAACGATGAGAAGTTCCACACCTACTACATGACTGTAAGCGGACACATGATGTATACATTCGATGGAAACTTCATTGCAAAAAAGAACCAGAGCCTTGTAGAAGATCTCCCGTACAACTCAGCAGGCAAAGCTTACATGGCGACTCAGATAGAGCTTGATAAGGCAATGGAGTATCTGCTTGAGAGGCTTGAAGAGGCTGGAGTTGCAGATAAGACTCTTATAGCAATAAGTGCAGACCACTATCCTTACGGACTCGAAGAGAAGGACCTTAACAATCTTGCAGGCCATACAATTGAGAAGAACTTCGAGCTTTATTCAAGCAGCTTCATACTGTATGCGAAGGGAATGAAGCCTGAGACCATAGACAGGCCGGTATCGAGCCTTGACATCATCCCAACCATCAACAACCTTATGGGAAATGAGTATGACTCAAGGCTTCTTATGGGAATAGATGCATTCTCAGATACACCTCCGCTTGTGATATTCTCCAACAGGAGCTTCATATCGGATAAGGGAAGGTACAATTCGACCACTAAGGTCTTCACACCAAACGAAGGGGTAACAGTCGATAAGGATTACAGGAAGAATATCTCGGCTCTTATAGACAGGAAGTTCACGTATTCCGCCCTGATTCTAGACACAGACTACTATGCAAAGGTGCTGAAATAGCATGATCATGAGGTGCTTAAGGAACTGCGGTTTCATAAGTGCCTCATTTTCATTCATGTTTCTGATGAGAAACAGCTCTGTCGAAACGGGCAAACGTGCATGAAAAAGCCACCATGTCATACGACAAGGTGGCTTAAGCTAATTTACCTGATTTACATTGCCTTCCTGAAAAGTTCGATTACCTGTTCAAGGGTAGCAAGTCTTGGATTAGTCAGCTGACATGCGTCAAGCTTTGCATTCTTTGCCATTACCTCAAAGTCCTCTTCCTTGACATTGAGCTTTGACAGCCCTTCAGGGATTCCAACAGCCTTGGACAAGGTCTTTATAGCTTCAATGGCTACCTGTCCTGCATCATTTACTGAAAGTCCATCTACACATTCACCCATTGCAACCGCTATGTCCCTGAACCTGTCTGCCTTGGCAAGAAGGTTGAACTGGGATACAACAGGAAGAAGTATTGCATTGCAGACTCCATGAGGAAGGTTGTAGAAGCCGCCGAGCTGATGAGCCATTGCGTGTACATAACCAAGGCTCGCGTTGTTGAATGCCATGCCTGCCAGGAACTGAGCGTATGCCATCTTCTCCCTGGAGACCATGTCAGTACCGTTTGCAACAGCCTTTGGAAGATACTCTGCTACAAGCTTGATAGCCATTAGGGCTGCTGAGTCAGTCAATGGATTTGCTATGGTTGAAACGTAAGCCTCGACTGCGTGTGTAAGGGCGTCCATTCCGGTTGCGGCTGTGAGTGATGGAGGCATTCCAGCCATGAGTTCAGGGTCGTTTATGGATACCTTGGCTGTTACTCTCCAGTCAATAATAGCCATCTTAACCTTTCTGGAAGTGTCTGTGATTATACAGAAGCGTGTCATTTCTGAAGCGGTACCGGCAGTAGTATTCAATGCAACATATGGTACGAATTCATTCTTTGAAACATCAACGCCTTCATAGTCCTTTATGTTGCCGCCGTTTGATGCAACAAGACCTATACCCTTGGCGCAATCATGGGAGGATCCGCCTCCGAGTGATACGAGTGAATCGCACTTATATTTTTTCCATGCCTTCAATCCTGCTGTAACATTCAGGTCTGTCGGGTTTGGCTCTGCTCCGTCAAATACGAATGCTTCAAGCCCGGCTTCCTCGATAATGCCTTTAACCCTTTCGGCCATTCCGAACTTTGCCAGCATTGCATCGGTGACTATTAGGACTTTCTTTCCTCCGAGTACCTTGATCTTTTCACCGACCTCGTTGACTGTTCCAGCTCCGATAAGATTGACTGTTGGGATGAAATACGCGCTTACTGACATGCTTCTACCTTCCTTTCAAATAAAGTTTATTGGAATAACAGTTACATGAAGAATATAACATGATGTAAACGTAAACAGAAGATGGGAAAAGCATATATATTCAGCAAGGCCGGTTAAAAAAATGTCTATTTGAATAATAATGCATATAATGGCTGTAATTCTGCAAGTACATGCATTAAATCTGTCGCTGCCTGGAATATAAAGGATAAACATTATCTGTTAGGCTAAATATATGTTTATGAAACGTATGTTAATAAAAAAATTAACAGCTTATAGAATCAATGATTGGCTATTTTAAGCCATTCTGAAGTTTTAAATAAGCAATCAGGTATAAATCTTCATTATTTGAATATTTAAACAATAAAAAAATGGCAGGCGACAGCGGTTGTTCCATTAACGGACAGTGTTTTATTGCTTCGGGCGAGTAGATTTTCGCGAAAATGTGCCAATATGTGACATAAAAAAGCTTAAAAACCGGATACTAATGGAATTATCACAATTATCAAAAATCAATTTATCAAAGGGGTGTTTAGAGTGTATCAAACGCGAACAAAAAAACAGCATCCGGAATTAAGGTCCGAATGCTGTTTTGTTCCTTTTTGGATCAGTTCTTGAAGCTATGGACCGGAGCAGGGATCCTGCCACCGCGGTTTATGAAATCTGCGCTGGAGAATTTGCTAACTGCCATCACCGGTGCTGTTCCAAGAAGACCGCCGAATTCTACAGAGTCACCTACTTGCTTTCCGAAGACAGGAATTATCCTGACTCCTGTAGTCTTGTTGTTTATTACACCGATTGCAGCTTCATCGGCGATAATTCCTGATATCGTCTCAGCAGGCGTATCTCCGGGTACCGCAATCATATCAAGACCGACTGAGCAGACACAGGTCATCGCTTCCAGCTTATCCAGCGAAAGTGCCCCAGTCACAACAGCCTCAATCATTCCTTCATCCTCGCTTACCGGTATGAAAGCTCCGCTAAGACCTCCAACATGGTTTGCTGCCATGATCCCGCCCTTCTTGACCGCGTCATTCAGGAGGGCAAGCGCTGCTGTTGTTCCATGACAGCCTGTCCTCTCAAGTCCCATCTCCTCAAAGATCCTGGCAACGCTGTCACCTACAGCGGGTGTAGGGGCGAGTGAAAGGTCTACTATTCCGAATGGGAATCCAAGTCTTCTTGAAGCCTCAGTTGCAATCAGCTGGCCCATCCTGGTTATCTTGAATGAGGTCTTCTTGACAGTCTCTGCAAGTACATCGAAGCTTTCTCCATGGACTGATTCAAGAGCCTTTTTCACAACGCCCGGTCCGCTGATTCCCACGTTTATAACACATTCGGCTTCGCCTACACCATGGAATGACCCTGCCATGAAAGGATTATCCTCTACCGCATTGGCAAATACCACAAACTTTGCACACCCTATGCTGTCATTGTCCTTTGTAAGATAGGCAGTCTTCTTGATGATATGTCCAAGGTCACGAACAGCATCCATGTTAATGCCGCTCTTTGTGCAGCCTACATTCACAGATGAACAGACCTTCAGAGTTGAAGCAAGGGCTTCCGGTATAGAGTTAAGGAGTATCCTGTCACCCTTTGTATACCCTTTCTGGACAAGAGCGGAAAAACCGCCGATGAAATTGACGCCCAGGGTATCGGCAGCCCTATCAAGTATCCTTGCGTACTCTACATAATCAGTATCGTCTGAAGCCTGCGCAATGAGAGATATGGGAGTGACTGATATCCTTTTATTGATTATCGGGATCCCATATTCAAGTTCGAGGTCTTCTCCGACAGATACAAGCTTCTCTGCGTATCTTGTTATTTTGTCGTATATCTTCTGCCTTGATCTTTTGCCATCACTGTCGCTGCAGTCAAGGAGGGAAATACCCATTGTTATGGTTCTGATATCGAGCTTTTCCTGCTCGATCATGTTAATGGTCTCCATTATGTTCTGGTAGTTTATCATATGAATGCCCTCCGGTGTTAAAGCTTGTGCATTGAGTTGAATATGTCCTCATGCTGAATCTTTACGGTAACGCCAAGCGCTTCTCCGGCAGAATCCAGAGATGATTTAAGGACCTTATAATCTGTTGACATGCCTTCCAGGTCCACGAACATGATCATTGTGAAGTATGACTCCACTCTGGTCTGGATAATATCGAGCACATTTACATTGCAGTCCTTGAGGACTGATGTGATACCATGGATGATTCCGACTCTGTCTTTTCCGATTACTGTTATGAATGCTTTCATTTTTTTCCTCCTCGCTTCATTTGGATAAAAAAAAGACCCAATCCACGATTCGGCCTACGATAATGCGATGGGAATGAAAGGCGACCTGAAGCTGCCTTTAGTTCCATCATCCTCTGTCCTTTTACCTGAGAGTTTCGCCATTTGGCTTTCCCCTTCGGTGCTCACTGAGTCTCTCCAGAGGCTCGTCCGACTACGGTCTCTATTATCCCGCAGCCATCAACCGAACTATTGATTTATATGGAATTATAGCATATCAATGAGTACAGGGCAAACATGAAATCAGTGAGTTAGTGTGCCCTGCCAAGAAGTAAAAGGGCTAAGAAAACCTTAAATTTTTGACAGATGAAGTTGACAAGACAGCTGTATATGCTACAATTATAACCAGACTGTTCACAAACTGTTAATTTCTTATGAGGTGATAAAATGAAAACAAGTGACAAAGTGTACAAAATGACAATTGCAGCCCTTCTTTGCGCCATAGGTATCATAATCCCGATGTATTCCCCGATAAAAATACTGCTTGAACCAGCTTCTTTCACTCTGGCAAGCCATGTTGCTACGATGATTGCAATGTTCATATCTCCTGCAACAGCAGTAGCGGTAGCCATAGGAACGACTTTGGGCTTCTTCATAGGAGGATTTCCGATAGTTGTTGTACTTAGGGCCGGAACGCATCTTGTCTGGGCTTTGATAGGTTCAAGCATAATAAAGAACAGAAGGAGCATAATGGATGGCACCGCTTCAAGGTTCGGATTATCCCTGCTCATTGCTATCATACACGCCATCAGCGAAATGCTTGTTGTTATGCCATTCTACTTCGGGAACGGAATGTCACAGGCATACTATGCGAAAGGATTCATAGTCTCGATAGTATTGCTCGTTGGAGTGGGGACACTGGTTCACAGCCTTGTTGACTTCGCAATCGCTTCATTCATATGGAAGCCGCTCGCAAAGACCACCAGGGTCTCGCAGCTAGAGGGATAGAGAATAAGAGGCAGGAGCATGAACGCTCCTGCCTCTAACTTTTTTATGAATCAGCTCCTGATTCCTGAAGCCTTCGCAGTTCCCATAATAGGGACTGGGCTGGCTCTGTAACCATGTCATAGGTTATTGTCTCGCCTTTTCTAATCGATACCCTGGCAGCATGACCATTCAGCATATGAGCAGGTACTGCGCTGTCCTTGCCGTATTTTGTTGAAGGAATAATATTCGATGTCAGCTTGGAGTCATGGTCGTTTCCAAAGATTTCGCCTGCCTCAATATCCCTTGCAGCAACCCTTACCAAATCATAATCCTGTCTGTATTCCTTCGATCCTGTATCCAGACCAAGCAATACAGCAGATTTGAGTGATGTTGTGACTTCAACGCCGCACAAATGATAAGGCCTGTATATTACCGCCGTTGAAAGATCGTAGTTTGGTATCTGGCCCTTGGTGGTCAGAATGAAGTTCGAGTATGCGTTGTCGCAGCGAACTACCATGAACACACCACCGCCCATACCTGATTCGTCGGCTCTTCTCAAGCAGGTGTGGACATCGATGATGCCCTCGGTATCCTCGTATATGCCCCCGTTCCTGCTTGAACAGTATGCAATTGGAAGTTCTGTTATCCTGAGAGTACCCTGTGTCAGTGAAGGGATGTATGGTTTCATGCCTGTAGAGTTGGCCATGATCGTGAGCTCGCAAAGGTCAAAGCCACCTGCGTTTGGAAGGTCCTTAAGAATTTCAGCTCTTTTGTCCAGGTAATCCCTGGATGCACCTTCTGGAATCATCTGAAGGTACTTCGTGTCTTCTTCAGCAATTTTAACCGATACGGACTCGTGTACCGTTATTCCGTCAGCAGCTATCGATACTGTATTGTTTGCTTCATCGAGAATGAATTCTCCATCCCGTGACTTGCCTGCAGTGATTACGGTAAGACCGATTTCCCTTGCCCACTCGACCATCTGTATAAGAAGGCCATGCTGGTCACCATCAACAGGAGTGTATACCAGACCTTTCTCAGCAGCCATCTTCTTCAGCTGTGGACCTATTACCGAGTCGAGCTCCTTTGAGATTATCGCAATGTGCTTTCCGGAGTCTAAAGCCATTTTACAGTGTCCTGCAGCAGCCTCAGGGACGCCGGTACCTTCGCAGATTATGTCAATTTCCGGGATTTGCATTATGCTTTCGACTGAATCAGTATATATATAGCTGCCCTGACGTAGAAGAGAACTCATTTCCTCAGGATCGCTTGAATATCTGATTTTGTCTTCAATGACTCCTGCCTTCAGGAATGAACTTTTTGCGCTCACAAGATTCTTGTCACAAACAATTGGAACTGAAAGCCCTTTTACAAAGAGCTGCTGTGTGACAACTGCAGTACCAAAATGACCGGCTCCAATTATTGCAGCATAAACTGCATCTTTCTTTGCGTATTTTTCGAAGATATGATGATATATCATATTTTTCCTCCTTAGTTTTTGCTATGGTCTGAATACGATCTTTATGGCGCTGTCATCCTTGTCAGCCAGGTCGAATCCCGCCTTAATGTCATCCAGCCTGAACTCGTTTGTTATGAGTGACTTAACGTCTACAAGCCCCTGTGCTATGGGCCTGAATACCTCCGGAGTCCAGACATACCTTTCCTGCCAGGTGTGGTGGACAAGACAGGTGTTGATGAATTCCAGACCATCATCATGCCATCTGCTGATGTTCAGCGTAATGGGCTTGGTAACCCAGCTGTAGAAGACGAACTTACCGTTATGTTTTATGATTTCAGTTGCGGTGTTGAATGAGTCTTCGGTACCTGCAGCCTCAACCACAACATCAGCACCCCTGCCCTTTGTGAGCTCTGATACTATCTCTATGACATTTTCCCTTGTAGAATTGATTGTCACGTCGCATCCAAGTTTTTTTGCCAGCTCCAGCTTGCCGTCTAGGACATCAACCATGATGACTTTATAGGCTCCCTTCAGCTTGGCACACTGCGCGATTATCTGACCTGCAAAGCCCGCTCCCATCACGACTACATAGTCGCCAAGCTGAACACCGCTGTTCATGCCGGAATACATTGCACATGCAATCGGTTCACCAAGGCTTGCCGTATCAAGGTCTATGCCATCAGGTACAGGCTGCAGCTGGAATTCCTTGGATATGAAATATTCAGCATAATTGTTGTTCCAGCCGAAGGCTATTACCTTGTCTCCTACCCTGTATTGTGATATTTTGCTTCCAACAGCCACAACTGTTCCACCGCTCTCATGACCGAGCAGGAACGGGAAGCTTGGATCCTGCCTGAATTCAGCTGTCTTTGGTGGAAGAAAGCCTCTATAAAAGTTTTTGTCTGAGCCGCAAATTCCAATCAGGTGGTTCCTTACGATTATGTCATCGTCACCGCATACGAGCTCTCTTTCTATAAGCTCAATATCGTAGGGTCCGTTAAGCCTGGCTGCCTTTGTTATGAATTTTTCCATATTTCCTCCTAAGTAAAGTAGATTGTGCCTAATTATTTATCTGGTGGGACCAGATATCTGATCCAATCACAATGATTCAATTAAATGAGTCCTGCTACGTGAAGAAGTATTGTGAACAGGGAACATACAGCTCCGGCCACGGTAGATGCGCCTCCGACTCCGATGAGTCCCTGGTTTACATTCATATTTGACATAGATACGGTAACCCAGAATCCACTTGAATTAGCCTGCTTGAACATAAGCGCTCCTGATGCACAAGCAAGGAATGCTGCAAGTGGTGATATCCCGATGGTAACAAGCATCGGCTGGACAAGGGCTGCTGCAGTCATTACACCAAGCGAGTTAGAGCCTGTAATCACATGGATAAGTGCAGCAATCACTATTGGCACAAGGATACCGGGAAGGCTCATGTTAACAACGCCGGCAGCTATCTTGTCCGCAACGCCTGCATTCTTTATGAATATTGCAAGAGCACCGCCCATACCAGTGACAAGTATAGGCATTGCAGCGGATCTGACTGCGGATTCGACCCAGTCATTGACGACTTCCTTCGATTTCCATTTAGAGCCTGTCAATGCAAGAGAGTAGAAACATCCCGCCAGAAGTGCTGGCGTAGGTGAGCCTGCAAAGGAGAAGAACCTGGCAATCGCTGTATCTGGTATTATATTGTTAAGGATAGTATTCAGCATTATAAGAACCAGGGGAAGTATTATTGGTGCCAGTGAGTTGCCGACTGTAGGCAGCTTCAATCCATCCGATTTCTTTGCTGCCTCAAGGTACTCCTCTTTAGGCAGCACCATGGTCTTCAGGGTTTTACTGTAAAGGGTCGCGGCAATAACTCCAGGTATGGCAACTAGAAGTCCCCATAGGATCGCTTCTCCGATCGGAACCCCGAGAAGAGCTGCCGCTGCAACCGGACCGGGAGTCGGTGGAACAAGGGATGCAGTTGTAAGAGCTCCAAGATAGAGTGCAGTTCCGAACACCATCATGGATGCGCCAGCTTCAACAGCCAGGGTTGAAACTATGGGAATAAGGAGAATTACAACTGAATCGGCAAATATCGGTATTCCAAGAATTGCGGAGCTGAGGACTATTCCCCAAATTATCCTCTTTTTACCGAATATCTTAATTGCAAACTTCGTAATGCTGACTGCAGCTCCGGTTTCTTCAAGCACTTTTCCAAGTATGCAGCCAAGAAGGATTACGAGAGCAATATCATCGATTGTGCCTGCAAAGCCTTTTTCGATTGTTGGCATCACGTCAGCCCATGGAGTTCCAAGAGCTATTGCGAGAATGAGCGAGGTTAAAAGGATGCTTATGACTGGATGTACCTTCGCCTTGGATATGAGCAGAATCATGAAGATAATGCATACGACGAATACTGCGAGAATATACACGGTTGATGTAAACATACTGTCCCTCCCAAATTTTAGATTGTGCATGACCGGTTAATCCCCGGGTGAAACCAGTCATGGTATTCAATTAGCAATTCCCGTGCCATTATATAACGTTTTCACTGGAGATTCGAAAGTAGCTAACCGAAATGGCTCGAGATCCGGAGAAAAAGGAGCTTTAGCTGCCCGATTTTCAAGAGTATGCATGATTTTTTACAGGTCATAATTTTTATGCCTCAGATTAGATTTTTGAAATCCGACTGAACAGACAAAGTGCTGCAACGTGTTGCAACGTGTTGTATGTGAAACACGTGCGACAGGTGCAACAAATATACAGCGCGGTAAGACGTGACTCCTAATGAATAGCTACAGAACTCATTTATGATTGGTATTAAGGGTCACTGAATGAATAATGCAGAGATCTAGCAGCATTTCTACTCATAAGGTTAATAATTTTGTGCACTCCTACATTGTGGTATCAAAATTGCGTTATATTCGACATGATTGATTATTGAGGAGGATTATTGAATGAATGAACCAAAGAGACTATGTTGCATCGCGGATGATTTTACAGGAGCAAGTGATATTGCATCCTTCTTTTCTGAAGCCGGTCTAAGGACTTTAGTGACAAACGGAATACCTGAGGAAGGGCTTGAGATCTCAAATGCAGACATAGTGGTGATTGCCCTTAAAACAAGGACCGAGGAATCAAGGGCTGCTGTGGAAGAATCGAGTCTTGCACTCGAGTGGGCAATAAACAATGGGTTTAAAAAATATTACTTCAAATATTGCTCCACATTCGATTCTACTTCAGAGGGCAATATAGGTCCTGTAGCAGATATGATGATGGAGGTCCTTGATACAAGGTATACGGTTGTCTGCCCTTCGCTCCCGGTTAACGGCAGGACTGTAAAGGATGGTATCCTTTATGTCAACGGGATTCCTCTAAGTGAAAGCCCGATGAAGAACCACCCGTTAACACCTATGACTAATTCTAATTTAAGGGTTCTGCTTGGTGAACAGAGCAAATATCCCGTGGTTGTCCTGGATTCTGATGCAATTATAAGCGATAAGGAAAGAACCAGGGATATGCTTGGAGAAATGAGCGAAAAATGGGAACACTTCTATGTGGTTCCTGATTACTTCAACGAAAGCCACGGAAAGGACATCGCAGATTATTTTGATGACCTCTTGCTCTATACAGGAGGATCAGGTCTTGCTGCCTATCTGGGGAAGAATATGGCTTCAGGGAATAGTTTAATCCATAGTGAACATCAGGACAAGGATACAGGAGGCTCTGCACTCATAGTGGCAGGGAGCTGTTCAACAGCAACTCTTGGACAGATTGAAAGCTATATTGCGGAAGGTCTGCCATATATCAAGGTTGAACCTCAGATGCTTGTTTCAGGTCTTCAGACGATTGAAATGCTATGGGGTTTCATACTGGCACATGTAAAAGGACCTGTGCTAGTGTTCAGCTCAGATACTCCCGAGAACATCAGGAAGGCACAGGAACATGGAAGTGATGAGATTTCAAGGCTTCTGGAGGGTACTGTATCTTTGCTCGCAAAGAAAGCTGTTGACCATGGAATAAGAAAAATTATCGTTGCAGGTGGAGAGACATCAGGAGCTGTAACCATGAAGCTTGGATATCGAGCATTCTCAGTCGGGAGGAGTGTTGCACCTGGTGTGCCAGTAATGGTACCGATTGATAACAGAAGTGTGAAGCTTGTCCTGAAATCAGGGAATTTTGGAAGCCCAGATTTCTTTACGAAAGCAATAAAAATAATGGAGGAAGAGTAATGTTGACAGACAAGATGCTTGATGACGCCATCTGGATAGCAAAAAGCCTTTTTGACAGAGGAAAGGCCACAGGTTCATCCGCAAACCTAAGCTTCAGACAGGGCGACAGGATATACATAACGGGAACAGGTACCTGCTTCGGAAGGCTACAGTCTGATGATTTTGCTATTCTGAGCCTCGATGCGGAGGGTGACTGCAAGAGTCTTAACTCTGTAACTGCCAGCAAGGAGCTTCCTCTCCATCTGGCATTGTACCGGAAGAGCGATGATATCAGGGCGGTTATCCACACCCATAGCTTCTACGCTACCGTTTTTTCATGCTATGAGCACGAAAATGAGAACGACGTGATGCCTGACATCACGCCGTATCTTAAGATGAAGGTAGGCACAATCGGTCTGGTCCCCTATGCCCCCCCGGGAAGCAGGGAGTTGTTCGACCTCTTCGAGAAAAGAGTAAAGTATGATGACGGGTTCCTCCTTGCAAACCACGGTCCGGTCGTTGCAGGAACCAGTCTTCTCAATGCCTTTTACGGGATCGAGGAGCTGGAAGAGAATGCAAGGATTGCATGTTTCTTCAGGAAAGAGTCTCAAGGCTGAGGAAACTCTTACTTTTTAAGTTTTCTCCATAGAGTAGTCCTGTCCATTCCAAGCCTCCTTGCTGCCTCAGACCTGTTGTAGCCACAATCTTCAAGGGTCTTAAGGATCTCATCCCTCTCAGGAAGCCTGCTCATGCTCTTAAACGCAGGGACGGGCTTTTTCAGATGGGTAAGCTCTCCTGGAAACAGTGCCGAGTACACGCTCTCAAATGAGACAATGTTGCCGGGCACTGTAACATTAAGCCTTTCTGCAAGGTTTCGGAGCTCCCTAATGTTGCCGTCAAATGAGTGCTTCTTAAGAAGCTCCACAGCATCGGGCTCGATTGACTTTGCTTGGATTCCGAATTTCAATGCATATTTCTGCATATAGTGGCTAAAGAGGATCTCAATGTCTTCATGTCTGCTCCTAAGCGGAGGTATGTGCAGCTCGAGAGTGTTGAGGCGATAATAAAGGTCCTGCCTGAAGGTGCCCTCAGAAATCATTTCCTTTAGGTCCCTGTTTGTTGCTGCAATGATCCTTACATCGACTGAGACGACCCTGTTTGCACCGACACGCCTTACCTCTCTCTCCTGCAATACTCTAAGGAGCTTGCTCTGGAATGAGATAGGTATCTCGGATATCTCGTCCAGGAACAGAGTGCCGTTATGGGCTACCTCGAAAAGACCCATCTTTCCTCCCTTCACGGCTCCAGTGAATGCACCTTCCTCATAACCGAACAGCTCGCTCTCAAGCAGGTTCTCCGATAGCGCTGCACAATTTACCGCAACGAATGACCCGCTTCTCCGGGCGCTTGCATTGTGTATGCTTTGCGCCAGAAGCTCCTTCCCAGTTCCAGTTTCACCGACAAGTATGATATTTGAGGAGACAGCAGCGAACATACCAGCCATTTTGACTGTCTTTTCCATTGCCGAGCTTTTATACCTTATGTCGTTGAATGTGTATTTTGCATTCAGTCCCATTGCACTGAGCTTTTTCCTGATCTGAGCCTCCATCTGCTGGATTCTTGTTATATCCCGGAAGTTGATGACAACACCTGATAGTTCGTCTGATGGAGTAATCGGGATGCAGTCCACAGAAAGCATCCTGTCATTAAGGTTATAGAGCTCATTCAGTATCCTGGTCCTGGTTCTGAGCGACCTTTTTATGTCTTCCGAAATAAATGGGAAGCAATCCTCGACACGACTTCCAATGACACTTGCTGAATCCCTGTGGATGAGATTGAGTGCTGTCTGGTTTACTATGATTATGGTGCCTTCCGTATTTACGTACAGCAAGCCTTCACTGGAGCTCTGGGTTATTGTCCTGAATATCTCAGATTGCTCACGCTCTTTTTGTATTGCATCTACAAGATGCCATGCATCGCTAAGTGACCGCTCTATAGCATCATCTCCGGTACGGATCAGAAGGTGGTTTACATTTTTGTTCCTGGCACACTGGCATATATAGTTGCCTCCTATAACAGCATCACAACCATCCTTTACAGCCTTATCGACTGAATCCTCAATTCCTGCTATATTCTGCCCGCTATAGATCTCGATGCTGCTTTCGAGAAGATGGTAGAGGCTCTGCATGTCCCTCATATTATGATAGTTACCAATCAATCCAATCTTTACAGGATTGAATTTCTTCTTGCATTCTGCGATTGCATGGATTATGTCATAGCCTGTTAGTGAGATTTCTACTACAGGAAGACCTGGATACCTCTTCCTTATCACGTCAGATGCATAGCCTCTAGCCACGATGATGCTGCATTCAGGGTCAAGCACAATGTCATCCGGATCTGAAAATTCGTGTATGGATATGCTGTCAAACTTCTCGTTAAAGGATTTCTCCCTTATTATCCTTTCAACATCCTCGATTAGATCAGGGTAAGGTGTTATATACTCTAGCTTTATCATTGTGAGCCTCCCGACTGATCAGCCTATTTGAAGTTTTCCATGTATTTTTCTGCAGATCTGTTCATCTCAATTGAAAAATCTGACATGTACTTTCTTTTACATATCGCCTTTACTGCTTCTGTTATGTCCTTGTCAGGATAGCCTGACCTTGTGCTCAGGTCCGTTTGCATCGCATAGTGCTCCTCCGATGTAAGTCTTCGGTAGCTGTCCTTGTGGACGATGTGGTCCACTGAGAATCGCTCCGGTTTTTTCCTTCTTATCTGCGATTCGCCTGGATACCCGTATACTACCATTGCGGCTGGGATGACATATTCCGGCAGAACTAATATTTCCCGCACATCCTCGCAGTTCTCTATTATATCTCCGATATAACAGGAGCCAAGACCGAGCGATGCAGCTGCAACAACGGTATTCTGGGCTGCGACTATGGCATCAGCGCATGCAAGGAGGAGATCGCCCTTTCCTGGTTTTCGCGTATCACATCCTTCAAATTCAAATGCATCGAACCATCTCTGCCAGTCTGCAAGAAATACCAGCACCAAAGGCGCATCAGCGATGAAGGGCTGATTGTCGCAGGTGACTGACAGTCTCTTCTTCTTCCCGGCATCAGTGACATCGATTATCGTGTAGAGCATCATTGCACCGGCAGTAGGGGCTTCCAGTGCTGATTTCAGGATTTCACTCCTGACCTCGGAAGGGACCTCCTTCTTGTCAAAGATCCTGCAGGATTTTCTGTCTTTCAGCTGCCTTATCACTTCATTCATGATAACCTCCATTGTTCCGACTTCATTTACATATCAACAATTATAGCATAACTGTTGTATAATCTTCCTATGAAGAGCTTAGAGGAGGCGTGGTTATGGCTATGCACGAAAGGGTAGGCAGCGGACTTGGGGGATTCGACAGAGTCATTGATGATATGCGTCTGGGGGATAATGTGGTCTGGCAGGTCGATTCTATAAATGACTACAGGAATGTTGCGCTGCCTTTTGCTGAAAATGCGTTATCTGAAGGAAGAAAGCTCATATACTTCAGATTTGGAATGCACGATCCAATTTTGGGTGAGTCTTTTTATACGAAGAAATATGAAATCGACTCGAAGAAGGGCTTCGAAAGCTTTGCTTCTGAGATCAGGAAGCTAATTGAGAAAGAGGGATTGAAGGCACTGTATGTTTTTGACTGCCTTACCGACCTTCTTGAATTCTGGCATTCGGACCTTATGATAGCGAACTTTTTCAAGGTTACATGCCCTTTTCTGTATGACCTTGAAACGATAGCCTATTTTGCGATAATGAGGAATTCCCACACGTACAGCACCATAGCAGGAATAAGGGAAACGACACAGCTGCTGCTTGACCTGTACAATGTCGGCGGAAGAAGATACATACACCCGCTGAAGGTGTGGCAGAGATATTCCCCGACAATGTTCTTTCCGCATCTTGTGGAGGGGGACGAGGCCTCCAGCATAACCTCCAGCATGGAGGTTGCGGAGCTCTTCTCGAGCCTTGACAGAGGGAAGGACAAGCTTGACCACTGGCAGATAATGCTGGGTAAAGCCGGAGATACGCTGACCAAGGACAAGAAGGCTCAGGAAGATATCAAGAGGGAGCTCATGTCCACCATAATCGGAGGCGGGCAGAGGATGTTCGACCTGTGCGACCGGTACTTCACGCTTGCAGACATACTTGCAGTCGCATCGAGGGAGATCGGAACAGGATTTATCGGTGGCAAGAGCGTGGGGATGCTCGTGGCAAGAAAAATACTTGAGAAGGAAGCCGGCGAGAAATTCACAAGGTATCTTGAACCACATGACTCCTTTTATCTTGGCTCAGACATATTCTACACCTATATCGTTCAGAATGGCTGGTGGAGCCTGAGGACAAGGCAGAAGACCAGGGAAGGCTATTTCTCCCTTGCACCCGAGCTGAAAGAGAAGCTTCTCAGGGGTAAATTCCCTTCGATCATAAAGGAGCAGTTCTACCAGATGCTTGAATACTACGGGCAGTCTCCTATAATTGTCAGGTCCAGCTCTCTTCAGGAGGACAATTTCGGCAACGCTTTTGCAGGAAAATACGAAAGCGTATTCTGTGCCAACCAGGGTACCCCTGAAGAGAGATATGAGGCACTGGAGCAGGCGATAAGGATTGTATATGCCAGCACTATGAGTGATGATGCACTTAACTACAGGCTTAACAGGGGGCTGTCGGAAAGCGATGAGCAGATGGCCATTCTGGTACAGAGGGTATCAGGGGATTATCATGGTGAGAACTTCTATCCTCATCTTGCAGGAGTAGGAAATTCCACGAACCTTTATGTCTGGGACAAGGATATCGACATTACTGCAGGCATGCTCCGAATGGTATTCGGACTGGGAACCAGGGCAGTAGAAAGAAGCGTGGGTGATTATGCACACGTGGTTTGCCTGGATAACCCAATGAGGACGCCGCATATAGGGTATGGCGATGAGAAGAAATTCTCTCAGCATTACGCAGATGTCATATCAATAGTTGAGAACAGCCTGCTCACAAGAAATGTGGATGAACTGGTAAGCGCTGAAATCGGCACTGACAGAGGACTGTTTGCAAGCATCGATTTCAGGAGCGAGGAGTATCTGAGGGAGAGAGGATATTCCTTGAAGTATCGTCCGATAATCATGGATTTCAAGAAGCTGCTTTCTGAAACTGAATTCCCGGGCCTTATGAGAAGCATGCTTGAGCTCATATCCAGGGTATATGAATACCCTGTGGACATTGAATTTACAGTAAACTTCACCAAGGACGGCAGGTTCAAGGTAAACCTAGTACAGTGCAGACCGCTCCAGACAAGAGGCCTGGGAACTCCAGTTGAGATGCCGAAGCCCGGCGACTGTCAAAATTGCTTTATAAGATCAAAGGGAAACTTCATGGGTGGAAATGTGAGGCTTCCAATTGATTACACCATACTTGTCAGGACGAAGGAATACCTGAAGCTTGATGAGCAGGGCAAGTATGAGGTTGCGCGAACCATAGGGAAGCTGAATGAAAATCTGAAGGGGAATGGAGTGATGCTTGTAGGACCAGGCAGATGGGGAACTACCACTCCTACACTTGGAGTCCCGGTCCACTTTACCGAAATATCCAATATGGCAGTGATCTGCGAGGTGTCCTCAGCTGAATCAGGACTTATGCCTGAGCTTTCCTTCGGAAGCCATTTCTTCCAGGACCTGGTGGAAACAGGGATATTCTATGCTGCCGTCTTTGACGGGAAAAGCGATGTGACATACAATCCACTTATGATACTTATGAAGAAGAACCGACTTGGCAATCTGATTTCAGGCTCTGACCACCTGTCTGATGTCATACACGTCGCAGCTACTGAAGGCATGGAGATATTTGCAGATATTGTAAGCCAGACCCTGGTGTGCAGATAGGCAATGCCTGGAGAACAGACGATAGAACACCGATAGAATTCATGGACAGCATGGCCAGTTTGATTTCTGGCAGAGCAAAGGAGAAGATACTTATGAGATTAGTTGTAGATACGCACACACATACCATTGCAAGCGGACATGCATACAGCACTATACAGGAAATGGCAAAGGGAGCTGCAGACAATGGGATAGAGATGATGGCAGTTACAGACCATGGACCGGAACTTCCGGGTGCTCCGGGATTCCTTTATTTCCACAATCTGAAGATACTGCCTGATAAGATCCAAGGAGTCCGCATACTTAAAGGCGTAGAGGCCAACATAATGGATTTTGACGGATCGATAGACCTGCCGGAAAGGTTCCTTGGAAAGCTTGATTTCTGCATGGCGGGCTATCATGAGCCATGCCTTAAGCCAGGCAAGGTCCATGACCATACTGAAGGAATGATAAAGGCTCTTTCAAACCCATACATAGACGCGGTATCGCATCCAGGCAATCCCAAGTATCAGGTAGATATTGAGGCGGTTGTAATTGCGGCTAAGGAGCATGGAAAGCTTATTGAGATCAACAACCATTCCTTCGCGGTCAGGACCGGCAGTGAGGAGAACTGCAGATTATTTGCGATGCTTTGCAAAGAGCATGGAGTCAGGATAGTTACCGGAAGCGATGCCCACTTCAGTGACAGCGTAGGGGAATTCGGAAAAGTATTAAGACTTCTCGAGGAAGTCCATTTTCCAGAGGAGCTTGTCTTGAATACATCAGTCCGTAAGGTTGATGAGTATATCAGGGAGAGGATGGAAAGGATAAACAGGATCACAGACAGAATTTTGTTCTGATACCAGGACGTTCGAAAGGACGTCTTTTTTTATGGAGAAAACAGGAAAAAATGGGGCTCTTCTTTACTATATGTGGGT